>CBHWBD010000239.1:0-7380 GCA_966111775.1 uncultured Comamonadaceae bacterium | reverse complement strand
CCTGGATGGTGTCGGCGAATTCGAGATCCAGCGGCGCGGGCGACGTGGGTGTTGGCGGTGGGGGGGCCGCGCGTGCGGGCGAGGCCGACGGCGGCGGCACGTCGGCCCGGCCGTCCAGCACCTCGCGCCAGGCGGCGACCGTCTGCGGCCGCTGGTGAGGCGCCACGCGCAGGGCCCAATCGAGGCCGGCCAGGAAGGCGGGGGAATAGCCGGGCACGTCCAGCGGCGCCAGCTCTTCGCCCATGGCGCGGGTCGTGGCCGGCGGCGGCGGGCGGCCGATGAGCAGCTCGTGCATGGCCGCGGCCAGCGCGTAGAAGTCGGTCCAGGCGCCCTGCTTCAGCGTCGTCGCCTCGGCGTATTGCTCGATGGGCGCGAAGCTGGGCTTGAGGATGGCCGTGAAGACCTGGGTCTTGTCGCTGATGGCCTGGCGGGCGGCGCCGAAGTCCAGCAGGATGGGCGGGCTGCCGTCGGCCGGCATGAAGATGTTGTCGGGCGCGACGTCGCGGTGCCAGACATGCTGGGCATGCAGGGTCTCGAGGCCGCCCAGCACGGAGTCGAAGATGCGCCGCACCCAGGCCTCGGGCGGCGGCGTCGGGCGGGTCTTGCGGGCTTCGCGCAGGTTCTGGCCCACCAGGCGCGGCATGGCCATGTAGGCAGTGCCGTTGGCTTCCCAGAAGCGGTAGACCTTCAGCAGGGACGGATGGTCGAAGCGGGCCAGCAGCTTGGCTTCATTGACGAAGCTGCGGCGGCCGAGCTCGAAGGTCTCCTTCATGGACACCGAACGCACCGAGACCTGGGACTGCCCGTCGCGCTGCGCGAACTGGCTGGGCATGTATTCCTTGATCGCGACCTCGCGCTCCAGCGAGTGGTCACGCGCCAGATAGACGATGCCGAAACCGCCCACGCCCAGGGTGCCGGTGATTTCCAGTTCGCCAAAGCGGGTGCCCACCGGCAAGGCGTTGATGGCGTCGTCGTCGCGGGAGTCGGCGGTCATAGGCGGGCGAGGGTACCCCAGCCCGCCCTCTCCGACAGCCCGGAGAAAGCCGGGTCAGCGTGGCGGAGTACCCAATCCGGCCGTTCTCAGGCGCTCGGCCCAGAGCCGGCGCTGGGCCCTGTCCTGCTCCCAGGCGGCCTGGGCGGCGTCGCCATGGCGGGCGGCCAGGCCGTCTTCGCGCAGCTTGGCGTAGACCTGGGCCAGGCGGGCATGCAGGGCGGCGCATTCGTCCAGGTCGCAGTGGGCGGCGTCCTCGGCCAGCACCTCGACGGCGGCCTGGTCGGCCAGGGCGCGGGCACGCTGCACGTCGCCGGTGTTGGCCCAGCACCAGGCCAGGTCGGCCAGCAGGCTGCCGCCGGTGCGAGCCAGGCCCGCGGCCACGGCCTCGGGCAGATGGGCCTCCAGCAAGGCTGCGGCCGCCGGGAAGTCGCCCTGCACCGTCAGCAACTGGGCGCGCAGCAGCGGCGTCAGGTCGGCACGGGCCGAGCCGCCGACGGCGTCGTCGAAATGGCCGATGGAGTCCACGCCCAGCAGCACGGCCGGCGCCTCGCCGGGCTCGCCGGCCAGGGCGGCGTGACGGATGCGCTGGGCGCGCATCTGCATCTGGTTGTAGAGCAGTGCCGCGAGGCTGGCGTCGTCACCGTCGGCGCTGCCGGCGCGGCGACCCCAGGCATACCAGGCGGAGGCGGCCGCCTCGTCCCGGGCCTGGTCCCAGGCCATGCCCAGGGCGGAGGCGGCAGGCCGCGGCGTTGTCGGCTGGGGCGGTCAGCACGGCTGCCGCGTGGGCAACGAGGCGGTCGATGTCGCGGTCGACAAAGGCCATCTGGGCCAGCCAGGCATCGCACAAGGCCTGCAGCGAGGCCAGGCCCGCCGCCTGGGCCATCACCTGGGCCCGGCGCACGCGCTCGCGGGCCCCGCCGCCGAAGGCACTGAAATAAGCCGTGAGGCCTTCCGCCAGATGCAGCCAGGCCGCCAGCTCGACGCGCGGATGCGTCAGCGCCCGCGTTTGCAGCCGGTTCAACTCCTCGCGGGCCTCGGCCTCGCGGCCATGGCGCAGCCACAGGATGGCGCGCTGGGCCTGCAGCACGGCGGCGCGCGCCGGCATGGAAGCCACGGCGGCAATCTCGCCGTCCAGCCTCTGCGCCAGGCGGCTGCGCAGCTTGACCGGCGCGGTGCTCATTGCTGCACCCTTCGGCCTGCGGCCTGTCCCGCCGAGCGGGAGCGAGCTTGCTCGGGGCGGCCCAGCGCGGCGCTCATGCGGTCAGCCGCTGCAGGGCTTCTTCGTACTTCTGCACCGTATTGGCAATGACCTCGGCCGGCAGGGCCGGCGCCGGCGCCTTCTTGCCCCAGGGCTGACCATCGATGCGCACGGCCTCCAGCCAGTCGCGCACGAACTGCTTGTCGTAGCTGGGCGGGTTGCTGCCGGGCGCATAGCTCTCGACTGGCCAGTAGCGCGAGGAGTCGGGCGTCAGCACCTCGTCCATCAGCGTCAGCGTGCCGTCGGCATCGAGGCCGAACTCGAACTTGGTGTCGGCAATGATGATGCCCTTGGTGAGCGCAAAGTCGGCGGCGCGCTGGTAGAGCTGGATGGAGATGTCGCGCACGCGGGCGGCGAGGTCGGCGCCAATGATGTCGGCGGCCTGCTCGAAGCTGATGTTCTCGTCGTGGTCGCCCATCTCGGCCTTGGTGGCGGGCGTGAAGATGGGCGCGGGCAGCTTGTCGGCGTTGCGCAGACCCGCCGGCAGCTTGACGCCACACACGCTCTGGCTGGTCTGGTACTCGGCCCAGCCGCTGCCGGCCAGGTAGCCGCGCACGACGGCCTCGATGGGCAGGGGCTTGAGGCGCTTGACCAGCATGGCGCGGTCGCGGATCTGCTCGCGCTCTTCGCCGGTGACGACGGACAGCGGGTCCTGGCCGGTCAGGTGGTTGGGGACGATGCCATCCAGCCTGTCGAACCAGAACAGCGCCATCTTGGTCAGCAGCGCGCCCTTGCCTGGAATCGGCTCGCCCATGATGACGTCAAAGGCCGACAGCCGGTCGCTGGCGATCATCAGGATGCGGTCCTCGCCGACGGCGTAGTTCTCGCGCACCTTGCCGCGACCAAGCAGGGGAAGGGACTGGAGGCTGGATTCGTAGAGAGCTTGGGGCATGGCGGCGAGCGAAAGGGCAACGCGACGGATTTTAGGTGCCGAGGTGGCTTCTGACGGCGGCTGCAAAGCTGTGCACGTCGATGGGCTTGGTCAGATAGCCGTCGCAGCCCGCCGCGCGGAAGCGCTGCTCGTCCCCGGGCATGGCGAAGGCGGTGAAGGCGACGACGGGCAGGTCGGCGAGGTCGGGCGTCGCCTTGACGGCCCGCACCAGGCTCAAGCCGTCGGTGCCGGGCAGTTGGATGTCGACCAGGGCGATGTCGGGCCGGTGCGCCCGCAGCCGGGCCCAGGCCTCGTCCACATTCAGGGCGCGCTCGACCCTGAAGCCGTCGGCCTCCAGCACGTACTGCGCGAGGTCGATGTTGAGCTCGTTGTCGTCGACGATGAGGACGCTTGGCATGTCAACCTCCGGTGCGCCTGCGGCCGCGGCGGTCCTGGCGGGCGGCGTTCAGCAGCGCGTCGCGCACCTCGGCCAGCGCTTGCGCCTCGCCCGTGCTGGCGATGACGGTGGCCGAGCGGGCCAGGGCCTCGATCTCCTCGACGCTCAGCGTCAGCGCCGTCCAGACGATGACGGGCAGCCCGGCCCAGCGCGGGTCGCTGCGCAGTTCGTGCAGCACCTGGAAGCCGTCGATGCCCGGCATCATCAGGTCCAGCACCAGGGCGGCCGGCTGCACGGCCGGCAGGCGCTGCAGGGCCTCGGCGCCGCTGGCCGCGGCCACGGCCTCAATGCCATTGGCCAGCAGGGCCGAGCACATCAGCTCGCGAGCGCTCGCTTCGTCGTCGATGACCAGCACCGGCCGGCCCGGCCCCAGGCGGTCCCGCAGGGGCACCAGCGCGCGCGCCAGCGCCGGGCGGCGCAGCGGCTTGGCCAGCACCTCGGCCACCGGGAAGGACACGCCCGCGCCGGAGGGCGGCGTCAGCGCCCGGGCCTTGACGGCCGCGTGCATGGACGGCCCGCCGCTGCGCAGCGCGGCCAGCAGGGACAGTCCCGGCGCGTCGGGCAGGCCGAGGTCGATGGCCAGCTCGGTATAGCGGCGCACCCGTCCCAGGCGCAGCACCTCGGCCGCCGTGGCCGCGGTGTCGGCCGCCACGCCGGCCTGCGCCAGCTCGCGGGCAACGCCGTCGCGCAGCGGATGGTCGCGCAGCGCGACGAGCAGCTGATGCGACGGTCGCGGCGCGTCCTCATCGCCATCCAGCGGCTGGCGGGGCAGCACGGCATAGAAGCGGCTGCCGTGCCCGGGTTCGCTGTAGACGCCGACACGCCCGCCCTGGGCCTCGACGAGGCGACGCGTCAGCGCCAGCCCCAGGCCCGTGCCCTGGTGGCGCTTGGTCAGGCCGTCGTCGAGCTGCTGGAACTCGACGAAGAGCTGGCCGATGCGCTCGGGCGGGATGCCGATGCCGTTGTCTTCCACCTCCAGCCGCCACAGCCGCGGCCCTTCGCCCAGCATGCGCAGTTCGACGTGGCCTCCGGCCGGCGTGAACTTGATGGCATTGGACAGATAGTTCAGCAGTACCTGCTTGAGGCGCGCCGGGTCAAGCACCAGGCCGTGCAGGCCGGGCTCGACGAAGGACTTCAGGCTCAGGGCGCGCTGCCCGGCCAGCACGGCGACGGTGGCCATCACGTCGTCGACCAGGGCCGGCAGCTCGACGGGCTCGGCATGGAAGTCCATCTTGCCGGCCTCGATCTTGGACAGGTCCAGCACGTCGTTGATCATGTTCAACAGATGGCGGCCGCTGCTGGCGATGTGCTGCAGCCACTCGCGCTGGCGTTCGGCGTCGGCCGGTTGGCCACTCATGGTCAACAGGTCGGCGAAGCCGATGACGGCGTTCAGCGGCGTGCGCAGCTCGTGCGACATATTGGCCAGGAACAGGCTCTTGAGCCGGCTGCTCTCCTGCACGCGGCGGTTCTCGGCGGCCAGCCAGATGGCCTGCTGGCGCGCCTGCTCGGCGGTGCGCATGGCGGTCACGTCGGCCGCGATGCCCACGAGGCGCGGCGAGCCGGCGTCGTCGTGGGTGACACGGGCATCCAGGCGCAGCCAGTGCACGCTGTCGTCGGGCCAGATCGCACGGAACTCGGCATGCCAGGGCCGGTGCCCCTCCGGCAAGGCCGCCAGGCCGGCCTCGACCATGGCGCGGTCATCGGGGTGGACGGCAGCCAGCAGGCGCTCGCGGCTCCACGCCGGCGCGGCGTCGGGCAGGCCGAAGCATTGGTCATAGCGGCGCGAGCGGTGGATGACGCCGCTGTCCAGCTCCAGCTCCCAGTCGCCGATGGCCGCCGATTCCAGCGCGAAGCGCAGCCGGGCCTCACTCTGGCGCAGAGCCACCTCGATCTGGCGCTGGTGGGTCAGGTCGCGGGCCGACTTGATGCCACCGATGATGCGGCCCGCGGCGTCGCGCAGCGGCGAGACCTGGGCCGAGATCTCGACGCGCCGGCCGTCCTTGGCGATGCGCACGGTGCGGAAGGGCGGCACCTGATGGCCCTGGGCGATGCGGCCCAGGATGCCCATCTCCTCGGCCTCGCGCTCGGGCGGGATCAGCATCTGCACCGGCTGGCCGACGGCCTCGGCGGCGGTGTAGCCGAACATCTGCTCGGCGGCGGCGTTCCAGTTGGTGATGCGGCCGTCCAGGGTCTTGACGACGATGGCGTCGGCCGAAGACTCCATGACGGCGGCCAGGCGCCTCACCTCGGCCTCGGCTTCGTTGAGGCGACCGACGTCGCGGAAGACGATGGCGACGCCGCGCTCCCGGCCATCGGCATGATGGATGAGCTCGGCATGGACCTCGACCGGGCGCCGGCTGCCGTCGCGTGCCACGCAGACGGCCTGGCGGCGGAAGGCACCCTCGCCGTCGCGCTCACGCAGCACCTCGATGGGGTTGCGCGCCTTCAGGTCGGCCGGCATGCCGTCGCGCTGGAAGACCTCCCAGACCGGACAGCCGAGGGCCTCACATGCCGGCCAGCCGGTGATGCGCTCGGCGACGGCGTTGATGCGGGTCACCCGCCCCTGGGCATCGGTCGAGACGAAGCCGGCATCGATGGCCGACAGCGTGGCAGCCAGACTCTGTTCAGCCTCGAGCTGATGGTCCTCGGCGCTGGCGCGGCGGTCCATCTCGAACCGCAGTGCCTCGTTGCTGCGGCGCATCTCGTCGATGGACGGCAGGGCCAGCAGCGTCGGCATCAGCCGCCAGGCGACGGCGGCCGTCAGCACCGAGGCGCAGGCGGTGAAGACCTTGCCCGCCGTCTGCAGCTCGTAATCGGGGCGCCAGATCGTCCAGACGTCCAGCACATGGGTCACGCCGCAGGCGAAGATGAAGACGGCGAACAGCGTCGCGATGCTGCCGAGATTGACCTGGGGGCGCCGGCGCGCATAGCTCGCGATGGCCAGCGGGAGGGAGAAGTAGGCCAGGGCGATGGCGAGGTCCGAGCCCACCATGGTCCAGAGCAGACCCGGCGACCACTGGAAGCAATAGCCGTGGGGCAGGAAACCCGCCCGCGCGACGATCCCGGTCAGCTCGTCCATCCGCCACTCCCGCCCTCAACGACTGAGGGGTTATGCCGATGCATTGTGGCCCCGCGAACCGGGGGTGCATCGTCAGGAATGTGGCTTATTTCCGGGAGCTCAGGACCTCGAAGCCCACGTAGCGGGCCATGAAGCGCGCCCGGCCTTCACGGGCGAAGGCATCGACGTCCCAGTCGCCGCGCAGCAGCCGGTCGGAAACTTCGGTGCGGAAACGGTAGACCTGGGCCGGCAGCGTCCGGCCGTCGGCCAGGGTCACGACGACGTCGGCGCGTTCGTACTCGTCGCCCTCGAAGGCATCCAGGCGCGCCCAGGCGTCGTCCGTCACGTCGAAGTAGAGCCGCCCCGGCACCCGACCGCCGGGTGCGGCGCGCAGGCCGGGATAGTCCTGGCCGCGCACCGGATGGCGCCGGTGGTCCGCCAGCGAGGCCGGCTCGCTGGCGAATTCACGCCCGCAGACGCGGGCCATGATGTCGGCCCACATCAGCGAGCCATAGGTGAAGCAGTGACGGGTCACCGGACCCTTATTGCACCTTCTGCGCCAGCTCGCCGCGGGCGTAGGCGCCGGCGATGTCGCTCAGCGTGCGCGCCTTGATCTTGCCGGCCTGGCCTTCGCAGCCGAATTCCATGTAGCGCTGCTTGCAGATCAGCTTGGCGGCTTCGCGGGCAGGCTTGAGCCACTCGCGGGCGTCGAACTTGTCGGGGTTCTCGGCCAGGAACTTGC
>CBHWBD010000238.1:0-7451 GCA_966111775.1 uncultured Comamonadaceae bacterium | reverse complement strand
AGCTCGCGCAGGATGTCGTCGACGCGGGTCAGGTTCTCGCGCGTGTCCTTGAGCCGGTTCTCGGTCTCGCGGCGGCGTTCCTTGTACTTCGAGACGCCCGCGGCTTCCTCGAGGAAGAGGCGCATCTCCTCGGGCTTGCTCTCGATGATGCGCGAGATGGTGCCCTGGCCGATGATGGCGTAGGCCCGCGGTCCCAGGCCCGTGCCGAGGAAGACGTCCTGCACGTCGCGGCGACGCACCGGCTGGTTGTTGATGAAGTAGGAGCTGGTGCCGTCGCGCGTCAGCACGCGCTTGACGGCGATCTCGGTGAACTGGTTCCAGGGGCCGCCGGCGCGGGCTGAACTGTTGTCGAACACCAGCTCGACGCTGGAGCGCCCCGCCGGCTTGCGGTTGCCCGAGCCGTTGAAGATGACGTCCTGCATGGACTCGCCACGCAGCTCGCTGGCCTTGCTTTCGCCCAGCACCCAGCGCACCGCATCCATGATGTTGGACTTGCCGCAGCCGTTGGGGCCGACGACGCCAACGAGTTGCCCCGGCAACTGGAAGGTCGTGGGTTCAGCGAAGGATTTGAAGCCGGCCAGCTTGATCGAATTCAGCCGCATGTAGCTCGGACGTAAGCCCTTGATTTGGCTAAAGAAAAGCGCCTTTCAGGGGCGCTTCAACGGGGTCGGATGATAGCATTCGCACCCTCTCAGAAAGCCTTTGAATCATGGCCACCAAGAAGTCCGCCGCCCCCGCCCCCAAGAAGAAGCCCAAGATGCGCGAGGTGCCCCCGAATCCGCCGAGCAAGCCCAGCAAGGACATCCTGGTCTTCCCAAACCCGAATCCCGAGCGCGACTACGTCATCCAGTTCCAGGTGCCCGAGTTCACCTGCCACTGCCCGCTGACCGGCCAGCCCGACTTCGCCCACTTCACCATCGACATGATTGCGGACGAGCTCTGCGTGGAGCTTAAGAGCCTGAAGATGTACTTCTGGAGCTACCGCAACGAGGGCGCCTTTCACGAGAAGGTCACCAACAAGATCCTGGACGACATCGTCAAGGTCACCGACCCGCGCTTCATCCGCATCACAGCCAAGTGGTATGTGCGCGGCGGCATCTACACCAACGTCGTCGCCGAGCACCGCAAGCCGGGCTGGACGCCCGCACCGCGGGTGGACCTGCCGGCGCACGGCTTCGAGTCGGGCATGCTGGGTTGAGTTCTTGCGGGCCGAGCGCCGGGCCGCTGCCTAGCCGGCCCGCTCTGGTGATGTGCTCGCGGTTCGACGCCGCGAGCATCACCGTCCCCTCGGGGGACCGTCCAAGGTACTCCTTGGACGAGGGGCTCCGTTTCAACGCTTCATCACGGGATTTCGCCGCCACGCGTCCTGGTTGTCGTCCACCAGCCGCCCGGCGTTCAGCGTCGCCAGATAGCGCTTGAGCATGGCGTCGAACTCCTGCAGTCGGCCCAGGCAGGCGCTGCGGCGCGACCAGCCGACATAGTTCAGCGCCTCGGCCACATGGGGCTTCAAGGCGACGAACTTGCCCTCGTTGCCGCTGGTGATCAGGTGCGACAGCGCCGGGTAGTGGGGGGAGATGAAGTAGTCGATGCGGCCAGCGTCGAGCTTCAGGAAGTTCTCCTTGATGCCCGGGCCAGTCTCGACGGTGAGGTTGGCCTCGATGTATTCATCCAGCCCGTCGCCGAAGCGCGTGCCATGCGTGACGCCGCCATGCAGGCCGCGCAGGTCTTCGCGTTTGGTGAACTTCAGGTTCTGATTGACGCGGATGAAGACCGAGCTCGGGTTGCTGAAGATGGGTGTGTCGGTGAAAGCCAGATAGAGCTCGCGCTCGCTGTTGCGCTTGAGCTCGGTGACGATGTCCACCTCGCCGACGCGGGCGTTCTGCAGCACGCGCACGAAGGGCCCGACGTAGCGCAGTTCATAGGGCAGTTTGATGGCCTGCAGCACGGCCAGCACCACGTCGACGCTGGCGCCGCGCAGGGTCTGGCCGTCGTACCAGGCATAGGGTGGGTATTCGGGATCGGCCGTCACGACGACCTTGGTGCAGGCGCCCTGCGCCCCAGCCACGCCGCTCGCGACGAGCAGCCCGGCAGCCAGCCAAGCATGATTCATCTTCGTGCCTCCCCAGGCTGCAGACCCTTGCACCCTTCGCGCTGCGCGCTGTCCCGCCAGGCGGGAGCTGATCCCCTCCGGGCGGCCGAGCGGGGCTCATGGTCCGCGCCCTATCATCGCCGGATGAGTTTTCCCGTCAATCCGCGGCTCGACAGGCTGCAGCCCTACCCCTTTGAGCGCCTGCGCACGCTGACCGCCGGCATCACGCCCAATCCGGACCTGGCGCCCATCTCCCTGGGCATTGGCGAACCGCGCCATGCCGCACCGGCCCTGATCGCCGAGGCCATCAATGCGTCGATGAAGAGCCTGGCGGCCTACCCGGCCACGGCCGGCACGCTGGCGCTGCGTGAGGCCATCACCGGCTGGATCTCGCGCCGCTATGGCCTGACGCTGGACCCGGCCACCCAGGTCCTGCCCGTCAACGGCTCGCGCGAGGCCCTGTTCGCCATCGCCCAGACGGTGGTGGACCCCAGCCGTGCCGGCGCGACCGTCGTCTGTCCCAATCCCTTCTATCAAATCTATGAAGGCGCGGCCCTGCTGGCCGGCGCCGAGGTGGCCTTCGCCAACTCCGACCCCGCACGCAATTTCGCCGTCGACTGGCGGCAGATCGACGCGGCGACCTGGGCGCGCACCCAGTTGCTCTACGTCTGCTCGCCGGGCAACCCGAGCGGCGCCGTCATGCCCCTGTCCGAATGGCAGGCCCTTTTCGAGCTCAGCGACCGCCACGGCTTCGTCATCGCGTCGGACGAGTGCTATTCGGAGATCTATTTCCGCGCTGAAGGTGAAGGTGCGGCACCCCTGGGCGGGCTGGAAGCCGCGGCCAAGCTGGGCCGCAGCGACTTCCGCAACCTGATCGCCTTCACTTCGCTGTCCAAACGCTCCAATGTGCCGGGACTGCGTTCGGGTTTCGTGGCTGGCGACGCCGCCCTGTTGAAGAAGTTCCTGCTCTACCGCACCTATCACGGCAGTGCCATGAGCCCCATCGTGCAGGCCGCCAGCATTGCGGCCTGGGGCGACGAGGTCCATGTCGTCGAGAACCGGGCGCGCTACCGCCACAAGTTCGCCGCCGTCACGCCGCTGCTCGCCGAGGTGCTGGATGTGGCCCTGCCCGATGCCGGCTTCTACCTCTGGGCGGCTGTTCCCGGTGGTAACGACGTCGCCTTCGCCCAGGGCCTGCTCGCTCAATACAATCTGGCCGTCCTGCCGGGCAGCCTGCTGGCCCGTGAAGCCCATGGCAACAACCCCGGCGCCGGCCGTATCCGCCTGGCCCTGGTGGCCGACGAGGCCGAATGCCTTGAAGCCGCCCACCGCATCGTCTCTTTCACCCAATCTCGCCGATGAACACCGCTGAACTGCAAAGCCTGATCGACCTCGCCTGGGACAACCGCACGGCCCTGGACCCCGTCAATGCGCCCGATGTGCGCCAGGCCGTCGACCATGTCATCGCCGAACTGGACGCCGGCCGCCTGCGCGTGGCCACCCGCGAGGGTGTGGGCCAGTGGACGGTGCACCAGTGGATCAAGAAGGCCGTGCTGCTGTCCTTCCGCCTGAACGACAACCGCATCATGGGCGACAAGGAACTGACCTTCTTCGACAAGGTGCCGACCAAGTTCGCCGGCTGGAGCGACGAGCAATTGCGCGCCAGCGGCGTGCGCGTCGTGCCGCCGGCCGTCGCGCGCCGCGGCAGCTTCCAGGCCAAGAACGTCGTGCTGATGCCCTCCTACGTGAACATCGGCGCCTATGTCGACGAAGGCGCCATGGTCGACACCTGGGCCACCGTCGGCTCCTGCGCCCAGATCGGCAAGAACGTCCACCTGTCGGGCGGCGTCGGCATCGGCGGCGTGCTGGAACCGCTGCAGGCCAACCCGACCATCATCGAAGACAACTGTTTCATCGGCGCCCGCTCCGAGGTCGTCGAAGGCGTCATTGTCGAAGAGAACTCGGTCATCTCCATGGGCGTCTACATCGGCCAGAGCACGCCGATCTACGACCGCGCCACCGACACCGTGAGCTACGGCCGCATCCCGGCCGGCTCCGTCGTCATCTCGGGCTCCCTGCCCAAGGACGGCGGCCGCTACTCGCTGTATGCGGCCATCATCGTCAAGCGCGTCGATGCCCAGACGCGCTCCAAGACGAGCATCAACGAACTGCTGCGCGCCTGAGGAAGCCATGAGCTCGTTTAGCCAACCCCAGCGGGCCGAGCGCCGGGCCGCTCCCCAGCCGGCCCGCATCCCCTCGGGGGATCGGCAGACGTACTCGACTGACGAGGGGCACTGATGTCAGGCGGCAACATGGAGCGCATCCTGCGGCTGATGGCCGACAAGGGTGCTTCGGACTGCTATCTGTCGGCCAATATGCCGGTGCTGATCCGCATCAACGGACAGACCGTGCAGCTCTCCGACCAGCTCCTGACGCCGCCCCAGCCGCGCCAGCTCATCGCCGAGGTCATCGACCCGACCAGCCTGGCCGAGCTCGACAACTCGGGCGAGCTGAACCTGGCGGTGTCGATCAGCGGCGTCGGCAGCTTCCGCCTGTCGGGCTTCCGCCAGCGCGGTTCCATCGCCGGCGTGTTCCGCCACATCCCGCACGACATCCCGACGCTGGACAGCCTGCAGCTGCCGGCGGTGCTCGGCACGATGATCAAGGAAAAGCGCGGCCTCATCCTGATGGTGGGCGCCACCGGCACCGGCAAGAGCACGACGCTCGCCGCCATGCTGGAAATGCGCAACCAGACCATGACCGGGCACATCCTCACCATCGAGGATCCGATCGAATACCTGTTCAGCAACAAGCGCTCGGTCGTCAACCAGCGCGAGATCGGCCGCGACACGGCCTCGCTGCAGATCGCGCTGAAAAACGCGCTGCGCCAGGCGCCGGACTGCATCCTGATCGGCGAAATCCGCGATCGTGAAACCATGACGGCGGCCATCTCGTATGCGCTGTCGGGCCACCTGGTGCTCGCCACCCTGCACGGCAACAACACCTACCATGCGCTGAACCGGATCCTGTCCTTCTACACGCCGGAATCCCGCCCGGCGCTGCTGAACGACCTGGCCGCCGGCCTCAAGGCCGTCGTGTCGCAGCGCCTGGTGCGCGCCACCGCCGGCGGCCGCGTGCCCGTCGTCGAAATCCTGCTGAACACCAAGCTGACGGCCGAGCTCATCGAGCAGGGTGACTTCGCCGGCGTCAAGGAGGCGATGGAGAAGTCCATCGCCGAGGGCTCGCAGACCTACGAAGAGCATTTCGCCAAGCTCATCAGCGAAGGCACCATCACCCGCGAGGAAGGCCTGGCCTTCGCCGATTCGCCGACCAACCTGCTCTGGCGTCTGCAGAACGAGACGCCCGGCGCACGCATGGCGGCCACGCCGCGCAAGGAGGAGAAGGCCAACGACGAGGCCAGCTTCACCGAAATCACCCTGGACGTCCGCGGCACTTGAAGCTGATTGACTGCATCGAATCCCAAGCCGCCCGCCTCGCCCAGGCGGGCTTGTTTTTTGGCCATGGCACGACGAACGCGTTCGACGAGGCCATGTGGCTGGCGCTGTGGCGCCTCGGCATTCCGCTGGACGCGCTGGATGAGCACGAAGAGCGCGAGCTGACCGTGGCCGAGGTGGCGGCCATTGCCGCGCTGGTTGACGAGCGCATCACGACCCGCAAGCCGGCCGCCTACCTGACCGGCGAGGCCTGGCTGCAGGGTGTGCCCTTCACCATCGACGAGCGCGCCATCGTGCCGCGCAGCTTCATCGCCGAATTGATTGCCGACGCCAGCATCGATCCCTGGCTGAATCCGGCCAGTCGCCGCGTGCTGGACCTGTGCACCGGCAACGGCAGCCTGGCCGTGCTGGCGGCCATGGCCTGGCCCGACGTCGAGGTCGATGCGCTGGACATCGACATCAATGCGCTGGCCGTGGCCCGGCTGAATGTGGAGCGCCACAACCTCGCGCTGCGCGTGCGCCTGCTGCAAGGCGATGGCCTGGCCGGCGCTGAAGGAACCTACGACTTGATTCTCTGCAACCCGCCCTACGTCAACAGCGCCAGCATGGCCGCCCTGCCCGCCGAATACCTGGCCGAACCCGAGCTGGCCCTGGCCGGCGGCACGGACGGCATGGACTTCATCCGCGAACTGCTGCGCGCCGCACCCGCCGCGCTGAACGACGACGGCGTGCTGGTGCTGGAAATCGGCAACGAACGCCCCTTCTTCGAAGCTGCCTTCCCCGACCTCGAAGTCGTGTGGATGGAAACCTCCTCCGGTGCCGACCAGGTGCTGCTGGTGACCAAGGAGGCCCTGCTGTGATCACCATCCGCGACATCACGCTGCGCCGCGGCGTCAAGGTGGTGCTGGACAACGCCTCCGCCACGCTGCAACCCGGCGAGAAGATCGGCCTCGTCGGCCGCAACGGCGCCGGCAAGTCCAGCCTGTTTGCGCTGCTGACGCATCGCCTGGGCAACGACAAGGGCGAGGTCGAGGTGCCCAGGCACTGGCGCCGCTCCGAGGTCGCCCAGAACATGCCCGAGACCGACGACGGCGCGACCGACTATGTGCTGCAGGGCGACCTCACGCTGGTGGCCGCCCGCGTCGCGCTGGAAGCCGCCGAGGCGGCCAACGACGGCCATGCGATGGCCGATGCGCATGCTGCTCTGGCCGATGCCGGCGCCTTCGACGCCCGCTCGCGCGCCCAGGCGCTGCTGATGGGCCTGGGCTTCAAGACCGTGCAGCTCGATGCGCCGGTCAACAGCTTCTCCGGCGGCTGGCGCATGCGCCTGCAGCTGGCCCGCGCGCTGATGTGCCCGGCCGAGCTGATGCTGCTGGACGAGCCCACCAACCACCTGGACCTGGACGCCCTGGTCTGGCTGGAAGCCTGGCTGCAACGCTATGACGGCACGCTGATCATCATCAGCCATGACCGTGAATTCCTCGACGCCATCACCAAGGTCACCCTGCATCTGGACGAAGGCAAGCTGGTGCGCTACGGCGGCAACTACACCAGCTTCGAGACGCAGCGCGCCGAGCGCATGGTGCTGCAGCAGGCCGCCTTCGCCAAGCAGCAGGACCGCGTCGCCCATCTGCAGAAATTCATCGATCGCTTCAAGGCCAAGGCCAGCAAGGCCAAGCAGGCCCAGAGCCGCGTCAAGGCGCTGGAGCGCATGGAGAAGCTGGCACCGGTGCTGGCTTCCGCCGATTTCAACTTCGAGTTCCGCGAGCCGCTGAACCTGCCCAACCCGATGCTGATGTTCGACGAGATGGCGGCCGGCTACGGCACGACCACCATCGTCCGCAACGTCGACCGCTCGGTGCTGGCCGGCCAGCGCATCGGCATCCTCGGCGCCAACGGCCAGGGCA
>CBHWBD010000237.1:0-7457 GCA_966111775.1 uncultured Comamonadaceae bacterium | reverse complement strand
TACCACCTGCCGCCGGAAGAAGACGCGAAGATCCCGACCGTCTGCCACAGCCTGGACCAGGCCCTGGACTATCTGGACAAGGACCGCGCCTTCCTGACCAAGGGTGGTGTGTTTACCGACTCTTACATCGACGCCTACATCGACCTGAAGATGCAGGAAGTGACGCGTTTCCGCATGGCGACGCACCCGGTCGAGTTCGACATGTACTACGCGCTGTGATGGCCATGGGCAGCATCTCCGCTGCCTGGTCATCCCCAGAGAGGGGCCGCCGGTGCGGCCCCTTTTTTGTTCACGTGGCTGAGCCACAATGCCGCCATGCTGAATCGATTGCTGGCACCGCTGCTCGTCCTGGCCAGCCTGGGCGCGCAAGCCCAGGGCACGGTCTACCGCTGCCCCGGTCCGCCGGTGCTCTACACCGACGCGCTGTCCGCCAAGGAAGCCAGCGAGAAGGGCTGCCGCACCATCGAGGGCACGCCCATCACCGTGCTGCAGTCGCCCAAGCCGCGAGCTGCGGCGCCCGCGGCACCGGTGGCGGAAGGGCAGCGCGGTGCTGACAGTCGCGTCGACGCCGGCCAGCAGCGCGTACGCGACGACGAGCGCCGCCGCGTGCTGCAGACCGAACTGCGCGCAGCCGAGGAACGCCTCGCCGCGGCCCAGAAGGAATTCAACAACGGCCAGGGCGAGCGCCGCGGCGACGAGCGCAACTACCAGAAGTATCTGGACCGCATGGCCGAGCTCAAGGACAGCATCGCCCGCCACGAGGCCGACATCCAGGCCCTCAAGCGCGAGATCGCCAAACTTCCCTCCTGAGGCGCGGAGCGCCTCTGCGCTCCATGACTGACACCCTGCTGCTGCCGGCCGAGTTCGCCGGTTTCGACCTGCTGGCGACCATGGTCGTCGTCGCCAGTGCCGAAGGCGAATGCCTGTTCGCCAACGCGGCCTTCGAGAACATCATGCGGCTGTCGCGCCGCGCCGTGCAGAAGGCCCAGCTGCCCGACTGGTTCGACGACGCCCAGCGCCTGACCGAGACCCTGGCCGGCGTCGCCGCCAACCACTACTCCAGCAGCCGCTTCGATGCCTTGCTGCGCCGTGGCGCCTGGGCGCATGAGGATGGCCTGCCCGTGCACGTCATCGTGTCGCAGATGGACGCCGGCGGCGATGGCGTGCCGCGGGTGCTGGTGGAGCTCATCGAGATCGCCCAGCAGGCCCGCCAGGACCGCGACGAGCGCAGCCTCGACCAGGTCCAGGCCACCAAGGAGCTGACGCGCAACCTGGCCCACGAGATCAAGAACCCGCTGGGCGGCATCCGCGGCGCGGCCCAGTTGCTGGCGCTGGAACTGCAGGACGGCAACGCCGGCCTGACCGAATACACCCAGGTCATCGTGCACGAGGTCGACCGGCTGCAGAGCCTCGTGGACCGGCTGCTGGCGCCGCACCGCAAGGCCCAGGTCGTCGGCGACGTCAACATCCACGAGATCTGCGAGCGGGTGAGGGCGCTGGTGCTCATCGAGCATCCCAAGGGGCTCAAGATCCAGCGCGACTACGACACCTCGCTGCCCGACTTCCGCGGCGACCGCGAGCAGCTGATCCAGATGGTGTTGAACATCGTGCAGAACGCCGCTCAGGTGCTCGGTTCGCGCATTGCGGCCGGCGACGCCCAGATCGTGCTGCGCACGCGCGTCGCCCGGCAGGTCACCATCGGCAAGCAGCGCTGGCGCTTGGCATTGGAATTGCATGTCGAGGACAACGGTCCCGGCGTCCCCGCCGAGATCCGGGATCGCATCTTCTTTCCCCTGGTCTCAGGGCGGGAGGGCGGCTCGGGACTCGGACTCACGCTTGCGCAGACGATCGCCCAACAGCACCAGGGCATGATCGATTGCGAAAGCGAGCCGGGCCTGACGAATTTCCGAATCACACTGCCGCTGCCCTAGACCCACGAGGCGAGGGGCGCCGCTGAGGAACTGCATGAAATCCATCTGGGTTGTTGACGACGACCACTCGATCCGCTTCGTGCTCGAGAAGGCCCTGGCCCGCGAAGGGCTGCCGGTGCGGTCTTTTAGCAACGCGCGCGACATGCTCGCCGCTCTCGACGACGATTCACCGCAGGTGCTGGTGTCCGACATCCGCATGCCCGGCGGCTCGGGCCTGGAGCTGCTGGCCAAGGTCAAGGCCCGCCTGCCGGCCCTGCCCGTCATCATCATGACGGCCTATTCCGACCTGGACAGCGCCGTGTCGGCCTTCCAGGGCGGGGCCTTCGAATACCTGCCCAAGCCTTTCGACCTGCCGCGTGCCGTCGAACTCATCCGCCGCGCGCAGGAGGAAAGCCAGCGCGAGGCCGGCGAGCAGGAGGCCGCCGCGCAAGTGCCCGAGATGCTGGGCCAGGCGCCGGCGATGCAGGACGTCTTCCGCGCCATCGGCCGTCTGTCGCAGAGCAATGTCACCGTGATGATCACGGGCGAGAGCGGCTCGGGCAAGGAACTGGTCGCGCGCGCCCTGCACAAGCACAGCCCGCGCGGCGAGGGCCCCTTCGTCGCCATCAACACGGCGGCCATCCCCAAGGATCTGCTCGAGAGCGAACTCTTCGGCCACGAGCGCGGTGCCTTCACCGGCGCCCAGGCCTCGCGGCGCGGCCGCTTCGAGCAGGCCGATGGCGGCACGCTGTTCCTCGACGAAATCGGCGACATGCCCTTCGAGCTGCAGACGCGGCTGTTGCGCGTGCTGTCGGACGGCCAGTTCTATCGCGTCGGCGGCCACAGCCCGATGCGCAGCAATGTGCGCGTCATCGCCGCCACCCACCAGAACCTGGAAGAGCGCGTGCGCCAGGGCGTGTTCCGCGAGGACCTGTTCCACCGCCTCAACGTCATCCGCCTGCGCCTGCCGCCGCTGCGCGAACGCCGCGAGGACGTGCCCTCGCTGGCCCGCCACTTCCTGCAGCGCAGCGCGACGGAGCTCGGTGTCGAGCCCAAGCGCCTGTCCGATGCGGCACTGACGGTGCTGACCAACTTCGACTTCCCCGGCAATGTCCGCCAGCTGGAGAACATCTGCCACTGGCTCAGCGTCATGGCGCCCAGCCAGGTCGTCGAGCCCAAGGACCTGCCTGACGAAGTGCAGCCCGGCTATGTGCCGGCACCGACGGCGACCGCGATGACGAGCGTGCCGCTGGCGCAGCCCAGCGCGGCAGCGCCGCTGCCGGCCGCGGCACCCGCCAGCACCAGCAGTGGCGAAGGCTGGCTGGCCGACATGGCCGCCGATGCCCGCGCCCGACTGGCAGCCGGCGAGACCGATGTGTGGGATGCGCTGACCAAGAAGTTCGAGGCCCAGCTCATCCTGACGGCTCTCGACATCACGCGCGGACGCCGCATCGAGGCGGCGCAGAAGCTCGGCATCGGCCGCAATACGATCACGCGCAAGATCCAGGAACTCGGCCTGGACGTTTGAGCGCATGACCGACTCCCCGGTCTGCCGGGGAGATTGTTGAAGTGGCTGTTTCTTCGCGCGCCGCCCTCGCCATGGGCCTGGGCGCCATCCTGCTGTGGAGTACTTCGGTCGGCACCATGCGCGGCATCACCGAGCACCTGGGGGCGACCGGTGGCGCCGCCGTGCTTTACACGCTGAGCGCGCTGTTGTTGTTCGGGCTCACCAAGCGCACGCCGCTGAAGGCTTTTCCACCCGCCTATCTGCTGCTGGGCGCGGCCCTCTTCGTCGGCTACCAGCTCTGCTTTGCGCTGGCCGTGGGCCTGGCCCGCAGCCGCGCGGAGGCCATCGAGGTCGGCATGGTCAACTATCTGTGGCCCAGCCTGACGGTGGTGTGTTCAGCCCTCGCGATGCGCCAGCGCGTCGGAGCCCTGATGCTGGCGGGCCTGGCGCTGGCCTTCGCGGGCGTCGTGGTGGCCTGCATGCCCGCCACCGGCTTCACGCTGACCGGCTTCCTCGCCCATGCCGCGGGCAACCCGCGCAGCTATGGCCTGGCCCTGGGCGCGGCCGTCACCTGGGCGCTGTACTGCGTCGTCACCAGCCGTTTGGCCCGCGGCTGCAATGGGGTCTGGCTCTTCATGGCCCTGAGCGCGGTGGCCTTCTGGGTGCTGTTCGCCCTGCAGCCGCAGGCCGGATCCATGCACTGGTCGGGCCCAGCCGTCGCCCAGGTCTTGCTCGCCGGTAGCGCCGTTGGTGCGGCCTATGCGCTGTGGAACCTGGCCATCCTGCGCGGCAACGTGGGCACCCTGGGCCTGGCGGCCAATGCCACGCCGCTGCTGTCGGCGCTGTTCGCCTCGCTGTGGCTGAGCACGGCGCTGCCGATCAGCTTCTGGGCCGGTGCGGCCCTGGTGGTGGTCGGTTCGGTGGTCGCGGGACGCCGGGGCTAGGTCCATACTGTCATCGGATGGAGGCAAGACCATGGACAACCCGTTTCACAGCTTCTCCGATCTGTTCAGCCAGCTCGGCTTGCCCGCTGACGATGCTGGCATTGCCGCCTTCTTGCACACCCATGCGCCGCTCGCGGCAGGCGTGCCATTGGCCGAAGCGCCGTTCTGGACCCCCGCCCAGGCCGCACTGCTGAAGGAAGAGCTGCTCGAAGACGCCGATTGGGCCGAGGTGGTGGACAGACTCAGCGCTGCATTGCAGCGCAAGCCGTGCTGACGCCCGTCGGCCGGGCCGCTACAGCTTGTCCACCATGACCGGCTTGCCGGTCAGATAGCCCTGGATGAGGCGGAAGCCCATGTCGCGGCAGATCTCGGCCTCGGCTTCCTGCTCGACACCTTCGGCCAGCGGGATGGAGCCCAGCTCCAGCACCATGCGCACCAGGTCGCGCACCATGCGCTGCTTGCGCTCGCTGGCCTCGTGCAGGTTGCGCACGATGCCCATGTCGAACTTGACGAAGTGGGCCGGCACTTCGGCCAGCTCGTTCAGCCGCGCCTGGCCGGCGCCGAAGTCGTCGTAGGCGAAGGCCACGCCGATGCTGTTCAGGCGTTCGGCCAGCTCGCGCATGCGGTCGACCTCGACCACGGCGCTTTCATGCACCTCCACCACCAACTTGGGTTTGGAGGGCAGGGCCAGCAGCCCGTGCAGGGACTGGAAGAACTCGTCCGAGAAGGTCTCGCTCGGGTGGGCGTTGACGAAGACGTGCACGCCCTGGGCCTTGGGCGCCAGGGCCGCCACGCCGAAGGACCGGAAGGCTTCGCTCAGCTCGGCCTCGCGGCGCAGCGAGGCGGCCATGCTGAACAGATGCATGGGCGAGGGCGGCAGGTCCGGGTGGGTGCAGCGGCCCAGCAGTTCGTAGGCCAGCAGCCGGCCCGTGCGGGCATCGACGATGGGCTGGGCGGCGGCGGTCAGGCCGCGGCCGGCCAGGAACTCCAGGAACTGCGCCTCCTGGCGGACGAAGTTCTGGCTGAGGGGGTTGCTGCCCGGCGTCACCACCATCGTGCGCATTGGGTTGGGCTCGTTCAGCGTGGCCGCGTGCAGGGTGCCGTCGTGCGTCAGGCGGAACTCGGCGCGGCAGAAATGGATGATGTCGTTGGGCGCCAGCGGGCGCGGGCCTTCCAGGCGCTCGTGGTTGACGAAAGTGCCGTTGGTGCTGCCCAGGTCGACCACCTGCAGCCCGCCACCCTCGTCCGCCTGCAGTTCGGCATGCCGCCGCGACAGGCCCTGGGCCTCGATGGTCAGGTCATTGCCCTGATCGCGACCCACGCTGAACGGCAGCCGGTCGATGCGATGCGTCACGCGCGAACCGTCGGCGGCCACGCTTTCCAGAAACCAAGGCGTCATGCCCATTCATGCCCTCCACGCCCCCGGCGGGATGAGCACATTCTGAAACACATTCGCCGGCGATGACCACCGGTGCTTCCCTCGATTGAGGGTCAGCGACCACCCCACCTCAAGGCCAGCAGCACCAGCGTCGACAGGCCGCAGACCAGCGTCAGCACCTGCCAGAACAGCAGCGGATGGCGCTGCTGCAGCGGCGTGCGGTCCCGGGCCATGAACTCGGGACCCGGGGCGTAGAGATCGTGGGCGAATTCCGACAGCGCCTGCTGGCGCCGCGCGGGCTGCGGATGCAGGGCCTTGCGCAGCACCCGGTCCAGCCATTCGGGCAGGTCGGGCCGGCGGGTACGCAGCGGCACGTACTGCAGCTTGTGCAGGTCGCGCGGGCCGCGCACCTGCGGCACCTGCAGGCCATAGGGCAGGGCACCGGTCAGCATCTGGTAGGCCAGCACGGCCAGGGAGAACAGCTCGGACAGCGGCGTGCCGCCGTCGCCCGTGAAGTATTCGGGCGCCGTGTACTGCAGGCTGCCGGCGATGTCGGTGGCGCGGGCGTCGCCCAGGCCTTCGTTGAGGCCGGCCACATGGGCGGAGGCGAGGTCGATGAGGATGACGGTGCCCTGGCGGTCGATCATCAGGTTCTCGGGCCGCAGGTCCTGGTGCAGCATCTCCTTGCGGTGCAGGGCCTGCAGGCCGCGGGCGATCTGGTCGACGATCCCGCGTACCTCGTCCAGGCCGGGCCGGGGGTGGTCGGTCATCCACTGGGCCAGGGTCTGGCCGGTGATGAATTCCATGGCGGTGAAGAGGTGTTCGCGCCGCTTCTCGGCCGGCGCAGCCTTGATGACATGGGGGCTGTCGATGCGTCGCGCCACCCATTCCTCCAGGGCGAAGCGGTCCAGGCCCCGGCTGTCGTCGCCCATGTCGGTGGACGGGAGCTTGAGGGCCCATTCGCGATCCTGCGTGTCGACGGCCAGCACCACCTGACTGCGCGCGCTGGCATGGAGCTCGCGCACGACGCGAAAGCCCTCGAACTCCATGCGCGGCGCCAGGCGCGGCGGCAGGCGCAGACGCTCGCGGCGCACCGGCGGGGCGAGCTGGTCGGGCAGGGACTCGACGCGGGCCAGCATGACCGTCGCGTTGTCCTGGCTGCCGCGCGCCAGCGCCGCGGCGACGAGTGCCTGGGCGGCCGCCTGCAGATCGTCGCCATGGCGGGCGAGGGTGTTGACGACCAGCAGCGGGTCCAGGTGCTCGTAGGCACCGTCGGTGGCCAGCAGAAAGGTCTCGCCGACCTCGGTCGGCCAGCAGGCGTGGTCGATCTCCAGATGCGGGCCGATGCCCAGCGCCCGGCCGAGATAGGTCTGGCCACCGTCCAGGCGCACGCGATGGTCGTTGCTCAGCTGCTCCAGCGCCGTCGGGTGGATGCGGTAGGCGCGCGTGTCGCCGACGTGCAGCAGATGCACCTCGCGGCCCTTGAAGACCAGGGCGCTGAAGGTGCAGACATGGCCGCGGTCCTTGTCGAAGCGGCCGTCGCCGCGCTGGGTCTGGGCGTGCAGCCAGCCGTTGGTGGCGGCCAGCACGCACTGGGCGGCGCGGCGCACCGTCCAGGCTTCGGAGGTGCCGTAGTAGTCCTCCAGGAAGCCACGCACCGCGGCGGCGCTGGCGACCTGGCTGACCGGGCTGCTGCTGATGCCGTCGGCGATGGCCAG
>CBHWBD010000236.1:0-7464 GCA_966111775.1 uncultured Comamonadaceae bacterium | reverse complement strand
GATGCCAGTTGCTGACGCCGGCGCCATCGGCCAGCGGCGAGCCTTCGATCTGATAGGCGGAAGTCGCGCAGCCCCAGAGGAAGCCGGGCGGGAACGGTTGTCTCATCCGTAGCACCGATGCCGCTTGCGCGGGCCGGTTTGTTGATTTGTCATGTAAACGTTTACATGCATTCTTTCCAAACTGGCCTGCCGAGTCAACAGCGCGTTTACCCCTGCCCGGCGTCGGCGTTGGGGTGCTCGCAATCACGCAGTTCGGGCGCCGTACCGCGCTGCTATCGTCGCGCCCGCCAACAAGGGAGGATTGAAAACATGGAAGACCCCATCGTTCGTTCGGGTGCGCGCTGGTTCTGGTGGATCGCCGGCATGTCGCTGCTCAACGCGGTGCTGCTGCTGTCTGGCAGCAACACCAATTTCGTCATCGGCCTGGCCATGACCACCTTCGCCGGCGCGGCCTTCGCAGACCAGCTGCCCGTCGCGGTGACCCTCATCGCCATCACCGTCGGCTTCTACTTCTTCATGGGCCTGCAGGCCCAGCGCGGCAAGTCGTGGGCCTTCTATGCGGGCCTGGCGGTCTACGCCGTGGACGCGCTGATCTACGCCCGCTTCGAGGACTGGATGCCCGTGGGCTTTCATGTGCTGGCCGGCTTTTTCATCGCCAAGGGCCTGATGCGCCTGCGCGAGCTGGCGAGCACGCCGACCGCCGCATGAGCACGCCACCCGACGGGCTGCCGGCCTACCGCCTGCTGACCGGCCCCGACGACGCCAGCTTCTGCCATCGCGTCAGCGAGGCCCTGGCCCTGGGCTACCGCCTCTACGGCTCGCCCGCCGCGACCTTCAACGGCGAGCGGGTCATCGTTGCCCAGGCCCTGGTCTGGCCCTCGGTCGACATCGCCGTGCCCAGGCCCTGACCCACAGCGGTCGCGACGTGGCTGGCACGCGCGCCCGGACGGGCAGGCCTTTGCGTCACGGGTAGCTCAGCGTCAGCGTGTAGCGCTGGGTGCTGCTGCTGCCCGAATAGGCCCCCACGCGGATGTAGACGGCCAGGGCCGAGCTGCCGGTGTTCTTGTAGCTCAGCGACTCGGTGCAGGTGGCGCTCTCCGACGAGGTCAGCGTCGTGCCGCTGCTGTTGTGCAGATAGAGGTCGTAGTCGAAGGCGGCCGGGCAGCTCATGTCGACACGCAGCGTCTTGCCGGCGGCCAGCGTGACCTTGAAGTAGTCCTTGTCGGTCGTCGTGGCCATGGTGCCGCTGATGGTCGTCTCGGTGGTGACGACGTTGGCCGTGGCGATGGTGCCGTTGGACTCGGTCTCGTTCAACGTCGCGCTGGCGTTGTTGATGCTGAAGTTGACGGCCGTCGAGGCGCCGGAGTTGCCGGCCGCGTCGTAGGCGCGGGCCACCAGGCTGTGGCTGCCATTGGCAAGCGTCGTCGAGTCCAGCGTCATCGAATAGGGCGAGGTCGTCTCGCTGCCCTTCACGACACCGTCGACGACGAAGTCCACGCGCGCCACGCCGACGTTGTCGCTGGCCGTGGCCGCCAGCGTGATGGTGCCGGCCGTGCCGGTCTCGCTGACCGTCGCGGTGGGCGGCGTCGTGTCGACCTGGCTGTTGGACTGCGTGACCCAGACCGGCGCGCTCCACAGCATCTTGCCGTCGTTCTGCGTGATCTTGGCGTAGTAGAAATGCTCGCCGAGGGCCGGCGTCGTGCTGGCCGTGCCGCTGCTGGCGAGCAGCGTGACGCTGCCGTTGCGCTGGGGCACGCCCTCGTAGATCTGCACGCTGCTGGCCGTCTTGCCGCTGCCGCTGGCGTAACCCACGCTGAAGCTGAGCGTGCCGCTGTTGGCAAAGCGCTCGCCCATCACGTGGCCGTTGGCGGTCAGCGCGATCTGGGCCGTCTTGTCCATGGTCGCGAAGACGCGGCGCGCCTTGATGGCATCGAGGAAGCTGGTCTTGCTCAGCGCCGTGCCGTTGGGGATGAGGACGCCGGTGCGGTTGGTGTAGGACTTGCCCCAGTTGGCGCAGTGGTTGTCCTGGTTGCTGGCGGGGGCCACGTGATAGCCGCGCTCCAGCAGCTTGTTGAAGGCGTCCTCGAAGTTGGACAGGCCCGTCTCGGTCTCCGTCGTGTTGGACGAGAAGGCCGAGCTGTTCAGAATCTCGCTCAGCACCATGACCTCGTCACCGTCGGCGCTGTAGCCGAGGTCGGTGCCGCCGACGAGGAACTGGCCCGTCGGGTCCGGATGGTTGAACTGGCCGATGAGACCGAGCTGACGCATGGTGGCGTACAGGGCTGCGTAGTCGCTCTTGGCCGTGAAGCGGTCGCCGAAGAGCTGGTTGCTGCTGTTGTATTCCCAGGAGAACAGCTCGTTGCTGTTGAAGATGTTCATGTGGCCACCATTGCTGATGACGCCCCACTCCATGCCGTAGAGGGCGAGGTAGCTGGCGGTCGTCGCGGCGGTGGCGGCCGACAGGCCGGCCTGGTAGCGACTCTTGGCCGTGGCGGCACTGCCGCTGGCGTTGGTGCTGGAGGAACCGTCGAAGTAGTGGTTGTGCTCGGAGGACATCAGGATGTCCAGGCCGGCGGTCTTGCCATAGGCGAAGGCATCGGCCGGGCCGTAGGCACCCGTCTGCGCGGGCTGCGACGAGGAGCAGCTGCCGATGGCGCCGCCGCCGTCGGAGTCGTTGGTCTGGCTGTGCAGATTGGCGTAGTAGACGGTGTAGGGCAGGCTGTTGATGGCCGGCGCCGACTGCGCCTTGACCAGACCACGGCCGGCCGCCGTCGCCATCGGCGCAAAGGGCGGCAGCTCGATGCTGGCCGGCTGGCCGAGAGCGACGGGCCAGCGCTGCTCGGCATGGTCGAGCGGCGCGGCCGCGGCCAGCAGGCGCTCGGCGCGGCCGGTCGTGGCGCCCTGCTTCAGGGCCGTGGCGGCGTCCAGGCTCGCGGCCTCGAGCTTGAGCTGGTAGAGGCCGTCGGCGAGGGCCGCGCCGCCAGTGCCGCGCCCGGCCCAGCGCACGCTGGCCGTCACCGGCGCGCCGGCGTAGCGGGACTCGCCGCTCCAGCGCTGCAGCACCTGGCCCTGGGTGTCGACCAGGCTCAGCGTCCAGGCGAAGACCTGGCCGTCGACGATGCCGGGGTGGTCCATCTGCACCGTGAACACGCGCTCGCCGCTGGCGGCGGTGACCGCGAAGGGCGCGGACAAGGTGGCCGAGAACTCGTGGTGGTCGGGGTCCTTGGCCCGCGGGCGGGCAGCCGCGGCCTTGGCCATGTCGGCCTCCGCCTGAGGGGTGACCAGGGGATCATTGCCGTTGTTGCCGCCACCGCAGGCGGCGAGCAGCGACAACAGCAGGGCGGGCGGAAGATGGCGGGCGAGGTTCATGGCGCGTCCTTCGGCGGTGCCGGCGGTAACCGGCGGGCTGGCGAAGGGGCGGACTGTGGTGGCGGTCCGCCGTGCGGTCCATGCGGGGCTTCCTGTCACCGATTCAGGTTCAGGTTGGCCCCGATTCTTCAAACGGCCGTCATACCGCCCGGCGATCCTCGATGACGCGGCCGTCGTTGGGCAGGCTGCCCGGCGCGACGAGCTCGACCTCGCCGCGCAGCTTGGTGATGTCGCGCAGCGCCGCCTGCAATTGCTCGACGAGGCCGGCCGGCCGGCCTTCGACTTCGAGCTGCAGGCACATGCGGTCATTGGCCAGTTCGCCATCGACGATCAAACGCGCCCGGCCGCGCTGGCCGCAGCGGGCCAGCACCTCGGCCACCTGGCCGGCGTGCACGAACATGCCGCGCACCTTGGCCGACTGGTCGGCCCGACCCAGCCAGCCGCGCAGGCGCTGGTTGCTGCGGCCGCAAGGGCTCACCCCCGGCAGCACGGCGGACAGGTCGCCGGTGGCGAAGCGGATCAGCGGGTAGGCGGGGCTGAGCGTCGTCACGACGACCTCGCCCACTTCGCCTTCCGGCAGCGGATCGCCCGTGCCCGGGCGCACGATCTCGACGATGACGCCCTCGTCGACAATCAGCCCCTCGCGGGCCGAGGTCTGGTAGGCGATCAGGCCGAGATCGGCCGTCGCATAGCACTGGTAGGCCTCGACGCCGCGCTCGGCGAACCAGGAGACCAGGGCCGGCGGGCAGGCCTCGCCGCTGACCAGGGCGCGCTGCAGATAGGGCAAGGCATGCCCGCCCTCGGCGGCCTTCTCCAGCAGGATGCGCAGAAAGCTGGGCGTGCCGACATAGGCCTCGGGTTGCAGGTCCAGCAAGGCCTGAAGCTGCAGCTCGGTATTGCCGACGCCGCCGGGAAAGCTGACGGCGCCCAGGGCCTGCAGGCCGGCTTCCATCATGGCGCCGGCCGGCGTCAGGTGGTAGCTGAAGCTCACATGGGCGAGCTGGCCGGCGCGGATGCCGGCGGCATGCAGGGCACGGGCGGAGCGCCAGGGGTCAATGCCATCGGCATCGGGCTCGGGTTCATAGAGCGGCCCGGGCGACTGGAAGATGCGGCGTGGCATGCCCGCCGCATAGCCACCGAGACGCAATGCGCGACGCGCGGCCTGGGCGGCGGCGAGGCTGCTTTTGCGCGTCAGCGGCAGTTGGGCGAGCGCCGTGCGCGACGTGATGCCGGCCGCCTCGATGCCGGCCAGCAGCTCGGTATAGGCCGGGCTGCTGGATTGGGCATGCTCAATCTGCGCCGGCAACGCCGCCATCAGCGCCGCTTCGCGCCGCGCGGGATCGCGGGTCTCCAGCGCGTCAAAGAAATCGCTCACTCGTCATCCTTCCAGCGCGTGAGGCGTCGCTTGATCTCGTCCTGCAGCTTGCGCGAATCGGTGGCCGCCTTCAGCGTGAAGCTGTCCCACTCGGGCGTGCGCGCCGGGCGCTTGGCGAGCTGGACCTTGACCGTCGCGCCGTCGAGGGCCATCTTCATCACCAGGTCCGCCCCCATCAGCCAGCCCTCGCTGCGCTCGGCCAGCACACGCTGGTCGCGCAGCCAGCGCTTCAGGGTCTGCAGGGCCGAGTCCGCGTTGAACGGCGGGGGGGCGATATCCCAGCTGTCGTCACTCATGCCAACCACCTCTTGCGACGTTTGTAGGACTTGACGTCCTTGAAGCTGCGCCGCCCTTCCCCGCCGACGCCGAGATAGAACTCCTTGACGTCCTCGTTCTCGCGCAGCTCGGCGGCGGCGCCGTCCATGACGACGCGGCCGTTCTCGAGGATGTAGCCGTAGTCGGCATAGCGCAGGGCCATGCTGGTGTTCTGCTCGGCGAGCAGAAAGGTCGTACCCTCCTTGGTGTTCAGGTCGCGAACGATCTCGAACACCTCCTCGACGATCTGCGGCGCCAGGCCCATCGACGGTTCGTCCAACAGCACCATCTTCGGATTCGCCATCAGCGCGCGGCCGATGGCGCACATCTGCTGCTCGCCGCCCGAGGTATAGGCCGCCTGGCTGCCGCGGCGCGTCTTCAGGCGCGGGAAATAGTTGTAGACCTTGTCCAGCGTGGCCGCCACGGCGGCGCGGCCGTCCTTGCGCGTGTAGGCACCGGTCATCAGGTTCTCTTCGATGGTCAGGTGGGCGAAGCAGTGGCGGCCTTCCATGACCTGCACCACGCCCCGCTCCACCATGGCCGCCGTCGACAGCTTCTCGATGCGCTCGCCGCGCAGCTCGATGCTGCCCTTGGTGACTTCGCCGCGCTCGCCCTCCAGCAGATTGGACACGGCACGCAGCGTCGTCGTCTTGCCGGCGCCATTGCCGCCGAGCAGGGCCACGACGCTGCCTTCCTTCACCTGAAGGGACACGCCCTTCAGGACCAGGATCACGTGGTTGTAGATGACCTCGATGCCGTTGACGTTGAGTAGAAGGTCTGTCATGTCGGTCTTCGAACCCCTCCCGCCTGGCGGGAGGGGAAGGGGTGGGTGCTCAATAGGCTTGGCAAGGCCAAGGCTGACACGCGCAGCAGGTCAGCTTTGGCAGTCTTGCGAAGTGCGGCGGGTCAGCTTCTTCTCTCCGGCGTACTTGTCGGCAGCGGCCTTGACCATGGGCTTGATGATCTGCTCGTCGGCCTGGTACCAGTCGCTGCTGAAGTTCCACTTCGCACCGTCCCAGGTGTGCACGCGCACCGAGGTGGAGCCCTGGTGGTCGAAGCAGCTGGTGCTGATGGGACGGATGACGCCGGTCAGGCCCAGGGCCGCCAGCTTCTTGTCGTCCAGGGCCAGGTTCTCCAGGCCCCAGCGCACCTGCTCGCCGGTCATGACCTTGCCCTTGCCGAAGCGCTCCTGCGCGCGCCGCACGCCTTCGACGGCCAGCGCCTGAATGACAAGGCCGCGGGTGTAGAGCACCGAGCCCACCTCGTCCTTCGGGCCGGTGCCCTGGCCCTTGTCGTGCACGAGCTTGAGGATGTCCTGGATGACCTTGGGTGACGTGCCGGAGGTGTTCAGGTTGAGCGCGTTGTAGCCCTTGGCGCCGTCGCCCACGTCCTTCACGTCGGGCTCGGCACCCGACCACCAGACGCCGTACATCTTCTCGCGCGGGTAGCCGGTGGCCTGTGCCTCCTTCAGTGCGGTGGAGTTCATGACACCCCAGCCCCACAGCAGCACATAGTCGGGCCGCGCCTGGCGAACCTGCAGCCAGGCCGACTTCTGCTCGACGCCCGGCGCCGTCACCGGGATCTTGATGAGCTCGAAGCCATGCATCTTCTGGCGCTCCTCCAGCATGGGGATGGGCTCCTTGCCGAAGGGGCTGTCGTGATAGACCAGGGCGATCTTCTTGCCCTTGAGCTTGTCCAGGCCGCCTTCCTTCTTGCCCAGATGCTGGATCAGCGCGTCGGCGGCCGTCCAGTAGCTGCCCATCAGCGGGAAGTTCCAGGCGAACACACCACCATCGGCCGAGGCCGACAGGCCATAGCCCAGGGTGATCAGCGGGATCTTGTCGTGCGGCACCTTGTCGGTCAGCGCGAAGGTGATGCCGGTGGCCTGCGGGTCGAACAGCGTCGCGTTCTTGCCTTTCAGGCGCTCGTAGCACTCCACGCCCTTGTCGGTGGCGTAGCCCGTCTCGCATTCCTCGAAGGTCAGCTTGACGCCGTTGACGCCGCCGTCACGCGCATTGATGAGCTTGATGTAGTCCTGCTTGCCATTGGCCCAGGGCGTGCCGTTGGGCGAATAGGGACCGGTGCGGTAGACCAGCAGCGGGAAGAACTGCTCCTTGGCCTGGGCGACCGCGGCGGGCGCTGCGAAGAGCTGCAGTGCGGCCAGGGCCGCGCAGGTGATGAGAGTCTTCATGATGCCGATGTCTCCTGTCGTTATGTGAGTCAGTGAGGGAAGGGCCAGAGTCTGAGCTTTTCCTTGGCGGTCGCCCAGAGCCGTGCCAGGCCGTGCGGTTCCTTGATGAGGAAGAACACGATGAGGGCGCCGAAGATCATCAGCGCCAGATGCGAGGCCGTGGCCGTGTCCATGGGCAGGCCGGTCCAGTAGGGCAGCTTGTCCAGCAGCAGCG
>CBHWBD010000235.1:0-7476 GCA_966111775.1 uncultured Comamonadaceae bacterium | reverse complement strand
TCTTCTTCGAGGAAGCCGGCGAGAACCTCGACAACATGGAGCAGCTGCTGCTCAATGTGAACGTCGAAGCCGCCGACGATGAAGAACTGAACGCCATCTTCCGCTGCGCCCACTCCATCAAGGGTGGCGCGGCAACCTTCGGCTTCAGCGACGTCGCCGAGCTGACCCACCAGATGGAGACGCTGCTGGACAAGCTGCGCCGCCACGAGCTGCAGCCCAATGCCGCCATGGTGGACGTGCTGCTGCAGTCCGGCGACGCGCTGCGCGCCCAGCTGGCCCGCCATCAGGGCTCGGGCGGCGACGTGTTCGACACGACCGACCTGCTGGTCAGCATCAAGAGCTTCGTGGAAGGTGGCGGCGCCCCGGCGCCCGCTGCCGCAGCGCCTGCGCCCAAGGCCGCCGCACCGGCACCTGCCGCTGCAGCGCCGGCCGCAGCGGTCAAGCCCGGCACGCGCCTGCTGGAGCTGCAGGTCGGCCCGCTGACCGACCTGACGCTGGCAGACAACCTGGTCGAGCTGTTCAAGGAAATCACCGACCTCGGCACCATCGAGCCGCTGGACGCCGGCCAGAGCTCCGACGGCATGCGCCGTTTCAAGGTGCTGACCAGCTCCACCGACAACGACCTGCTGGACCTCTTCACCTTCCACGTGGCCCGCGAGCAGGTCAAGCTGATGCCGCTGGGCACCGGCTTCGGCTTCTATGACGGCGCGCCGGGTGCGCCGCCGGCCGACGCGCCGTCCTCGGACCCCGGCTAGGGCTTCTTCTACGCCGCTCCCGGGGGGCCTGCCGGTAGCGCCGCCGAAGCCGCAGCCGTGGCAGCGCCCGCACCGGCCGCCGCCATCGTGCCCACCCGTGCCGCCACGCCGGCCAAGACCGAGGGCAAGCCCGCGGCCATGGACCAGACGACGCTGCGGGTCTCCATCGAAAAGGTCGACCAGCTCATCAATCTCGTCGGCGAGCTCGTCATCACCCAGGCCATGCTGGCCCAGAACAGCCGCGAGCTCGATCCCGGCCTCTACCAGCAGCTGACCTCGGGCCTTGCCGACCTGGAACGCAACACGCGCGACCTGCAGGAATCGGTGATGTCGATCCGGATGATTCCGATGTCGACGGTCTTCAACCGCTTCCCGCGCATGCTGCGCGACCTGGCCGCCAAGCTGGGCAAGAAGGTCGAGCTGGTCACCCAGGGTGAAGCCACCGAACTGGACAAGAGCCTGGTCGAGAAGATCACCGACCCGCTGACCCACCTGGTGCGCAACAGCTGCGACCACGGCATCGAGATGCCGGAAGACCGCCTTGCGCGCGGCAAGCCCGAGCAGGGCACCATCACGCTGGTCGCTTCCCACCAGGGCGGCAGCATCGTCATCGAGGTGCGCGACGACGGCCGTGGCCTGAACCGCGAGAAGCTGATCAAGAAGGCCCGCGAGAAGGGCATCGACGCGCCGGACAGCATGACCGATACGGAATGCTGGGGCCTGATCTTCGCGCCGGGCTTCTCCACCGCCGAGCAGGTGACGGACGTGTCCGGCCGCGGCGTGGGCATGGACGTGGTCAAGAAGAACATCACCTCGCTGGGCGGCACGGTCGAGATCGACTCCGCCGAAGGCTACGGCATGAAGGTGTCGGTGCGTCTGCCGCTGACGCTGGCCATCATGGACGGCATGAGCGTGGGCGTCGGCGACGAGTGCTACATCCTGCCGCTGTCCTCCGTCGTCGAGTCCTTCCAGGTGCAATCCGACACCATCAAGACGGTGGCGGGCTCCGGCCGCGTCGTCGAGGTGCGCGACGAGTACATGCCCGTCATCGAGCTGGAGCGCGTCTTCGACGTGCCGCGCTTCGACTTCGAGCACGTCAGCTCCATCATGGTCGTCGTGGAAGCCGAAGGCGGCCGCGTCGCCCTGCTGGTGGACGAACTGCTCGGCCAGCAGCAGGTCGTCGTCAAGAACCTCGAGGCCAACTACCGCAAGGTCAACGACGTGTCCGGCGCCACCATCATGGGCGACGGCCGCGTGGCACTGATCCTGGACGTCGGCAGCCTCGTGCGCCGCTCGCGCCACTAACCCGATCACACAACTAGGAGAGGTCTGCATGGAAGCCAGCAACGTGCCCGCCCTGCGCCAGCAAGGCGCCGTCAGCACCAAGGCCCACGGCCCCAAGAGCGGTGAGTACCTGACCTTCCGCCTCGGCTCCGAGGAATACGGCATCGACATCCTGAAGGTTCAGGAGATCCGTTCCTACGAGCAGCCCACGCGCATCGCGAATGCGCCGGACTTCATCAAGGGCGTCGTCAACCTGCGGGGCGTCATCGTCCCCATCGTCGACCTGCGCCTGAAGCTGCGCTGCCCCAGCGCCGAGTACAACAGCTTCACGGTCGTCATCGTGCTGAACGTGAAGAACCGCGTCGTCGGCGCCGTCGTCGACTCGGTCTCCGACGTGCTGGAACTGAGTCGCGACGCGATCAAGCCGGCGCCCGAGCTGAGCTCGGCGTCGGTGGACACCAGCTTCATCACCGGTATTGGCTCGGTCGCAGAACGCATGCTGATCCTGATGGACATCGAAGGCCTGATGAGCAGCGCCGAGATGGGCCTGATGGATGCGGCCATCGCCGCCTGATCGCCCTGCCCTGGTTCCCGTTCGCGCCCCCTGCCTTGAGGCGGGTTGGCGGAGCCTTGATTGCTTTGGCTACTGGAGATTCGCATGAGTCAGCCCATCAACTCCATTGCCCGCCAGGTCTCGCTGACCGGCGCCGTCGCGGTCGCCGCGGTGCTGCTGGTCGTCAGCCTCGTCGTTGGCGCCCTGCTCAAGCGCTCGTCCAATCAGCAGGTGCAGACCTGGGTGGGCGACAAGGCCGCCACCCTCGTCGACGCGATGCAGGCCATGGACGAAGTGGCCGCCAAGCAGGCGCAGAGCAGCTTCGGCTCCTTCCGCCAGGACTTCGGCCCCAGCTTCACGCTGGACGAGGCCACCGGTGACCTGCGTGACTGGGGCCCCAAGCTCAACGGCAACTTCACCCAGGTCGACAAGTTCGCGGCCGTCAACGGCGGCGTGGCCACCGTCTTCGCGCTCAAGGGCGATGACTTCGAGCGCATCACCACCTCGCTGAAGACCGACAAGGGCGAGCGGGCCATGGGCACCTTGCTGGGCAAGCAGCACCCGGCCTACGCGAACGTCTCGGCCGGCAAGTCCTACACGGGCCGTGCGCTGCTGTTCGGGCGCGCCTACATGACGCACTACGAGCCCATCAAGAACGACGCCGGCAAGGTGGTGGGCATACTGTTCGTCGGTTTCGACCTCGACGCCTTCGGGCAGGCCATGGACCGCATGGCAGGCAGCGCCAAGTTCTTCGATCACGGCGGCACCTACATCGTCGCCGTGCCCAGCGACCCGTCCAAGGCCCAGTTCGCCGCGCACCCGTCGGCCAAGGGCAAGCTGCTGTCCAGCGTGGCGCCGGGCTTCGAGAAGACGCTGGCCGAGCAGAAGGAAAGCGCCGTCGTCTTCGACGATGCGCCCGACGTGCTGGGCAACGGCCTCTCTGACAACTTCGCCATCGCGCGCAAGAGCGAGAAGACCGGCTACTGGGTCATCGCCCAGGTCTCGCGCGGCGAGGCCTCGGCCGCCGGCCGCTCCACGCTGTGGTTCTTCTGGGGCGCCCTGGCCCTGACGACGGTCGGCCTGGGCTTCGGCCTGATGTGGATGATGCGCCGCTGGGTCGCCCAGCCCCTGGCCTCGCTGCAGAAGGCCGTGGGTGCCATCGCCGAGGGCGACCTTAGCCAGTCGGTCAGCAGCAGCCGCAACGACGAGATCGGTTCGCTGATCCAGGACACCGAGAGCATGCGCCAGCGCCTGGCCTCCACCATCGGCACGGTGCGCAACTCGGTCGACAGCATCGGCACCGCCAGCACGGAGATCGCCACCGGCAACCTCGACCTCAGCCAGCGCACCGAGCAGACGGCCAGCAATCTGCAGAACGCGGCTTCGTCCATGAGCGAGCTGACCGGCACGGTGCGCCAGACGGCCGATTCGGCCCGCACGGCCAACCAGCTCGTGCATTCCGCCGTGTCGGCTGCAACCCGCGGCGGCGAAGTGGTCGGCCAGGTCGTCACGACCATGGACGAGATCAACGCCGCCAGCAAGAAGATCAGCGACATCATCGGCACCATCGATGGCATCGCCTTCCAGACCAACATCCTGGCGCTGAACGCCGCGGTGGAAGCCGCGCGTGCCGGCGAGCAGGGCCGCGGCTTTGCCGTGGTGGCTGGCGAGGTGCGATCGCTGGCCGGCCGCAGCGCCGAAGCGGCCAAGCAGATCAAGGCCCTGATCGGCAACAGCGTCGAACGCGTCGAGAACGGCGCCCGCCTGGTGCAGACGGCCGGCACGACCATGGGCGAGATCGTCTCCAGCGTGCAGCGCGTGCAGGACATCATCGGCGAGATCAGCTCCGCCGCCACCGAGCAGAGCGAAGGCATCGCCTCGGTCAACACCTCGGTCGTGCAGCTGGACCAGATGACGCAGCAGAACGCTGCCCTGGTCGAGGAATCCGCGGCCGCCGCCGAGAGCCTCAAGGAGCAGGCCCAGCGCCTCGTGGAGGCGGTGGCGGTCTTCCGTGTGGCAGGGGGCGAGTCGCATCGGGCCCCGGCGCCGCGACCGGCAGCACCCGCACCCAAGGCTGCGCCCAGGGCGGCAGCGCCAGCGCCCAAGGCAGCGGCGCCCCGCCCTGCCCCGCCGGCCGCCGCCAAGCCCGCGCCCGTCAGCGCACCTCGTCCGGCACCAGCGCCTGCTCCCGCCGCGGCGGAAGGTGACTGGGAGACCTTCTAAAGACAAAGGCCCGCGAATCGCGGGCCTTGTTCATTGGGGCCGAGTGGCGTCAAACGCGCTCAGCCACCCAACCCGCCACGCTTTGCAGCGCCGCGGCCACGCCGGCCGGCTGGGTACCACCCGCCATGGCCAGGTCGGGCTTGCCGCCACCCTTGCCGCCGACCTGCTGGGCGACGAAGTTGACCAGCTCGCCGGCCTTGACCTTGCCAATGCTGTCGGCCGTCACGCCGGCCGCCAGCTGGACCTTGTCGCCGTCGACGGCCGCCAGCACGATGGCCGCCGTCTTCAGCTTGTCCTTGAGCTTGTCCATGGTCTCGCGCAGGGTCTTGGCGTCGGCGCCTTCGAGCTTGGCGGCCAGCACCTTCAGGCCCTTCACGTCGACGGCCTGGGCCAGCAGCTCATCGCCCTGTGCGGACGCCAGCTTGCTCTTGGCCGCGGTGAGTTCCTTCTCCAGCGCCTTGATCTGGTCCAGCACGGCGTGCAGGCGGGCGCCCAGCTCGTGCGGCGAAGTCTTCAGCGTCATGGCTGCGCCCTGCACTGTCGTCTCGAGCGACTGCAGATAGGCCAGGGCGTTGTCGCCGGTGACGGCCTCGACGCGGCGGATGCCGGCTGCGACGCCCGACTCGGCCACGATCTTGAACAGGCCGATGTCGCCCGTCGCCTTCACGTGGGTACCGCCGCAGAGCTCCTTCGAGCTGCCGATGCTCAGCACGCGCACCGTCTCGCCGTACTTCTCGCCGAACAGCATCATGGCGCCCGACTTCTGGGCATCGTCCAGGGCCATGACCTGGGCGTTGGCGCCGGCGTTGCCGAGGATCTCGGCGTTGACGAGGGCCTCCACTTCGCGGATTTCCTCAGCCGTCATCGGCGCGTTGTGGGCGAAGTCGAAGCGGGTGCGCTCGGCATTCACCAGCGAGCCCTTCTGCTGCACATGGGCACCCAGCACTTCGCGCAGGGCCTTGTGCATCAGGTGGGTGGCGCTGTGATTGCGCACGGTCTTGGCGCGGCGCTCGGCGTCGACACGGGCGACGAAGACGTCACCGACCTTGACCGAACCTTCGACGACCTGGCCGTGGTGGCCGAACACATCGGCCTGGATCTTCAGCGTGTCGGCCACGACGACGCGCGTCATGCCGTTGCGCAGCTCGCCGGCATCGCCGACCTGGCCGCCGCTCTCGGCGTAGAAGGGGGTGTGGTCCAGCACGACGACGGCGTCGTCACCGGCCTGGGCCTCGGCGACCTGGGCGCCGTCGACGTAGATCGCGGTGACCTTGCTGTGCTCGCAGACCAGGTGCTCGTAGCCGTGGAACTCGGTCGGCGCGCCACTATAGGCCAGGCCCTGGGCCATCTTGAACTTGCCGGCGGCGCGGGCGCGGTTCTTCTGCTCTTCCAGCAGCTCGTTGAAGCGGGCCTCGTCCACCGTCACGCCGCGCTCACGGCAGACGTCGGCGGTCAGGTCGACCGGGAAGCCATAGGTGTCGTGCAGCTTGAAGGCGGTGTCGCCGTCGACGTTGCCGCCCTTGGCGAGCGCGCCTTCCAGGATCTCCATGCCGGTGGCGATGGTCTGGAAGAAGCGCTCTTCCTCCTGCTTCAGCACGTCCGTCACGCGGGCTTGCGCCTGGCGCAGCTCGGGGTAGGCGTCGCCCATCTCGGCGGACAGGGCCGCCACCAGCTTGTGGAAGAACGGCGTGCGGGCGCCCAGCTTGTAGCCGTGGCGGATAGCGCGGCGGGCAATGCGGCGCAGCACATAGCCGCGGCCGGCGTTGCCGGGGATGACGCCATCGACGATGGTGAAGGCGCAGGCGCGGATGTGGTCGGCAATGACCTTCAGCGACGGGCTGGTGGCGTCAACCTCGCCACCACCGGCCGCGTCCACCGCCGACTTGGCGGCGGCCAGCAGGTTCACGAAGGTGTCGATCTCGTAGTTGGAATGCACATGCTGCAGCACCGCGGCCAGGCGCTCCAGACCCATGCCGGTGTCCACGCTCGGCTTGGGCAGCTTGTGCATGACGCCGTCTTCAGTCCGGTTGAACTGCATGAAGACGTTGTTCCAGATCTCGATGTAGCGGTCGCCGTCCTGCTCGGCCGAGCCCGGGGGGCCACCGGCCACGTCGGGGCCGTGGTCGTAGAAGATCTCGGTGCACGGCCCGCAGGGGCCGGTGTCGCCCATCATCCAGAAGTTGTCGGACATGTAGCGCGCGCCCTTGTTGTCGCCGATGCGCACGATGCGCTCGGCGGGCACGCCCACGGTCTTGTTCCAGATCTCGTAGGCCTCGTCGTCTTCCTCGTAGACGGTGACCCAGAGCTTGTCGGCCGGCAGCTTGAAGTTGACCGTCAGCAGCTCCCAGGCATAGCTGATGGCGTCCTTCTTGAAATAGTCGCCGAACGAGAAGTTGCCCAGCATCTCGAAGAAGGTGTGGTGCCGCGCGGTGTAGCCGACGTTGTCCAGGTCGTTGTGCTTGCCGCCGGCGCGGATGCACTTCTGGCTGGTCGTGGCACGCGTGTAGGCGCGCTTGTCGAAGCCCAGGAAGACGTCCTTGAACTGGTTCATGCCCGCGTTGGTGAACAGCAGCGTCGGGTCGTCGCCCGGCACGACCGGGCTGGAGGCGACGATCTGGTGGCCTTTCGACTCGAAGAACTTCAGAAAGGTCTGGCGGATCT
>CBHWBD010000234.1:0-7529 GCA_966111775.1 uncultured Comamonadaceae bacterium | reverse complement strand
TCCCCGGCTGCCGCATCATCGACATCCACGAGTACCTGCTGGAGAAGGGCATCACCCTGGGCTCCAAGCAGAGCTATCTGTATCACGACCCCTGCCATTCGCCGATGAAGCAGCAGGAGCCGATGAAGACGGTGAAGGCGCTGGTGGGCGAAGACGTCGTCAAGAGCGAGCGCTGCTGCGGCGAGAGCGGCACGCTGGGCGTGACCCGCCCCGACATCTCGACCCAGGTGCGCTTCCGCAAGGAAGAGGAGCTGCGCAAGACCGAGGCGGCGCTGCGCGACAGCGGCAAGGTCGGCGCGCAGGAGAACCTGAAGATCCTGACGTCCTGCCCGAGCTGCCTGCAGGGCCTGACCCGCTACGGCAACGACCTGCAGAACGGCCTGCTCGAGGCCGACTACATCGTCGTGGAGATGGCCAACCAGATCCTCGGCGCTAACTGGATGCCAGACTACGTGGCCAATGCCAATAACGGCGGCATCGAGCGGGTGCTGGTGTGAGCGGCGTGCTCTGCCCGCTGTGTGACGGCGACGGCGGTCTCGTCGTCGCCCGCACGGCGCAATTTCGCGTCGTGCGCGTCGTCGATGGTGAAGAGGCGCGGCGTTTTCCGGCCTTCTATCGCCTCATCTGGAACATGCATGTCGCCGAGTTCAGCGACCTCTCCGTCACTGATAGACACGCCTGCATGGACGCTGTCACCGAGATCGAGCGGGCTCTAAGGTCTTTGCTCGCGCCGACCAAGGTCAACATCGCCAGCCTCGGCAATGTCGTGCCGCATCTGCACTGGCATGTGATCGCGCGTTTCGACTGGGACAGCCATTTCCCGGCGCCCGTCTGGGCCTCGCCTCAGCGCGAAGAGCCGGTGGGCGGGGCGGCTGCGCTTCTCACGCAGCCGCTGACGGCCGTCGATGCGGCCATCGCTGCCGCCCTCACCAGAAGCTGATCACTCGCTGGCCAGGGCGAGCTTGACGCCGCTCTTGGTGCCGGCCGTCTGCGTGTCGCCGCTGCTGGGCGAGCTGTAGGGGTCGATGAAGTCGACGCGGAAGCGGTAGATCTGCGCGCCGGCCGTCTTCTGCGTGCCGCAGTGCAGGCCGCTCACCGCCTGGCGCACCGAGCGCTCGATGGCGTGCGAGATGCCCTTGGCCTTGACGGCGGTGATGTCGTTGCCGTCCATGACCAGCTCGACCTTGACCTGGCCGGCACGGCGCTCGCGCACCCAGGTCGTCTGCAGCGCGTCCTGCAGCTGCTCCTCGATGCTGTCGCAGCTGGCGCGCATGTCGAAGCGCGTTGGCGCTTCGTAGACACGGCCGCTGATTTCAACGCGCTCCAGGTCACCGGGCTGGGCCAGCGCGGGGCCGGCGGCCAGGGTCAGCGTGATGGCGCAGGCAAGGCCGGCGAACAGGCTGTTTTGCAAGGGCGTGCGCTGGGCGATCGAATAGCGGTTGGACATGACAAGCTCCTGTGGGGTTCTGGCGGGAGGCGGGCGCCGCGAAGTGCGTCGACCTGTCGTCAGGCTAGGCGCCTGGGTGTGCGAGCCCAAGCCGGAAGCGATGAGTTGCCGCCGCCGTGCGACGGTCCGCAGAAAACCGCAGCTGAATTGCAGCCGGGCCCCATGGGCGTTTTGAGGGCTCGCATGCCATTCGTCACAGCCGCTGTCATCCGTGATAGCCCGCTAGGGTTACTTCCGTCACCGTGCCTGGTGACAAGGCCGACTTAACACAACAGACACACTTCGCGCCGCTTCGGATAGCGCCAATGCCGGCGGAAGCGTTGTTGGGTTGAGTCCTGCCGGCGAGCTGAACACAGCGGCGCTTCTCGTGGAGATCCCGCGGGCCGAGCCGGTGCGCCGTCCGTCACGGCGACTTTTCCGGAAATCACCAAATGAGTTTTGCTTTTGCCAACAAGAGAACCCTGCTCGCCCTGGCTTGTGGCCTGCTGACGGCAGGCGTGAGCCAGGCCGGCGTGTCCCAGACCGTGGTGGACCAGGGCCTGACCAATCTGCGTGTGCGAGCCACCAGCACCGACCGCCTCATCGTCAGCTATCGCGACGCCTCCGTGGCCGACGCCAAGGATGCCGGTGTGATGCGCGCCCAGGCCATCACCGCCAATGCGCTGGACACGCGCCTGAATACCCTCAACGCTGCGCTCGCCGTGCGTGGTGCCAAGGCCCGCCTGGTGCGCCAGAGCGGCACCGGCGCCCACATCTTCAAGCTCGACAAGCCCCTGTCGCACGGCGACATGCAGAGCCTGGCCAACCAGCTCAAGGCGGCCGACCCCAACATCGCTTATGCGGAACCCGACCGCAAGATGTACCCGCTGTTCACGCCCAATGATTCGAGCTACAGCTCGCAATGGGACCTGTATGAAACGACCGGCGGCATCCGCGCCCCGGCGGCCTGGGACCTGTCCACCGGCAGCGGCGTCGTCGTCGCCGTCATCGACACCGGCTACCGTCCCCACGCCGACCTGTCCGGCCAGATCGTCGCTGGCTACGACATGATTGCCGACGTCGCCACCGCGGCCGACGGCAATGCCCGCGACAGCGACCCCAGCGACCCGGGCGACTGGGTCACCGCGGGCCAGTGCGGCACCGGTGAGCCGGCCAGCAACTCCAGCTGGCACGGCACCCACGTGGCTGGCACCATCGCCGCCAAGACCAACAACGCCACCGGCGTCGCGGGCATCGCCTTCAACGCCAAGGTGCAGCCGGTGCGCGTGCTGGGCAAGTGCGGCGGCTACACCTCCGACATCGCGGACGGCATGATCTGGGCTTCGGGTGGCACGGTCTCCGGCCTGCCCACCAACGCCACGCCGGCCAAGGTCATCAACATGTCCCTGGGCGGCGGCGGCGCCTGCGACACGACGTCGCAGAACGCCATCAACAGCGCCCGTTCGCGCGGCACCACCGTCGTCGTGGCGGCCGGCAACGAGAATCAGAACGCCAGCAACTCCAACCCGGCCAACTGCTCCGGCGTCATCGCCGTGGCCGCGACCGACCGCAACGGCAGCCGCGCCTACTACTCGAACTACGGTTCCATCGTGGCGCTCGCTGCGCCCGGCGGCGACGTGCGTTCGTCCAGCAGCAACGGCATCCTGAGTACGCTCAATGCCGGCACGCAGGGCCCGGGCGCCGACAACTACGCCTACTACCAGGGCACCTCGATGGCCACGCCCCACGTGGCCGGCGTCGTCGCCCTGATGTATGCCGCCAAGCCGACGGCCACGCCGGACCAGATCAAGGCCGCGCTGCAGAGCAGCGCCCGCGCCTTCCCTGGCACCTGCTCGCAGTGCGGCTCGGGCCTGCTGGACGCCGCCGCTGCGGTCACGGCCATCACCGGCACGACCCTGCCGACGGTCAATGAAGTCGAGTCCAACGGCACGATCGCCACGGCCAACACCGTGTCGTCGCCCGCCATCGTGGCCGGATCGGTCAGCTCCAGCACCGACACCGACTACTTCAAGGTGACGCTGCCGGCCGGCAAGACCCTGGCCGCGACGCTGACCATGGGCAGCAGCAGCAACGACTTCGACCTCTACATCAAGAACAGCTCCGGCACGACGCTGGCCAGCAGCGAGAAGGCCGCCGGCCAGGTCGACAGCACGAGCTACGCCAACGGCGGCTCAAGCGCCGTCACGCTGTATGTGCAGGTGCTGCGCTACAGCGGCACAGGCGCCTACACGCTGAAGCTGCAGTGGTAATCCATCCTCCGCGTTGAATGGAAACGGGGCTCGCCCCGTTTTTTCTAGGCTGCGCCGGCTTACCAGACCGTGATGGGATCAGTCGCCACCATCGCGCTGCCAGCCTTGCAAGAGAAGGCCTGGGCGAAGTAGGCCGAATTGCTCATGGGCGTCAATACGCGGTACTTGGCCGGCGAATGGTTGTCGGTCCGGATCTGGTTCATCAGGAACTCGGTGCGCACCTTGGTGCGCCAGATCAGCGCATTGCTGATGAAGAAGCGCTGCGCCGGCGTGTAGCCGTCGATCTTCTTGTCGGCGCCGCCATTGCGCTTGAGCGCCCGCTGCAGGCCCTCGTAGGCGATGGGCAGGCCCGACATGTCGGAGATGTTCTCGCCCAGCGTCATGCGGCCGTTGATGTTGAAGCCTGGCAGCGGGGAGATCGCCGAATAGCGCTCGGCCACCTTGTCGGCGCGGGCCTTGTAGCCGGCGGCGTCGGCGGGCGTCCACCAGTCGGTCAGCGAGCCCGCCGAATCGAAGTTGCGGCCGCTGTCGTCGAAGTGGTGCGTGATCTCGTGGCCGATGACCATGCCGATGCCGCCGTAGTTGCTGGCGTCGTCGGCCTTGGCGTCGAAGAAGGGCGGCTGCAGGATGCCGGCTGGAAAGGTGATCTCGTTGAGACCGCCGGCCTGGGCGTTGACGATGTGGGCTGCCATGCGCCAGCGGCCGCGCTCGACCGGCGCGTCGAGATCCTTGACCTGCTGGCCGCTTTGCCACAGCGCCGCCTTGAGCCAGTTGCCGGCGTAGTCGTTGCTGCTTAGCTGCAGGCCCTCGTACTGCGGCCATTTATCGGGCGCGCCGATCTTGGGCTGCATGTTCGCCAGCTTCTCCAGCGCTTTCGCCTTGGTGCCGGCCGTCATCCAGTCCAGCTTCTCGATGCGGCCTTTCATGCTGGCGCGGATGTCCTCGACCAGCTGCACCGCGCGCTTCTGCGCCTCCGGCGAGAAGGCGCGTGCGACGAAGAGTTCGCCCAGCGCCGGGCCCAGCGGCTCACCGCCGGTGCGGCCGCCGATCTTCAGGATGACGTCCTCGCTGCGCGGCGGCGCGGCCTCCAGGCCGTTGACGGCTCTGCCGCGGTACTCGAAGGAGGCGTTCGCGAAGGCCTTGGGCAGGCGGGGCGAGAGCGTGTCCAGCACGCGCAGCGCCAGGTAGCGGCGCCACACGTCGAGCGGCGCGTCCGCGGCGAGCTTGGCGACTCGGGCGGTGACCTCGGGCTGGCCCACGATGAAACGCTGGGGCAGCTTGGCGCCGGCGGTCAGCACGGCCAGGTAGCCGGTCCAGTCCAAGCCCGGCGCGGCCGTCGTGAGCTCGGCCGGACTCATCGGGTTGTAGCTGGCGTTCGGGTCGCGCATCTTGGCGCGCTCGCGCATGGCCTCGGCGAGCTGGGTCTCGAAGGCCTGCACGGCATCCAGCTCGGCGTCGGTGGCCGGGCGGTTGGCGGCGGCCAGCAGCGTCCTGGCGAATTCGCGGTAGGCGGTGCCAAGCTTCTGGGTCCGCTCGTCGTTGCGGAAGTAGTCGTCGCGATCGGGCAGCCCGAGGCCGGCCTGCGATTGCGACAGGCCCAGCACGTTGCGGCGCGTGTCCTTGCGGTCGGGCTGCACGCTGAAGCCCAGCGGTGCCTCGATGCCGCTGCGGTTCAGCAGCGCCAGCAGCGTGGGCAGGTCTTCGCGACGCTGCAGGCCGTCGATGCGGTTCAGCAGCGGGGTGATGGAGCTGAGGCCGCGCGCCTCGATGGTCGCCTCGTCCATGCCGCTGGCGAAATAGGCGGCGATGAGCTTCAGGCCGGGGGTGGTCTGCAGCTCCGGCTTGTCCACCAGATCCTTGAGGGCCTTGTCCAGCAGCGCGTCGTTGGTCCGGCGCAGGTCTTCGAAGCCGCCGATGCGGGCGCGGCTGGCCGGCATCTCGGTGGCTGCCTCCCAATTGCCGTTGACGAAGGCGAAAAAGTCATCGCAGGGGGCGACATCCTTGGACAAGCCGTTCAGGTCGAGGGCTTGTGCGGCGGCGGCCAGGCCGAGCAGGGTGGCTGCTGCGGCCAGGCGGTGGCGGGTGAGACGAGGCATGACAGGGCGATGAATGGCCGTGGAAACCGCTGATTAGAGCGCGCGCCTCCTAGGGACGACGGAAGACACAGGGCATGATTGCGGGTTTTCACCAAGCCTCTCCCTTCCCTGGCATGTCCGTCCTTCCGCGCCTGAGCCTGGCCTTGTTTGCTCCGCTGCTGCTGTCCGCCGCAGCCTTCGCCCAACCCGTGCAAGGGCAGGGCGCCACCTTCCCGTCCAAGGTCTACGAGACCTGGGCCAAGGCCTTCGAGAAGGTCGGCGGCGGTACCGTCGCCTACAAGGGCACGGGATCGGGCGATGGCATCAAGCAGATCGGCGCCCGCAAGGTGGACTTCGGCGGCACCGACGCACCGCTGCCCCCTGCCGAGCTGGCCAAGCAACATCTGGTGCAGATCCCCATGCTGGTCGGCGGCGTGGTGCCGGTGGTCAACCTGCCGGGCGGCGTTGCCCTGCAACTGGAGGGCGGGCTGCTGGCCGAGATCTTCATGGGCCGCGTGAAGACCTGGAACGATCCCCGCATCGCGGCGCTCAACCCCGGCGTGGGCCTGCCGGCCCTGCCCATCAAGCGCGTCGTGCGCGCCGAGAAGTCGGGCACCAGCGATGGCTTCAGCCGCTACCTGGCCGGCGCATCGCCCGTGTTCAAGACGGAAGTCGGCGCCAGCCAGGCGCCGGCCTGGCCCGGCGAGCCGCTGAAGGCCGAGGGCAATGACGGCATGGTGCAGGCCCTGCGCGCCACGCCGGGCGCCATCGCCTATGTTTCCCACGACCGCGTGCTGCGCGACAAGCTCGCCGCCGTGAAGCTGCGCAACGCCGCCGGCAAGTTCGTGCTGCCCAGCGAGGCGGGCTTCCGTGCCGCCATCCTGGAAAGCGACATGCACCGCCAGGGCGATGACCTGGCCACGCTGCTGGACCGCCCGGGCAACGAAACCTGGCCGATCACGCTGACCAGCTTCGTCCTCGTCGACGCCGAGCCGGCGACGGCCGGCAAGGTCGCGCCCACCCTGAAATACCTCTACTGGTGCTTCATGCACGGTGACGACCTGACCCGCGGCACCGGTTTCGCGCCCTTGCCGGTCAGCGCGCAGTCGCGTCTGGCGGCGCGCTTCACGCAGGTCAGGCCCAAGGACGGCGTGGTGCCGACCTATCTGGTGCTTTGAAAGTCGGCCCGAGGCCACCGCCTACACTGACCGCATGGCTTCGCCCACCGACATCACCGTCCACCAGCAGTCCCGCGTGCTGGAAATCGCCTTCGATGACGGCGCGCGCTTTCGCATTCCCTTCGAGCTGATGCGCGTTTACAGCCCCTCGGCCGAGGTCATGGGCCACGGCCCGGGCCAGGAGGTGCTGCAGACCGGCAAGCGCGACGTCCTCATCACCGGCCTGGAGCCGGTCGGCCATTACGCCGTTCGCCCCGAGTTCAGCGACGGCCACAACAGCGGCCTGTTCTCCTGGGACTACCTCCACAAGCTGGGCAGCCAGCAGGACGCGCTGTGGCGCGACTACGAGTCCCGCCTTGCCGCCGCCGGCAAGAGCCGCGACGAGGCCATGCCCGCCAAGGGCGGCGGGTCCTGCCATTCCCATTGAGCCTATGAGCAGCACACATTTCGGATTCAGCACGGTCGACGAGACCGAGAAGGCCGGCAAGGTCAAGGGCGTCTTCGACTCGGTCGCGTCCAAGTACGACCTGATGAACGACCTGATGTCGGCCGGCCTGCACCGGGCCTGGAAGGCCTACAC
>CBHWBD010000233.1:0-7610 GCA_966111775.1 uncultured Comamonadaceae bacterium | reverse complement strand
CGAGGCCCTGCTGTACGGCATCCTGCAGCTGCAGGCCAAGATTCGTCGCGAAAACACCATTGCCCGATGACAGCCGCTGAGCACCACGGTATGAGCCCGAACCTCGAAACCCTGGCCCAGCAGATTGGCGCCATCCTCGGCGAGCGCGTCGTCGAGCTCAAGAACGCCCTGGGCGAACTGACGCTGACCGTGCGCGCGGCCGACTACCTCGACATCGCCACCACGCTGCGCGACCACCCCGAGCTGAAGCTGGAGCAGCTGATCGACCTCTGCGGCGTCGACTACAGCAGCTATGGCGACGGCGCCTGGGAAGGCCAGCGCTATGCCGTCGTCAGCCACCTGCTGTCGGTCACGAAGAACTGGCGCCTGCGCCTGAAGGTCTTCGCTACCGATGACGACTTCCCCTGCGTGGCCTCGGTCACCCCGGTGTGGAGCTCGGCCAACTGGTTCGAGCGCGAGGCCTTCGACATGTATGGCGTCATCTTCGACGGCCACGACGACCTGCGCCGCATCCTGACCGACTACGGTTTCATCGGCCACCCGATGCGCAAGGACTTCCCGGTGTCGGGTCATGTCGAGATGCGCTACGACGCCGAGCAGAAGCGCGTCATCTACCAACCGGTCACGATCGAGCCGCGTGAAATCACGCCGCGCATCATTCGTGAAGACAAGTACGGTGGTCTGTAAGCCATGGCCGAAATCAAGAACTACACGCTGAACTTCGGTCCCCAGCACCCGGCCGCCCACGGCGTGCTGCGTCTGGTGCTGGAACTGGACGGCGAAGTCATCCAGCGCGCCGACCCCCATATCGGCCTGCTGCACCGCGCCACCGAGAAGCTGGCCGAGAGCAAGACCTTCATCCAGTCGCTGCCCTATATGGACCGCCTCGACTATGTGTCGATGATGTCCAACGAGCACGCCTACTGCCTGGCCATCGAGAAGATGCTGGGCCTGGAAGTGCCCATCCGCGCCCAGTACATCCGCGTGATGTTCGGCGAGCTGACCCGCATCCTGAACCACCTGCTGTGGCTGGGCTGCCATGGCCTGGACTGCGGTGCGATGAACATCCTCATTTACTGCTTCCGCGAGCGTGAGGACATCTTCGACATGTACGAGGCGGTGTCGGGTGCGCGCATGCACGCGGCCTACTTCCGTCCGGGCGGCGTCTACCGCGACCTGCCGGACAGCATGCCGCAGTACCAGGTCAGCAAGATCCGCAATGCCAAGGCCATCGCCCAGCTCAACGAGAACCGTTCGGGCTCGCTGCTGGACTTCATCGAGGACTTCGCCAAGCGCCTGCCGAAGAACATCGACGACTACGAGACCCTGCTGACCGACAACCGCATCTGGAAGCAGCGCACCGTCGGCATCGGCGTCGTGTCGCCCGAGCGTGCCCTCAACCTGGGCTTCACCGGCGCCATGCTGCGCGGTTCGGGCATTGCCTGGGACCTGCGCAAGACCCAGCCCTACGACGTCTACGACAAGATGGACTTCGACGTGCCCGTCGGCACCAATGGCGACACCTATGACCGCTACGTCGTGCGCGTCGAGGAAATGCGCCAGTCCAACCGCATCGTCCAGCAGTGCGTGCAGTGGCTCAAGGCCAACCCCGGTCTGCCGGTCATCACCGACAACCACAAGGTGGCGCCGCCGGCCCGCGTGGACATGAAGTCCAACATGGAAGAGCTGATCCACCACTTCAAGCTCTTCACCGAAGGCTTTCACGTGCCCGAAGGCGAGGCCTATGCGGCCGTCGAACACCCCAAGGGCGAGTTCGGCATCTACATGGTCAGCGACGGCGCCAACAAGCCCTACCGCCTCAAGATCCGCGCGCCGGGCTTCCCCCACCTCGCCGCGCTGGACGAGATGGGCCGCGGCCACATGATCGCGGACGCCGTGGCCATCATCGGCACGATGGACATCGTGTTCGGCGAAATCGATCGTTGACAGGCAAGCGATGACGAGCAGCACCGACTACACCCTGAGCGACGCGACCCGCGCTCGCTTCGACCGCGAGGTCGCCAAGTACCCCTACGAGATGCGCCAGTCTGCCGTCATGGCCTGCCTGGCCATCGTGCAACAGGAAGAGGGCTTCGTGTCCCGCGCCGCGGAAGACGCGATCGCCGCCCACCTCGGCATGCCGACCATCGCGGTCTACGAGGTGACGACCTTCTACAACATGTACAACCAGAAGCCGGTTGGCAAGTTCAAGCTGAACGTCTGCGCCAACCTGCCCTGCCAGCTGCGCGACGGCCAGAACGCGCTGGACCATCTGTGCAGCAAGCTCGGCATCGAGCAGGGCGGCACGACGGCCGATGGCCTCTTCACCGTGCAGAAGAGCGAGTGCCTGGGCGCCTGCGCCGACTCGCCGGTGATGCTGGTCAACGACCGCCAGATGTGCAGCTTCATGACCAACGACCGCCTGGATGAGCTGGTGGATGTGCTGCGTGCCGAAGCTGGCAAGGCCTGAGGAAGACGATGCTGGACCTCTCCAAATTCCAAAGCACCGGCGCCGAGACCTGCTTCCACGGCCGCCACATCACGCCGCAGATCTATGCGGACCTGGACGGCAAGAACTGGTCGATCAAGGACTACGAAGCCCGTGGCGGCTACGCGGCCCTGCGCAAGATCCTGGGCAAGGACGGTGGCGAAGGCCTGACGCCCGACCAGGTCATCGCTGAAGTCAAGACCTCGGCCCTGCGCGGCCGGGGCGGCGCCGGCTTCCCGACCGGCCTGAAGTGGAGCTTCATGCCCCGCCAGTTCCCGGGTCAGAAATACCTCGTCTGCAACAGCGACGAAGGCGAGCCGGGCACCTGCAAGGACCGCGACCTGCTGATGTTCAACCCGCATCAGGTCATCGAGGGCATGGCCATCGCGGCCTACGCGATGGGCATCAAGGTCGGCTACAACTACATCCACGGCGAGATCTTCGAGGTCTACGAGCGCTTCGAAGCGGCCCTGGAAGAAGCCCGCGCCGCCGGTTACCTCGGCGACAAGATCATGGGTTCGGACTACAGCTTCCAGCTGCACGGCCACCATGGTTTCGGCGCCTACATCTGCGGCGAGGAAACCGCGCTGCTGGAGTCGCTGGAAGGCAAGAAGGGCCAGCCGCGCTTCAAGCCGCCGTTCCCGGCCAGCTTCGGCCTCTACGGCAAGCCGACCACCATCAACAACACCGAGACCTTCGCGGCGGTGCCCTGGATCATCCGCAACGGCGGCCAGGCCTACCTCGAGATCGGCAAGCCCAACAACGGCGGCACCAAGCTGTTCTCGGTGTCCGGCGACGTGGAGCGTCCGGGCAATTACGAGATCCCGCTGGGCACGCCGTTCTCGGTGCTGCTGGAGCTCGCCGGTGGCGTGCGCAAGGGCCGCAAGCTGAAGGCGGTCATCCCCGGCGGCTCGTCCGCCCCGGTGCTGACGGCCGAAGTGATGATGCAGTGCACGATGGACTATGACTCCATCGCCAAGGCCGGCTCCATGCTGGGCTCGGGCGCCGTCATCGTCATGGACGACACGCGCTGCGCGGTGCAGAGCCTGCTGCGCCTGTCCTACTTCTACGCCCACGAGTCCTGCGGCCAGTGCACGCCCTGCCGCGAAGGCACGGGCTGGATGCACCGTGTGCTGGAACGCATCTACCACGGCGAGGGCAGGGCAGAGGACATCGACCTGCTGAACTCCGTGGCCGACAACATCCAGGGCCGCACCATCTGCGCGCTGGGCGACGCCGCCGCGATGCCCGTGCGCGCCATGATCAAGAACTTCAAGCACGAGTTCTTGCACCTGATTGAACACAAGAAGCCCCTGGTGGCTCCGACCTGAGCTGCCCAAGGGAAACACCACCATGGTTGAAATCGAACTCGACGGTCAGAAGGTCTCGGTCCAGGAAGGCAGCATGGTCATGCATGCCGCCGAGAAGGCCGGCACCTACATCCCGCACTTCTGCTATCACAAGAAGCTCAGCATCGCGGCCAACTGCCGCATGTGCCTGGTGGACGTGGAGAAGGCGCCCAAGCCCATGCCGGCCTGCGCCACGCCCGTCACGCAGGGCATGATCGTCCGCACCAAGAGCGACAAGGCGATCAAGGCCCAGCAGGGCGTCATGGAATTCCTGCTGATCAACCATCCGCTGGATTGCCCCATCTGCGACCAGGGCGGTGAATGCCAGCTGCAGGACCTGGCCGTCGGCTACGGCGCTGGCAAGAGCCGCTACACCGAAGAGAAGCGCGTCGTCTTCCACAAGAACGTGGGCCCGCTGATCTCGATGGAAGAGATGAGCCGCTGCATCCACTGCACCCGCTGCGTGCGCTTCGGCCAGGAAATCGCCGGTGTCATGGAGCTGGGCATGGCCCACCGCGGCGAGCACAGCGAGATCCAGACCTTTGTCGGCCGCACGGTGGACTCCGAGCTGTCGGGCAACATGATCGACATCTGCCCGGTCGGTGCCCTCACCAGCAAGCCCTTCCGCTACAGCGCCCGCACCTGGGAACTGTCGCGCCGCAAGAGCGTCAGCCCCCACGATTCGACCGGTGCCAACCTGATCGTCCAGGTCAAGAACCACCAGGTCCTGCGCGTCGTTCCGCTCGAGAACGAAGACGTCAACGAATGCTGGATCGCCGACCGCGACCGCTTCAGCTACGAGGCCCTGAACAGCGATCAGCGCCTGACAGCGCCCATGATCAAGCAGGGGGGCGCCTGGAAGCAGGTCGACTGGACGACGGCCCTCGAGTACGTCGCCAACGGCCTCAAGGTCATCAAGGCTGACCACGGTGCTGCCGCCGTCGGCGCGCTGGGTTCGGCCCACAGCACGGTGGAAGAACTGCATCTGCTGGCGCAAGTGGTGCGCGGCCTGGGCAGCGACAACATCGACCACCGCCTGCGCCACAGCGACTTCGGCAATGCCGCGGCTGCCGGCCAGGCCCGTTGGCTGGGCACCAGCATTGCCAGCCTGTCCGAACTGGACCGTGCCCTCGTCGTCGGCTCCAACCTGCGCAAGGACCACCCGCTGTTCGCCGCCCGCCTGCGCCACGCCGCGCGCCGCGGTGCCGCGGTCAGCCGCATCGGCGTCAGCAATGACGACTGGCTGATGCCCCTCGCCGCCTCGACCTCGGTCGCGCCCTCGGGCTGGGTGCAAGCCCTGGCCGACGTGGCCGCCGCCATCGGCGCCGGTGCACCGCTGGCCGGCAACGCCACGGATGAGGCCAAGGCCATCGCCGCCAGCCTGCAGTCGGGCCAGCGCAAGGCCATCCTGCTGGGCAACGCCGCTGCCGAGCACCCGCAGGCCGCCAGCCTGCTGGCGCTGGCACAGTGGATGGGCCAGCAGACCGGCGCGAGCGTCGGCTATCTGAGCGCTGCGGCCAACAGCGTCGGCGCCCAGCTGGTGAAGGCCCAGCCCGTCTCCGGCGGCCTGAACGCCGGCCAGATGCTGAACGGCACCTCGCTGAAGGCCGTGGTGCTGCTGAACACCGACCCGGTGCTCGACGCCGCCAATGCCGCAGCAGCCGCCAAGGCGCTGGACGCGGCCGAGATGGTCGTCGTGCTGAGCCCCTTCAAGTCGGGCCTCGAGTACGCCGATGTGCTGCTGCCCATCGCTCCGTTCACCGAGACCTCGGGCAGCTTCGTCAACGCCGAGGGTCGCCTGCAGAGCTTCGTCGGCGTCGTCAAACCGCTGGCCGAGACGCGTCCGGCCTGGAAGGTGCTGCGCGTGCTGGGCAATCTGCTCGGCCTCGACGGCTTCAACCAGGACAGCTCCGAGCAGGTCCGCGAGCAGGCCCTGGGTGGCGACTTCAGCGGCCGTCTGTCGAACGCTACGTCTGCCGCGCCGCAAGCCGGCACGAAGGGCGAGGGCGTCGAGCGCTTCGCCAACCTGCCCATCTACGCGACCGATGCGCTGGTGCGCAATTCGACCTCGCTGCAGCTGACCACCGACGGCCGCGAAGCCGCCACGGTCGGCCTGCCGAGCAGCCTGTGGGCCCAGCTCGGCCTGGCCGAAGGCGACCAGGTTCGCGTCGTGCAGGACGGCGGCGCCGCTCAACTGCCCGCCCGCCTGGAAGTCGGCCTGCCTGAGGGCGTAGCCCGCGTGCCGGCCGGCCTGGCCCAAACCGCCGCTCTCGGTGCCGCCTTCGGCACGCTGAGCATCAGCAAGGTCTGAGGGAGCCTGAAGCAATGATCGACACCCTCTACCAAACCGGCCTCTCGCTGCTGGGGGCCCTGTGGCCCCTGGTGTGGAGCCTGCTGAAGATCATCGCGGTCGTCGCGCCGCTGATGATCTGCGTCGCCTACCTGACGCTGTGGGAGCGCAAGGCCATCGGCTGGTCGCAGATCCGCCCGGGCCCGAATCGCGTCGGCCCCTACGGCCTGCTGACCCCCATCGCCGACGCGGTCAAGCTGATCTTCAAGGAGATCATCAAGCCCGCCGCCGCGAGCAAGGGCCTGTTCTTCCTCGGCCCCGTCATGACCATCATGCCGGCCCTGGCCGCCTGGGCCGTCGTGCCCTTCGGCCCGGACGCCGCCGTGGCCAACGTCAACGCCGGCCTGCTGTTCCTGATGGCCATCACCTCGCTCGAGGTCTACGGCGTCATCATCGCCGGCTGGGCGTCCAACTCGAAGTACGCCTTCCTCGGCGCGCTGCGCGCCTCGGCCCAGATGGTCAGCTACGAAATCGCGATGGGCTTCGCCCTCGTCGTCGTGCTGATGGTGACGGGCAGCCTGAACATGACGGCTGTCGTGCAGGTCCAGGAAAAGGGCATGTGGGCCAGCATGGGCCTGAACCTCTTCTCGTGGAACTGGGTCCTGCTCTTCCCCATCTTCATCGTCTACTTCATCTCGGGTCTGGCTGAAACCAACCGCCACCCCTTCGACGTCGTCGAAGGTGAATCCGAGATCGTGGCCGGTCACATGATCGAGTACTCGGGCATGTCGTTCGCGATGTTCTTCCTGGCCGAGTACGCCAACATGATCCTGGTGTCGGCCCTGGCCGTCATCATGTTCCTGGGCGGCTGGAGCGCACCGATCTCCTGGAGCCTGCTGGGCATGGATGTCCCGGCCTTCTTCCAGCACACGATGGCGTTCTGGAACTGGTTCTGGCTGTTCGCCAAGACCTTCTTCGTCGTCACGATGTTCCTGTGGGTACGTGCCACGTTCCCGCGCTTCCGCTATGACCAGATCATGCGTCTGGGCTGGAAGATCTTCATTCCCATCACGCTGATCTGGCTGGTCGTTGTCGGTGCGCTCATGCAGACGCACCTCAACCCCTGGAAGTGAGGCGGCGCCCATGACTGCAATCACGAACTTCGTCAAAACCTTCTTCCTGCTGGAGTTGCTCCGTGGGATGAAGCTGACCGGTCGCCACTTCCTGTCGCGCAACATCACCATCCAGTTCCCGGAAGAGAAGACGCCGCTGTCGCCGCGCTTCCGTGGCCTGCATGCACTGCGTCGCTACGAGAACGGTGAAGAGCGCTGCATCGCTTGCAAGCTCTGCGAGGCCGTCTGCCCCGCGATGGCCATCACCATCGAGAGCGACGTGCGCGCCGACGGCAGCCGCCGCACGACGCGCTATGACATCGACCTGACCAAGTGCATCTTCTGCGGCTTCTGCGAAGAGAGCTGCCCGG
>CBHWBD010000232.1:0-7650 GCA_966111775.1 uncultured Comamonadaceae bacterium | reverse complement strand
AATCCTCGAAAAGCTTGCCCGGCTCTGCGGACGAATTACTGGGACGGGACACTAGACGACCACCGGCTCCGGCTCCAGCCGGATGCCGAAGCGACCGTAGACGCTCTCCTGGATGGCGCGCGCCAGCGTCACGACCTCAGCGCCGCGTGCGTCCGCCTTGTTGACCAGCACCAGGGCCTGCTTCTCGTAGACCGCCGCTCCGCCCACCGTCTTCCCCTTCCAGCCGCAGGCGTCGATCATCCAGCCGGCGGCCAGCTTCACGCTGCCATCAGGCATGGGGTAGTGAACGATGCCGGGGTCGCGGCCGATGATGTCGCGGCACTGCTCGGCCGTGACGACCGGGTTCTTGAAGAAGCTGCCGGCATTGCCGATGACGGCCGGGTCGGGCAGCTTGGCGCGGCGCACGGCGCAGATCCAGTCGTAGATCTGGCGCGCGTCCGGTGCCGTGATGCCGGTCTCGGCCATCTTGCGCTCGATCTCGAGGTAACCCAGCACCGGCTGCCAGGGCTTGGGCAGGCGAAACCGCACCCGCGTGATGACGCTCTTGCCCGCCAGGCCGCCGAAGTCGCTGTGCTTGAAGACGCTGTCGCGGTAGCCGAAGCGGCAGACTTCGGCCGGCAGCAGGGCCGGCCGGCCGGTGACCAGGTCCATGACCTCGACCGCTTCCAGCCTGTCCTTGACCTCGATGCCATAGGCGCCGATGTTCTGCACCGGCGACGCGCCAACGGTACCGGGGATCAGCGCCATGTTCTCCAGGCCGGGGTAGCCGTGGTCCAGCGTCCAGGTGACGAAGTCATGCCAGACGACGCCGGCGCCGGCCTCGACGATCCAGGCGTCGTCGCGCTCCTCCAACAGCCGGATGCCGGTAATTTCCACCTTCAGCACGACGGCATCGACATCCTTGGTCAGCACCAGGTTGCTGCCGCCACCCAGCACGAACTTCGGCGCCCGGCCCAGGTCCGGGTGGTCGACCACCCGGCGCACGTCGGCCGCCTCACGGATGCGCACCAGGCGCCTGGCCACGGCCGGCAGGCCGAAGGTGTTGTAGGGCTTGAGATTGACGTCGGTCTCGACGTAAAGGGGAGCCGGCACTCCGTTCGAGGGGGTCTGCAAGGGCGTGGACATGGGAAAATTTTCGCCGATTCCATCCACCGGCCCTGCAAATGCCCAGCTTCGACACCGTTCTCGAGCCCGATCACGTCAAGATCCGCAATGGCGTGGACAACGCCATCAAGGAAATCGGCACCCGTTTCGACTTCAAGGGCACCGGCGCCAAGGTCGAGCTCAAGGACAAGGAAATCCAGGCCACCGGCGACAGCGACTTCCAGCTCGAGCAGATCGAGGCCGTGCTCTACGGCAAGCTGACCAAGCAGGACGTCGTCATCAGCTTCCTCGACAAGCAGGACAAGATCGAGAAGCTTGGCGGCGACAAGGTGCGCCAGGTCTACAAGATCAAGGAAGGCATCGAGGCCACGCTGGCCAAGAAGATCGTGAACTCGCTCAAGGAGAGCAAGCTCAAGGTCCAGGCCAGCATCCAGGGCGATGCCGTGCGCGTGACCGGCAAGAACCGCGACGACCTTCAAACGGCGATAGCCCACCTGAAGAAGAACTTCAGCGACACGCCGCTCACCTACAACAACTTCCGCGACTGAACATGGACGGCCTTGCGGGGCGCCTGGCGCCCCTGTCCCTGCTGCTGGCCTTGGGTCAAGCCCTGGCGCAGCCGCTGCCGCCCGGCCAGGTGCAGCTGAACGGCATGCTGGGTTCACGCGCGGCGCTGCTGATCATCGACGGCCAGCCGCGCACCGTCGAAGTCGGCGCGGCCGTGCAGGGCGTCCGCCTGATTGCCATCGAGGACGGCCGGGCCGTCATCGAATACGGCGGCCGGCGTGAAACGCTGACCCTGGGCGCGGCACCGGGACGGGTGCTTTCGCAGGGCGCCGCGCCATCGCGCCAGATCGTGCTGCCGGCCGGCCCCGGTGGCCACTTCACGACGCTGGGCACGATCAATGACCACGTCACGAGCTTCCTCGTCGACACGGGGGCCACCAGCATCTCCATCGGCCAGATCGAAGCCGACAAACTGGGCCTGCGCTATCTGTACGGCAGGCGCATCGTCACGCAGACCGCCAACGGCGTCGTGCCGGCCTACCAGATTCAAGTTGCCAGCGTGCGCATCGGCACCGTCGAAGTCCGCGACGTCGAGGCCATCGTGGTGCCCGGCCAGATGAGTCATGTGCTGCTCGGCAACAGCTTCCTGAACCGTTTCCAGATGCGGCGCGAGAACGATGTCATGACGCTGGAGCTGCGCTACTGATCGCATCGGACGGGGTTCTGCAAGAATCCGGCGCCCACTTTCCGCCGGCCCGCCTCGATGACCCCTCCACGCGCCCTGTTGCCCGCCTCGCTTCCCGGCCTGCTCGCCGCCCTGCTGATCGCCGGCACGCCTGCCGCGCACGCGCAGGACGCTGCCAAGGCCTCGCGCTTCTACGAGGACGCGCTGCAGCGCTACGAAAAGCGCGACATTCCCGGCGCCATCCTCCAGCTGAAGAATGCGTTGCAGGCTGACAAGAGCCAGCTCCCCGTCCACGTGCTGCTGGGCAAGGCCTTGCTGGACGACAGCAAGCCCGCCGCGGCCGAGGTCGAACTCAGCGAAGCCATCCGCCTCGGCGTCAACCGTGCCGAAGTTGCCGTGCCGCTTGCCATGGCCATGAACGCACAGGGCAAGCAGCCGCAGATGCTGGTGGACCCGCGCCTGCAGCCGGCCGGTCTGCCGACGGGCATCCAGCAGCAGCTGATGCTCGAACGGGCGCTGGCCCAATCGGACATGGGCGACAGCAAGGCGGCGCTTGCCACCATCCTGGAAGGGCGGTCGCTCAACGCCAACGATGTGAACGCCTGGCTGGCAGAAGTGCCGCTGCGTGTGCGCAGCCGCCAGTTCACGGAGGCCCACGCCGCGGCGGACCAGGCCCTGAAGCTGGGGCCCGACAACGCCGAAGCCCTCTACCAGAAGGCCTCGATCTTCCACGCCAGCGGCCAGGTGACCCAGGCGCTGGACGGCTACGAACGGGCCCTCAAGGCCCAGCCCAAGCACGCCGAGTCCCATCTCGCCCGCGCCGGCCTGCTGGTCGACCTGAACCGTGACGCCGACGCCCTCGCCGAGGTCAATGAACTGCAGGCCATCAAGCCCAACGACCCACGCGGCGCCTACCTGCGTGCCGTGCTGGCCGATCGGGTCCATGACGCGGCGACCTCGCGCGCATCCCTGAAGCGCATCACGGACCTGCTCGACCCGGTGCCCATCGAGTACATCCGCTACCGCACCCAGTTGCTGATGCTCAACGGCCTGGCGCACTACAGCCTGGGCGAACTGGAGAAGGCCAAGCCCTTCCTGGAACTGGCCTCCCGGCAGCAGCCCGGCAGTCCCCTCATCAAGCTGTTGGCCCAGGTTGCCTTGAAGGAACCCAATGTCAACCGCGCCATCGAATTGCTCGATGGCTACGTCAAGGTTCGCCCCGGCGACGGCCAGGCCCTGCTGATGCTGGCTTCGGCCCACATGAGCCAGGGGCGGCATGCACGCGCCGTTGCGCTGATGCAGGAGGCCATCCGTGCCAAGGACGCGCCTGAATACCGCACCGCCCTGGGACTTTCACTGCTGCAGAGCGGCAAGACGGCCCCGGCCGCCGAGGAGCTCGCCAAGGCCTACAAGGCCGACCCCAGGCAGACCTACGCCGGCCTGGCGCTGATCACGCTGCACCTGCGCGAGAACCAGCCCGCCAAGGCCCTGGCCGTCGCCGAGTCCCTCGCCCGCGCCAACCCGAACAACGCGACCGTCCTCATGGTCCAGGCCTATGCCAAGACGCAGGCCGGCGACTATCCAGGCGGGCGGGCGGGCTACGAAAAAGCCCTCAAGCTCGATCCGCAGCTGATGGAAGCCCGTCTGGGCCTGGTGCGCATCGACACCGTCACCGGCAATTTCGAGGCCGCCAACAAGCGGCTGCGCGAGGCCCTGAAGACGAACGAGCGCAACGGCGACATCCTGTTCGAACTGGCCCTGCTGCACGAACGCTGGGGCAAGGACGACGAGGCGCTCAAGTGGCTGGAAAGCGCGGCCGACGCCAGCGGTGCGCGGGAAACCCGCGCCAACTTCGCACTGGTGGCCTGGCATCTGCGCAAGGGCCAGCCGGCGCGCGCCGTCGACGCCGCCAAGGCCTTGCTGGCCAAATTGCCCGAAGACGTCGAGGCCCTGCAGGCCTATGCCGGCGCCCAGGCGGCCAACGGCGATCCGGTCGGCGCCAAGACGACGCTGACCAACGCCGCCCGCCGCGCCGCCTTCGACGCCCCGCGCCTGCTCGAAGTCGCACGCCAGCAGGTCAGCATCAAGGACTACAGCGGCGCTTCCTACAGCCTGGACAAGGCCCTCAGCGGCAGTCCCGACTTCATGCCCGCGCAGGCGATGCTCTCCAGCATCGATCTGGTCCAGGGCGACGCCGCCAAGGCCGAGCAGCGGGCCAGGCAAGTCATCCAGGCGGCGCCGAAATCCGCCATCGGCTACAACCTGCTGGCCGAAGTGGCCACCTTCCGCGGCCAGGCCGCGGCGGCCATCGACGCCCTGCGCAAGGCGCACGACATCGAGAAGTCCCAGGTCAGCCTCACCCGTCTCATGCGCGCCGTCGGCAAGCAGAGCGGCCCCAAAGCCGCCGTCGAACTGGGCGAGAACTGGCTCAAGCGCAATCCCGGCGACCTCGCCGTGCGCAGCGCCATCGCGGAGCAGGACATCCGCGCTCGCGACTACGGCGCCGCACGCAAGCAGTACGAAGCCATCCTGAAGCAGCGCCCCAACCACGCGGAAACCCTGAACAACCTCGCCAACGTGCTGATGCTGACCCGGGACCCGGGCGCCGTCGACATGGCGGAACGCGCCTACAAGGTCGACACGCGCAATCCCAAGCTGATGGACACGGCCGGCTGGGCCAACCACCTGGCAGGAAAGGACGAGCGCGCGCTGCAGTTGCTGCGGGAGGCGCGGCTGCGGGCCCCGGACGAACCGGAGATCCGCTATCACCTGGCCGCCGTGCTGGCCAAGTCCGGGCGCAAGGCCGAGGCCAAGGAGGAGCTCAACGCCGCCTTGAAGCCCAATGTGAGTTTTGCCTCGGTGGAAGACGCCAGAAAACTGCTCGCCACCCTTAACTGAGGGGGCTGCCCCCCCCCAGTTTCGTTGTCGATTGTCCTTACAATTTTTATCAGCCCGGACAAAGCAGTTTGCCAAGTGCTTGAACGGCAAAGGGAAATTCCCGCTGGCATTGAGTTTGCTTGTAATTGCTCGTAATTTGACCGCCGGCTGGCGACCACCAAGGAAAAATCCAATGAAAGTCCTTTCCATTCGCATGACCGCGCTGACCGCACTCATCGCCGGCCTGGCATGGAGCAGCGCCGCGCAGGCCTACTGGACCCTGGACACAGCCACGAACGCCACAGTCAATGCCGGCACTTCGGTGGGCGACAGCGCCAACGCCGCCTACACGGCGCAGATGTCCGGCTTCTATGTCGGCAATGCGCTGAACGCCTCGAACAAGCTGTCGGGCAACTGGACGGCCGGCACGATGACCGACTTCTCCGGCGGCGGCATCGGCATGTACAGCGGCACCGATGCGAGCTCGCCTTACCACGCTCTGGACAACAACGAAAACACCGAAGGCGTGCTGCTGAGCTTCAGCGCCTCCACCGTGCTGTCCAGCATCGGCCTGGGCTACACCGCGACGACGGCGGCAGCGGCATCGACTGAATACGGTTGCGTGAGTGGCGGCGTCGTCGTCGGCACGGTGATCGGCTCCGGTGCCTGCGCCACCGGCACCAAGACGGGCTCCCCGACGGTCGACGTCTCGGTCTTCCGCTGGACCGGCGGTGCCGCACCGACGCTGGCTGGCACCGCCGCCGGCACGATGGCTGGCTGGGAGCTGGTCGGCAACTACGGTGACTTCGTCAACGACACCAGCAACCCCTACAACACCATCAACGCGGCCGGCAAGACGTCCAGCTGGTGGCTGATCACGGCCTACAACGGCGGCTACACCCAGAGCGCGGGCACGGTCAATCGCGGCACGCTGACGGACGGTGACGACTTCTTCAAGCTGTACGCTGCGGCCGGCACCAAGTGCACGCAGAGCGTCGATGCGAACGGCGTTTGCGGCGGCCAAACCGTCAAGGTTCCGGAGCCGGCCACCCTGGCCCTGACCAGCGTCGCCCTCGTCGGCATGGCCGGCCTGCGTCGTCGCAAGGCCAAGCTCGCTGCCTGATCCGGGTCATCTCGACTGAAAAGCCGCCTCCGGGCGGCTTTTTTGTTTTCCGGGCCCGCTCGCTTTCTGTCTCTGGCCGGACAGCCAGCATGCGAACGACCGTGCTAAAAAGCCCGGCATTCCCATCACGACAACGCAGCGACGCGAGAGACAAATGGACCTCAACTTCACCGATGCGGAACTGGCCTTCCGCGCCGAGGTGCGCGACTGGGTGCGTGCCAATCTGCCGGCCGACATCGCCCACAAGGTGCGCCATGCGCTGCGCCTGAACAAGGAAGATCTGCAGCGCTGGGCCAAGATCCTGGGCGCCAAGGGCTGGCATGGCTGGGCCTGGCCCAAGCAGTTCGGCGGCCCGGGCTGGAACGCGGTGCAGCGCCATCTCTTCGAAGAGGAATGCGCCCTCGCCTGCGCGCCGCGCATCGTGCCCTTCGGCCCCGTCATGGTCGCGCCCGTCATCATGGCCTTCGGCTCGCCCGAGCAGCAGCAGCGCTTCCTGCCCGGCATCATGAGCGGCGAGGTCTGGTGGAGCCAGGGCTACAGCGAACCGGGCTCGGGCTCGGACCTGGCGTCGCTGAAGTGCCGCGCCGAGCGCAAGGGTGACAAATACATCGTCAACGGCCAGAAGACCTGGACGACGCTGGGCCAATACGGCGACTGGATCTTCTGCCTGGTACGCACCTCCAATGAAGGCAAGCCCCAGACGGGCATCAGCTTCCTGCTGATCGACATGAAGACGCCAGGCGTCAGCGTCAAACCCATCATCATGCTGGACGGCGAGCACGAGGTGAACGAGGTCTGGTTCGACAACGTCGAAGTGCCGGCCGAGAACCTGATCGGCGAAGAGAACAAGGGCTGGACCTATGCCAAGCACCTGCTCTCCCACGAGCGCACCAACATCGCCGACGTGAACCGCGCCAAGCGCGAGCTGGAGCGCCTCAAGCGCATCGCCAAGGCCGAAGGCCTGATGGAAGACCAGCGCTTCCGCGACCAGATCGCGCTCTGCGAGGTCGACGTGGTGGCGCTGGAGATGATGGTGCTGCGCGTGCTGTCCGGCGAACGCACCGGCAAGCAGCCGCTGGACGTCGCCGGCCTCTTGAAGATCCGCGGCAGCGAGCTGCAGCAGCGCTACACCGAGCTGATGATGCTGGCCGGCGGCCCGCTGGCCCTCCCCTACGTCCACGAGGCCATGGAGGCCGGCTGGCAGGGCGACCAGTGGCTGGGCGGCGCCTGGATCGGCGGCGCCTCGCACGCCATTCCGCTGACCGGCAACTACCTGAACGTCCGCAAGACGACCATCTACGGCGGCTCGAACGAAGTGCAACGCAACATCGTCGCGCAGACGGTGCTCGGCTGA
>CBHWBD010000231.1:0-7778 GCA_966111775.1 uncultured Comamonadaceae bacterium | reverse complement strand
TCGCCTCGCCCGTCAGCGGCCTGGGCGGCAAGATGGGGCTGGACGCGACCAACAAGTGGCCCGGTGAAACCTCCCGCGAATGGGGCCGCGGCATCACGCTGCCGGCCGAGGTCACAAAGCGCGCCGAAGAGCTATTCGGGCAACTCTTCTTGAAGCCCTGAGGGGGCTCGCCTACTGTTGAGATGCCTTTTCAGGCACAACCTCTGGCGCAATCCCTTGCGCGCCAGGAGCCCTTCGGCAAATCGCCGTGGAGCCCCAAGGTGGCCTCGCCACCCACCCCGCCCGGCCTTCAAGCCCGGCGGGGTTTCTATTTCCAGCTTCTGCCGCTACCTTCCGGCCCACCAGGCCAGGGTTTCGTAGACCACGTAGCGCACCCGCGCAAAGCCTTCCACGGACGGGCACCAGTCGTCAAAGCTGCTGAGCGCGTCGTCGCGCAGGCCCACGGGCGCGGGCACTATCGTCAAGCCCAGCGGCGCGGCCTCGGTTTCGAAGGCCCGCAGCGCGCGGCGCATATGGGCGTCGTGCGTGACCAGCACGACCTGCTTCACGCCGGCCTTGGCCAGCAGGGGCAGGGTGTGGGCGGCGTTCTCCCGCGTGTCGCGCGAGCTGGCGTCCATCCAGCGCAGGGCCAGGCCGTAGTCCTGCGCGGCGACGCGGCCGACGATGGCGGCCTCGGGCTCGCGGAGTTCTGTCGCCGTCCAGCCGATGCCGCCCGAGAAGGCCAGGGGCCAGCCGCTGCGCCGGGCGACCCAGACGCCGTAGGCCAGGCGTTCAGCCGTGATGCGGGTCGGGATGCCGGCATCGAACTCCGGCGCATGGCGCCTGACACCCCCACCCAGCACCAGCACCGCACCGTCGGTGCGCCCGCGCAGCGCATTGACCTGGGCCGGCGCGAGGGCCACCGGCTGGCCGACGGCGCGGCTCAGCAACTCGCCGCCCGCCTCCGTGGCCGACAGCCACACGCCGACCAGGGCCAAGCCGAGCAAGAGCCCGCCGAAGCGCCGTCCCCGCCGGAGCCGCCAGCCGCCCCAGGCCGCCAGCAACAGCAGGGGCGCCGGTGGCAACAGGACTGCCAGCAGCAGCGTCTTGATACCTGAATAGTCAAGGGAGATCACACGCGGCATCTTCGCCGACATCAATAATGCTTTTGCCGTGATCTCGACCCAAGCTTCCCCCGTCCGTATCGCCCTGTGGACCATCGCCGCGCTGTCGGCCCTGGTCACCTTGCTGCTTCTCATCGTCACCCTGGCCCTGCCGGGCTGGGTCACTGGCCGCGGCGCCGTCCTCGCCACCGAGGCGCTGGGCCGTGCCGTCACCATCGAGGAAGCCAGCTTCCAGCCCTGGCGCCTGGCCCTCATCGTCGAAGGTCTGACCATCGCCGGCCCGAAGTCCGGCCAGCCGCCGTTGTTCAAGCTGCAGAAGATGGATGCGGCCCTGTCGCTGCGCTCCCTGCTGCGTGGGCGGGCCGTCGTCGAGTCCCTCGCACTGACCCAGCCCGAGCTACGGCTGGCCCGCCTGGATGACGGCCATTACGACCTCGACGACCTGAGCCAGCGCTTTGCCGCCAAGCCCGGCGCGCCGGAGCAGCCCGACCCCGAGTTCGCCGTCTACAACATCGAGCTCAGCAACGGTCTGCTCCTCTTCGATGACCGCCCGGTCCAGCGCAAGCATGAGCTGGCCGGCCTGCACCTGGCCCTGCCTTTCGTGTCGACGCTGCCGGCTGATATCAAGGTCAAGGTGCTGCCGCACCTGAGCGGCACGCTCGACGGCGTCGCCTTCGACAGTCGCGCCGAGGCCTTGCCTTTTGCCGACGACGCCAGCGCCCGCCTGTCCTTCAAGCTCGCCGGCCTGGATCTCACGCCGCTGGCCGCCTATGTGCCCGCCAGTGCGCCCATCCGCCTCGGTGGCGGCAAGCTGGACATCGACCTGGCCCTCGATTTCGCCGAGCGCCCCAAGCAGCCACCCGGCGTCAAACTCAGCGGCCTCATCCAGTTGCACGAACTGGCCCTGGCCCTACCCGACGGCCAAGCCCTGCTGGGCTTCAAGCGCCTGAGCCTGCCCTTGACCGACGTGCAGCCGCTGCGACGCCAGCTCGGCTTCGGCCAGATCCTGCTCGAGTCGCCTGACGCGTGGCTGAGGCCACTGCCGGCGGGGCAGGGTGGGGCGCCAGGCTCCGCGGCGCCGACGCCGTGGCAGCTCAGCGTCGCGGGCTTGGAGATCAAGGACGGTCGCTTCAACGTCAACAAGGACCTCGCGCTGGAAGCCATCCAGCTCAAGCTCGGTGCGGCTGCCTGGCCGGTCAAGACCCCCGCCCAGCTCGACGCCAGCTTGCGACTGGGCGACGCCACGATGAGTGCCCAGGCCAGGTTGTCGCCGGAATTGCTGGAGGCCGATGCCGAGCTGAATGGCCTCGCCCTGGAGCGCCTGGCGCCCTGGCTGCCGCTGCCCGCTGGCGCCAAGCTGTCTGCGGCCCTGTCCTCCAAGGCTGGCCTGCGGCTCAAGGACCCACTGGCCGACGGCGCGGCCGACCGCCTGCAGATCACCCTGGCCGACGCCCGCGTGGCCGACGTCCGCGTCAACCTGCCCGGCACACCCAAGCTGCTGACCCTGGCCTCGGTCCAGCTCGACAAGGCCAGCATCGAGCCCGCTGCACACAGCGTCGTCCTCGGCACGCTGACACTCGATGCGCCGCGGGCCCAACTGGATCGCGAACGCGATGGTCGTCTCAATATCGCAGCCCTGATGCCGCCGGACAGCGCGGCCTCCGCGCCGGCCGGCCCGGTCTGGAAGCTGCAACTGGCCGGCCTCAGCATCGAACGCGGTGCGCTGCGCTGGCGTGACGCGGCCGTGCCGGCCGGCGTGGCGCCCGTGGCCCTGGCCATCGAGCCCCTGCGCGTGCAACTCGGTGCGACCCGCTGGCCCGCCACCGCGCCCGTGCAAGCCCGGTTGTCGACGCAGATTGCCGCCCTGGGCGCCAACGACCAGCCCGTTGCCGCCAGCGCCGGCAGCCTGGAGTGGAACGGCAGGTTCGGCCTGGCCCCGCTGTCGGCCACCGGCGCCCTGCAGACCAAGGCCCTGCCGCTGCAACTGTTGAATGCCTACCTCGACCCGGCCTGGGGCCTGCATCTGCAGCGCGCCGAGCTGGGGCTGAAGGCCGAGGTCAATGCCAGCCAGCAACCCAGCGGTGCCTGGCAGGCCGATGTGGGCGGCGACGCGCGCGTCGGTCCGCTGGCCCTGATGCAGGCCCGCTCGGTCGATGGCCAGCACGTCGTCGGCGAAGACCTGCTGAGCTGGCAGTTGCTTCAGCTCGACGGTCTCAAGCTCGCGCTGTCGCCCGGTGCGCCGCCGCGGCTGGCCGTGCGGGAGGCTCAGCTCGACGACGCCTATGCCCGCCTCATCGTCAACGAGCAGGGGCGTTTCAATCTGCGCGACATCGGCCCGGCCGAGGCAGCGTCGGCCCCAGCGCCGGCGGCGGCTTCATCCGCACCGCCGCCCGAGGTCTCGGCCGAACGCATCCGCGTCAACCGCGGCACCGTCGACTTCAGCGATCGCTTCGTGAGGCCCAATTACAGCGCCCGCCTGACGGACCTTCAGGGCTCGCTGGGCGCCTTCTCGTCCGCCAGCCCGGCCATGGCGCCGCTGACGCTGAAAGGCAAGGTCGCCGGCACTGGCCTGCTGGAAATCGACGGCCAGCTGAGGCCCGGCAGCCCGCCAGCCCTGGACATCGCCGCCAACGCCACCGACATCGAACTGGCACCGCTGTCGCCCTATGCCGGCAAATACGCCGGCTACGCCATCGAGCGCGGCAAGCTGTCCACCAAGCTGCACTACAAGGTCGAGCCCGGCGGCCAACTCGTGGCCAGCAACCAGATCATCCTGAACCAGCTGACCTTCGGCGACCGCGTCGAGAGCCCCGACGCCACCTCGCTGCCGGTGCGCTTCGCCGTTGCGCTGCTCAAGGACAGCAACGGCGTCATCGACATCAACCTGCCCGTCAGCGGTTCGCTGAACGACCCCGAGTTCAGCGTCGGCGGCCTGGTCTGGAAGCTCTTCCTCAACCTCATCGGCAAGGCGCTGACCTCGCCCTTCGCCCTCTTCAGTGGCAGCGATGCCCCCGAGGAGGCCCAGATTGCCTTTGCGCCCGGCGGCGCCGAACTGGGCGATACGGCCAAGCTCGACCGCATCGCCAAGCTGCTGGTGGACAAGCCCGGCGTGCAACTGACGCTGACCGGCTGGTCGGGCATCGCCGCCGAGGGCCAGGCCCTGCGCGAACAGCGCCTGGCCCATGCGCTGAAGGCCGAGAACGCCGCCACGCCCGACGCGGCGCTGAAGCGCCTCTTTGAGGCCACCAAGCTGCCCAACAAGCCCAAGAACCTGATCGGCCTGAACAAGGACCTGCCCCCGGCCCAGATGCGCGGCCTGCTGCTGAACAGCTATGCCATCGACGACGACACCCTGCGCCAGCTGGCCGTGACTCGCGCCACCGCCGTACGCGACGCCCTGCTGGCCCGCGGCGCACCCAATGCGCGCGTCTTCGTCGCCGCCCCCAAACTCTGCGACCAGGGTTGTGACGAGACCTGGCGCCCCCACGTCGAGTTGTCCCTCGGCGCTCATTGAAAGTCATTCCATGTCTTCACCCCATCTCGAACGCATCACCCTGGGCGGCGGCTGCTTCTGGTGCCTGGAAGCCGTCTACGAACGCGTGCGCGGCGTGCATCACGTCGAGAACGGCTACAGCAACGGCCAGGGTGGCAAGCCCACCTACGAGGCCGTCTGCGGCGGCAACACCGGCTTTGCCGAAGTCGTGCGCGTGGACTTCGACCCGGCCGAGGTCTCGCTGCGCGAACTGCTCGAGGTCTTCTTCACCACCCACGACCCGACGACGCTGACCCGCCTGGGTGCCGCCGTCGGCACCCAGTACCGCTCGGGCATCTACTGGCACACCGAGGCCCAGCGCCAGCTCGCCGCCGAAGTGCTGAAGGAGGTCAACGACCACCACGCCGGTCGTGCCGTCACCGAGCTGCTGCCCGAGACCAACTACCACCCGGCCGAGGCCTACCACCAGCATTACTACGCCCGCAACCCCGACCAGGGCTATTGCGCCTTCGTCGTCGCCGGCAAGGTGGACAAGTTCCTTTCCACCTTCAAACGCCTGGTCAAGTGATGCTGGGCTGGGGCGGGCTGCGTCATCGCTACACCGGCGGCGCCGAGATCGCCTACGCCGACTTCAGCCTGGCCGAGGGCCGGCATCTGCTGCTGCGTGGCGCTTCGGGCTCGGGCAAGTCGACGCTGCTGGCCCTGCTCGCAGGCCTGCTGCGCGTGCAGCAGGGTGAGCTGATCGTCGCCGACACGGAATTGCACAGCCTCAGCCCGCGCGAGCTGGATGCCTGGCGCGGTGCGACCCTGGGTGTCGTGCCGCAGCGCCTGCATCTGAGCGAGGCCCTGACCGTGGCCGAGAACCTGGCCTTGCCGGCCCTGGCTGCGGGGCAGCGGGCCGACCGGGAGCGTGCACAGGAGCTGCTGGCTGCGCTGGACATCGCCGAACTGGCCGGGCGCCGCCCCCATCAGCTCAGCGTCGGCCAGGCCCAGCGCGTTGCCCTGGCCCGCGCGCTGATGCGCCGGCCACGCCTGCTGCTGGCGGACGAACCCAGCGCCAGCCTGGACGACGAGCACGCCCTGCACATGCTGGCCTTGCTGCTGACCACGGCCGAGCGGGAAGACTGCACGCTGATCATCGCCAGCCATGATGGCCGCGTCATCGACGCGCTGGGCGGGCGAGATGACGTGGCCGAACTGGTGCTGGCGGGGCAGCGCGGCGACGCTTCGGCCGACCCGACGACCTATTGGTCCAGCGGGGTGACGCGATGATCCGCCTGGCCTGGCGCTATCTGTGGTCCAGCCCGCTGACGACGGCGCTGAACCTGCTGCTGCTGACCCTGGGCCTTGCCGCCGTGACCTTCGTGCTGCGCGCCAGTGCCCAGGTCGAAGCGGGACTGAAACGCGACCTTGCCAGCATCGACCTCGTCGTCGGCGCCAAGGGCAGCCCCATGCAGATCATGCTGGCGGGCGTCTTCCACCTCGATGCGCCGACGGGGAATATCCCGCTCACCACGCTGGAGCTGTTGAAGCAGCAGCCACTGGTGGCGCAAGCCGTGCCGCTGTCGCTGGGCGATTCCTTCCACGGCTACCGCATCGCCGGCACGACGCCGGACTATCTCGAGCTCTACGGCGGCCAACTGGGACAGGGCGCTTTGTGGACCCAGCCCATGCAAGCCGTGCTCGGCGTCGAGGTTGCGCGCGCCAGCGGCCTCAAGGTCGGCGACCGCTTTGCCGGCAGCCATGGCCTGGCCGAAGGCGGTGGGGCCCATGGCGACCACCAGTTCGAAGTCGTTGGCGTGCTGGCTGAATCGGGCAGCGTGCTGGACCGCCTCGTGCTGACCGACCTGGCCTCGGTCTGGGAGGTGCACGAGGATCATGCCGCCCACGATGAGGACGCGCCCAAGGAGATCACGCTGGCCCTGGTGCGCTACCGCAGCCCGCTGGCGGCTGTGATGCTGCCGCGCTGGGTCAATGCCCAGGACGGCCTGCAGTCCGCCGCGCCGGCGCTGGAAACGGCCCGGCTGATGCGACTCGTCGGCGCCGGCACCGAGGTGCTGCGCGGTTTCGGCATCGTGCTGCTGGCCGCGGCCGGCCTGTCGGTATGGGTGGCGCTGCTGCATGCGGTGCGGGCCCGCCAGGGCGACCTCGCGATGCTGCGCATGCTGGGCGCACCGGCCCGCCGCGTCGCCGCCCTGATTGCTCTGGAAGCCCTTCTGCTTGCAGGCCTGGCCGCCGCGCTGGGTCTGGCGACTGGCCACGGCCTCGTCGCCTTGCTGGAGCGCCTGCTGGCCGAGCGCCAGTCCCTGCGCCTGGGATCTTTGGGCTGGAGTGAAGCCGAGTGGCTGGTGCCGCTGATGGCGGCCGGCCTCGCGCTGATCGCCGCGGCCTGGCCGGCCTGGCGCGCCTATCGCCTGGATGTCACCACGTTGCTGCAAGCTCCACGCTGAACACCGACAATCCGCCCACCATGAAGTTCAAGCCTCTTCTTGCCCTCGCCCTCGCCCTGGCTATCTCTGCCGCGTTCGCGCAGACCGCCCCCTCCATCGGCCAGGGCCCCGGCTATCACGACCCCCGTAGCCCTTTCAAGCCTCTGGAGGAGCGCGCCGACATCCTGTCCTGGAAGCTGCTGTCCCAGGTCACCGCCAAGGCCGAGAAGAAGAAGATCGTGCCGACCTTCCCGGCGGCCGTGCAGGCCCTGGACCGCAAGACGGTCAAGGTGCAGGGTTTCATGATGCCGCTGGAGGCCGGCGACAAGCAGCAGCATTTCCTGCTGTCCTCGGTGCCGACGACCTGCTCCTTCTGCGTGCCGGCCGGCCCCGAAGGCCTGGTCGAGGTGCGCACCAGGAAGCCGGTGCGCTACACGCTGGAACCGGTGGTCGTGGAAGGCCAGCTGGCCGTGCTGAACGACGACCCCTACGGCCTCTACTACCGCGTCGAGGACGGCAACGCCGTCAACTAGGGCCTTTTGCCCTGCGCCAACGGGCCGCGAAGACCCGCCGCAAGGGGCCAATCTAGACGCAGCGCGCCGCCCGCACTCGCGTGCGGGCCCGGGCTGCAACAACGAGTGGTCCCTTGCGGCGGGCCTTCCCGAAGGGTTGCGGCCCGTTGGCGCAGGGCAAAAGGCCCTAGGTGTAGTTTCCCGAGACGTAGGTTCCCCGAGCGCCGAGTCTGGAGGCGGG
>CBHWBD010000230.1:0-7847 GCA_966111775.1 uncultured Comamonadaceae bacterium | reverse complement strand
GGCGCCAGAGCGGCGAAGGCCAGGGCTGCGACCAGGGCGACGGACTTGACCGCGATGATGCGCCGCCGGTCGAAGCGGTCGCCCAGCGGCGACAGCAGCAGGATGGCCGCGGCATAGCCCAGTTGGGTCAGCGTGGGCAGCAGGCCGATGGTGGCGCTGCCGACGCCGAACTGCTCGGACAGCAGGCCCAGCAGGGGTTGGACGTAGTAGAGGGAGGCGACGGCCAGGCCGGTGGCCGTGGCAAGCAGCAGCGTCAGCGCGGGGCTGAGCGGTGCGGGAGTCAGGGAGGGCGACGTCATGGGGCCGCGAGTGTCGGCCCATGCCGCAAGCCCCTGCCCGTGCACGGGTCTCCCGCCGCAAGCCTGGCGCTATCCTGCCGGCCATGACCGACGATGACCTGCTGCGCTACTCCCGCCATCTGATGCTGGACGAGATCGGCATCGAGGGCCAGCAGCGCCTGCTGGACGCCAGCGCCCTCATCATCGGCGCCGGCGGCCTGGGCTCGCCGGTGGCCCTCTATCTGGCCTCGGCCGGCGTCGGCCGCATCACCCTTGTCGACCACGACACGGTGTCGCTGACCAATCTGCAGCGCCAGATCGCGCATGACATGGGCAGCCTGGACAAGCTCAAGGTCGAGTCCGCCGCCGCCCGCATGGCGGCCCTCAACCCCGGCGTGAAGCTGCGCGCCATCGCGCAGAAGGCCGATGCCGCCCTGCTCGACGAAGTGGTCCCGCGCGCCGACGTTGTGCTCGACTGCACCGACAACTTCGCCACCCGCCATCTCGTCAATGCCGCCTGCGTCCGTCACGCCAGGCCGCTGGTGTCGGGCGCGGCCATCGGCTTCGATGGCCAGATCAGCGTCTATGACAGCCGCTCGCGGGAACTGCCCTGCTATGCCTGCCTGTTCCCGCCGGAATCCGGCTTCGAGGACGTGGCCTGCTCCACCCTGGGCGTGTTCGCGCCGCTGGTGGGCATCGTCGGCAGCATGCAGGCGGCCGAGGCCCTCAAGCTGCTGGCCGGCGTGGGCGAGCCGCTTGCCGGGCGGCTGCTGATGCTGGACGGCCGGCGCATGCAGTGGAGCGAGATCGCCATGCAGCGCGACCCGGAGTGCGCCATTTGCGGCGCTGGATGAAATCCGGCGGGTGCCTCGCAATGGGGCACAAAATCCAGTTCCAAAGACCACAGAATCCCGCCCGCCCCATGAAGCCCACCGACGTCCCGACGCGCAACTTCCCGACTGCGAAGGAAGAGTGCCGCGACCTGCCCCCGCATCCCGACTACGACGGCCCGGGCGCCGCCTACAACCTGGCTTTCAAGGACGAGCCCTTCCTGCTGCGCCAGGACATGCGCGCCGTGCGCATGCAGCTGGAGCTGATGAAGCCCGAGCTGCTGCAGAACGAGCAGGGCGTCAAATCCACCATCGTCATCTTCGGCAGCGCCCGCATCCTGTCGGCCGAGGCCGCGCAGGCCCTGCTGACCGTCGCCGAAGACCGCGGCGACGAGGCCGGCGCCGTCAAGGCGCGCCGCCAGCTCGCCATGAGCCGCTACTACGAGGAAGCGCGCCGCTTCGCCCAGATCGCCACGGCCGCCTGCAACGAGCGCGGCAACCACGTCGTCATCGCCACCGGCGGCGGTCCCGGCATCATGGAAGCCGGCAACCGTGGCGCCTACGAGATGGGCGGCAAGAGCGTCGGCCTGAACATCGTGCTGCCGCACGAGCAGTACCCCAACCCCTACATCACGCCGGAGCTGTGCTTCCGCTTCCACTACTTCGGCCTGCGCAAGATGCATTTCCTGATGCGCGCCGTCGCCCTGGTCTGCTTCCCCGGCGGCTTCGGCACGCTGGATGAGCTGTTCGAGACGCTGACGCTGATCCAGACCAAGAAGAGCCGTCCCCGCCCCATCCTGCTGGTCGGCCGCGAGTTCTGGAGCCGGCTGCTCAATATCGAGCTGCTGCTGGAGACCGGCATGATCAGCCCGGGCGACGAGCAGCTCTTCCACTATGTCGAGACCGCCGAGGAAGCCTGGGCCATCCTCGAATCCCAACCCGAACTCGCCGCACCTGCGGGCGCCTGATGCCATGACCAAACTCCGCAATGTCTCCCTGATCGGCGCCCCCACCGACATCGGCGCCGGTGCCCGTGGCGCCAGCATGGGCCCCGAGGCCATGCGAGTGGCCGGCCTGGCCGAAGCCCTGCGCGCCCGCGGTGTCGACGTCGTCGACCGCGGCAACCTCAGCGGCCCGTCCAACCCCTGGCTGCCGCCGACCGACGGCTACCGCCATCTGCAGGAAGTGGTGGCCTGGAACCAGACCGTGCATGACGCCGTCTACAACGAGCTCAAGACCGGCCGCATGCCCATCCTGCTCGGCGGCGACCACTGCCTGGGCCTGGGCTCCATCAGCGCCGTGGCCCGCCACTGCCGCGACGCCGGCAAGAAGCTGCGCGTGCTGTGGCTGGACGCCCATGCCGACTTCAACACCAGCGAGCTGACCCCCAGCGGCAACATCCACGGCATGCCCGTGGCCTGCCTGTGCGGCTTCGGTCCCAAGGAACTGATCGAGATCGGCGGCCACGTGCCGGCCATCAGCCCGAAGTGGATCCGCCAGATCGGCATCCGCAGCGTCGACGAGGGCGAGCGCGCCTTCGTGCACGAACACGACCTCGAAGTGTTCGACATGCGCTTCATCGACGAGATGGGCATGCGCCACACCATGGAGCTGGCCCTGGCAACGCTCGACGACAACACCCATCTGCACGTCAGCTTCGACGTCGACTTCCTCGACCCCGTCATGGCGCCCGGCGTCGGCACAACGGTCGGCGGCGGCCCGACCTACCGCGAGGCGCATCTGTGCATGGAGATGATTGCCGACACCGGCCGCATGGCCTCCATGGACCTGATGGAGCTCAACCCCGCCCTGGACGAGAAGAACCGCACCGCCCTGGTGGCTGTGGACCTCATCGAGAGCCTGTTCGGCAAGTCGACGCTGATGCGCAAGTAAGTCGCTCGCCATGGACGCCACGCCCTATCTGCTCGTCCAGCTGAGCGACCCGCACATCACCCATCCGGGCCGGCTGATCTGCGGCCGCGTCGACACCGCCGCGGCCCTGCGCCATGCCGTCGAGCGCGTGCTGCAGATCCGCCCGCGGCCGGTGGCCGTGCTGATCAGCGGCGACCTCGTCGACGCCGGCCACCCGGCCGAATACGCCCAGTTGCGCGAATTGCTGCAGCCCCTCATCGACGCCGCCTTGCCGCTCGCCCTGCTGCCCGGCAACCACGACGCACGCGGGCCGCTGCAGCAAGCTTTCGCCGGGCTGCCGAAGGTGCACTGCGGCGAAGCCGGCGCGCCGGCCATCCAGTACGCCCTGGACCTGCCCGGCCCGCTGCGGCTGGTGGTGCTGGACAGCCTGGTGCCAGGCCGCCCCGAAGGCGGCTTTGACGACGCGCGACTGGCCCAGGCCCGGGCCCTGCTGGCCGAGCGGCCGTCCGTTCCCACCCTCGTCGCCCTGCACCACCCGCCGCACGCGACCGGCCTCATGGTCATGGACACGATGTCGCTGCGGGACGGCCTTGCCGGTTTCGAGGCGCTGATCGCCGCCCACCCGCAGGTCCAGCGCGTCGTCTGCGGCCACCTGCACCGCATGACCCTGGGCCGCGTGGCGCATGCCGCCGCCCTCAGCGCGCCCTCCACGGCCCATCAGGTCGAACTGAACCTCGGCACGCATGCACCGCTGTCCATCGCGCTGGAGCCGGCTGGCTGGCTCATCCACGCCTGGGGGCCGGGCCTGCCTCTGGTCAGCCATCTCGCCCACGCCGGCACATCCGAGTTGATCTCAGACCATTAGGGACTGCAACGTGGGAGGATGCAGCGCATGAAAAAGCCGCTCGCCGTCCTCGCACTTGCCACCGCTGCCCAGGCCTTCGCGCAGCAGCCCAATGACGTCGAACGCTACACCCTCTTCACGGCCCCCGTCACGCTGCTGTGCAATGCCCAGCTCTACGACGGCACGGGCAGCGCACCGCGCGAGCACATGAGTGTGCTGATCCGCGACGGCCGCATCGCCGAGGTGCTGCCCGACGCGGAATTGAAGGCACCGGCCGGTGCGCTGGTGAAAGACCTGGCCGGCGGCGCGCTGATGCCCGGCTTCGTGCTGCTGCACGAGCACATGTTCTATCCGACCGAGCGCGGCAGCTACGGCGCCTTCTTCCAGAGCTTCCCGCTGCTCTATCTCGCTGGCGGCGTGACGACGATGCGCACGGCCGGCAGCATGAGCCCCTATGCCGACCTCAACACCTGGAAGGACATCCGCGACGGCAAGGCGCCCGGGCCCGATCTCGACGTGACTGCGCCCTTCCTGAACGGCATCCAGGCCTTTGTCGCCCAGGTGCCGCGCCTCGTCGACGCGGCCGACGCGGTACGCCAGGTCGGGTACTGGGCCGACGTCGGGGCGACCTCGTACAAGGGCTATATGCACCTGACGCGCGAGCAGCTCGACGCCATCGTGAAGGCGGCCCACGAGCGCAAGGCCAAGGTCACGGCCCACCTCTGCGCGGTGACCTATGCCGAGGCCTCAGCCATGGGCATCGACAACCTCGAGCATGGCTTCTTCGCGTCCACGGACTTTGTCGACGGCAAGCAGGCTGACGTCTGCCCCGGCGGCGATGCCGCTCCCAAGTCTCTCGACGCCCTGGCCGTCGACGACCCGCGCATGGCGGCCCTGCAACGCCAGATGATCGAGAAGAAGGTCGCGCTCACCTCCACACTGACCATCTTCGAGACCTTCTCCTACGGCCGCCCCATGGCTCCTGCGGCGGCACTCGACCTGCTGATGCCGCAGCTGCGCGAGCAATACGTCAGCCGCTACACCGCCATCCAGCGCGGTGGCCCGAATCCGTATGGCCGCATCTTTCCGAAGAACATGGTCTGGGAGAAGCGCTTCCACGACGCCGGCGGCCTGCTCGTCGCCGGCACCGACCCGACTGGCTATGGCGGCGTCATCCCCGGCTATTCGTCGCTGCGCCAGTTCGAGCTGCTGCGCGAGGCCGGCTTCGATGCGGCGACGACGGTCAAGGTGATGACGGCCAACGGCGCGACGTATCTGGGCCGCACGGCCGACATCGGCCGCATCGCCCCGGGCCTGCGCGCCGACCTGATCGCCTTCGCCACACCGCTGGATGCGGCCAAGCCCGCCCTGCCTGAAGTAGCCTGGACGATGAAGGCTGGGCGGGCATGGGACCGGGCCAAGATCCTGAATGCCTGGAAGGGTCAGGTAGGGCTGCGCTGACGGGCGCCAAGCTTTTGGCACCCGGCAATATCAAGAGAAAAGGATCTCGCCATGTCCAGCTACGTCGATGAGGTCCTCGCGCCCGGTGAGCAGGTCGTCCACCTCGGGCGCACCAGCCTGTGGTCGGTCTGGCACCTGCTGCTGTTCGGGCTGCTGTTGCTGCCGGCCTTCGGGCTGGGGCTCATCCTCTGGGGCGTGGCCTATGTGCGCATCAGATCCACCGAGGTGGCCGTGACCACCAAGCGGCTCATCGTCAAGCACGGCTTCATCCGTCGCCACACCATCGAGATCAACATCAACAAGGTGGAGAGCATCCAGGTCGATCAGTCCCTGGTGGGTCGCATGCTCAACTTCGGCACCCTGGTCATCGCGGGCACGGGCTCATCCCACGCGCCCATAGACGGCATCGCGGAGCCGCTGGCTTTCCGCCGGGCCTTCGTCGAAGCGCAGGACGCAGTGCATCGGGAATAAAGCCAGGCCTGCCGGGGTAGAGCAAGCATGCTCAAACCCCTGATCTTCAGCTTCACGCTGCTCGTCGCGGCCTCCCAGACCAGCGCCGCCGACGCCCCCCGCGGTCAAACCATCTATCAGGCTCGCTGTGCCGCCTGCCACTCGGTGGATTTCAACGGCGTCGGCCCGGCTCACCGCGGCGTATTCGGGCGCCTGGCCGGCACGGCCAAGGGCTTCACGAACTATTCGGCGGCGCTGAAGCGATCCGGCATCACGTGGAACGAGGCCAATCTGGACCGCTGGCTGACCGACCCCGAGTCCCTGGTCCCTGGCCAGGGCATGGGCGTCAGCCTGTCCGATGCCGGCGAACGGGCCGACGTGATCGCCTTTTTGCGGACGCTTGCAAAAAACAAGGAATAAACCGAAGCGACCGCAGGTATCCCATGAGGTCACCACTTCCACGCGAGCGAATGCCATGCAGCGACGCGACTTCCTCCACCTCGCCGGCCTCGGCGGCGGCGCCATCTTCTCGGGCGCCCTGACCGGCTGCGCCAGCGCCGGCCGTCCTCAGGACGAGTTCTATTTCGTGCAGCTTTCCGACACGCACTGGGGCTTCCAGGGCGCGCCCAACCCGGATGCGCGCGGCACCTTGCCCAAGGCCATCGCGGCCGTCAACGCGCTGGCCAAGCCGCCCGACTTCGTCGTCTTCACGGGCGACCTGACCCACACCACCGACGACCCCGCCGAGCGCCGCCGCCGCATGGCCGAGTTCAAGCAGATCGTCGGCGAACTCAAGGTCAGGACGGTGCGCTTCATGCCCGGCGAGCACGACGCCTCGCTGGACCGCGGCGCCGCCTTCAAGGAGATGTTCGGCGACACCTGGTACCGCTTCGATCACAAGGGCGTGCACTTCATCGCGCTGGACAACGTGTCCGACCGCGGCACCACCCTGGGCGCCGAGCAACTGGCCTGGATGCAGGACGAGCTGGCCAAGCTCGATCCCAACGCGCCACTGGTCGTGCTGGCTCACCGCCCGCTGTTTCCGCTGGTGCCTAAATGGGATTGGCACACCCGCGACGGCGACCAGGCCCTGGCCCTGTTGATGCCGCACAAGAACGTCACCGTCTTCTATGGCCACATCCACCAGGAGCACCACCAGATGACGGGCCATATCGCCCACCACTCGGCGCGCTCGCTGATCTTCCCGCTGCCCGCACCCGGCACGGCCGACAAGCCGGTCGCCCTGCCCTGGGACCCGGCCGCGCCCTACCGCGGCCTGGGCTGGCGCGAAGTGGAAGCCGGTGGCAAGGACATCGAGCGCATCGAGCATGCGGTCACTGCTGCATGAAGCGCCGTCATCTGTTGCTGATGGGTGCCGCAGCTGGAGGCGGGGTGCTGACCGCCGCCCGCGCCCAGCCGCCGCGCGAGATCGAGATCACCGCCCAGCGCTTCAAGTTCACGCCCAATGTCATCGCCTTGAAAGCCGGCGAACCAGTCGTGCTGCTGATACGCTCCCTCGACTTCGCGCACGGCTTCTACGTGCCCGACCTCAACCTGCGCACCGACCTCATGCCCGGCCACGTCACCCGCCTCGCCCTCACGCCCAAGGCCTTGGGCGAGCTCGCCTTCCTGTGCGACAACTTCTGCGGCGACGGCCACGAAGGCATGGACGGCCACTTCATCGTCACATGACCGACGCGCGCCGCTTCGAGGCCACCGTGCTGCCGCTGCTCGACGCGGCGCACAACCTCGCGCGTTGGCTGCTGCGCGACGCGTCGGCCGCTGAGGACGCGGTACAGGAGGCCGCCCTGCGCGCCTTCCGCTACTTCGCCTCGCTGCGCAGCGCAGAGGAGGCCAAGCCCTGGTTTCTCGGCATCGTGCGCAATGCCTGCTTCACGGCCCTGGCGCGCGAGCGCGGCCGCGCCGACGTGACTTTGCTGGACGAAGACGGTTGGGACCAGCTCGAAGCCCAGTCGCCCAGCCACACACCCGACCCGCTCACGGCCCTGGGCACGCAACGCGAACGGACGCTGGTGGATGCGGCCTTGCGTGCCTTGAGCCCGCCGATGCGCGAGGTCATCGTGCTGCGCGAACTCGAAGGCCTGGACTACC
>CBHWBD010000229.1:0-7977 GCA_966111775.1 uncultured Comamonadaceae bacterium | reverse complement strand
TCGGCCTCGAAATCGAAGAGGGCGCGCGAGGAGATGGCGACGACGAGTTGACCGGAGAGCGTGGCTGGCATGGCGGACGATGATAGGGGGGCGACCGGGCTTGCGCGGCTTCCTAGACTGCGGGCTCATTCGCTTGAAAGGTTCTCCATGCGTGTCGTGTTCGCCCTGTCTCCCGTCCTGATGCTGGCCGCCTGTGCGTCGACGCCTCTGCCGCCCCAGGCGCCGGCCAATTTGCAGCCGCCTGCGGGCCAGACCTTTGTCATGGAAGCCCTGGCCAGCGGCGTGCAGATCTACGACTGCGCCGCCAAGGCGGACGGCAGCCCCGCTTGGGTCTTCCGCGCGCCCGAGGCCACGCTGGCCGACCAGCGCAGCAATCCACTGGGCAAGCACTACGCCGGCCCGACCTGGGAGGCGCCGGACGGCAGCAAGGTGGTCGGGGAGGTCAAGGCCCGCGCGCCCAGCCCCACGCCGGAGACCGCCATCCCCTGGCTGTTGTTGAGCGCCAAGAGCAACAGCGGCAGCGGCGTGTTTGCCAGCGTGCGCAGCATCCAGCGCCTGAATACCGGCGGCGGCGTGGAGCCGGCCGAGCCCTGCACGACGGAGAAACGCGGGCAGGTGGCGCGGGTGAGCTACACGGCGGCGTACTACTTCTATCGCTGATCCGGCACGGTCAGCCGGCCCGAGAATGCCGGCGTCCAGACAGGGAGAAACATGAAGCTCGGACATTTCTGCGGCGCGCTCTGCCTCGCCGCGGCTGCGGCCCATGCCGGGGCCGAGCCGTCGGCCGCGCTGGCCCTGGCCGAGGCCGACCTCGCGCGGGCGACGCTGGTCGCCAAGCCCGACCTGCAAACGGCCGCGGCCCAGTTCGCGGCGCTGCGCAAGCATTTCGCGCTGACGCCGTCCCTGCACGCCTGGGGCGACCATGCCGGGCTGCTGGAGCAGATCAAGCGGCGCGGCGCTGAGGGCGAGACCGATGCGCCGGCCTGGCGCAAGCTGGTCGCCGCCGAGTTCGAGCAGGCGCGCAAGATGCGCTCGGCCCTGAGCCGCGATTTCGGCAAGGCGCCGGCCGAAGTGCTGATGCATCCGCCCAGCACCGCCATCAATGTGCAGATCGCCGCGCGCAGCAGCAAGGAATTCAAGCTCGACCCGGCGCGCATGACGGCCATGGGCCTGGGCCGCTGGGGTGGCCGGGCGCCGGGGGCTTCCTTCTTCAAGCCCGATGCGCTGGTGGCAGGTTTTGCCGGCGGGCCGCTCGTGGGCCGGTTGCGAGCGCGCGATGCCGAGGGCGTGGTCTACCGCGTCAGCTACGACGCACGCAGCGCCGCCGCCCTGGCCGACCTGTACGAGATCGCCAAGGCGCGCGGCCTGGCCGTGAAGGCGACGTGGCGCGAAGGCGAACTGGCCGACCTGAGCAGCTCGCTGACCAACGGGCAGGGGCGCATCGACCAGTTGCAACTGACGCTGCGGCTGCCGGTCTGGGTCGTCACCGAGAAGGGCCTGCTGCCCGGCGTGCTGCGCAGCGCCGCCTATGGCAGCGATGGCTGCGGCACGAGTGACAAGCCGGAGGACTTCAGCAGCATGGCCGAGGTCGTGCTGGCCCAGCCGGCGCGCTCGCCCATCCTGGCGGTGTTCGCGACGACAGCCACGGTGGACGCCGCACGGGCGCGCGTGCTGCCGCAACGGGAGACGCGGCTGAGCGGGGCGGGCTTCATGGGCACGCTGACGCACCGTGTCGACGCCGGCATCGACCTGGACGGCGACGGGGTCGCCGACCTGCGCACCGTCATCAGCGAGGACCGCGAGGTGACGCAGGCTCCCTGGCTGGATCCCGAGCGCGCGCTGGCCCAGGCCTGGCGGCCCGAAGGCCTGCGCAAGGCCGGTGGCTGGTATGCCTACAACCTCTACCAGCTCGAAGCCAACGAGCAGGGCTGGTGGCGCGTGCTGTCGCGCTACAACCTGGTGACCTGCACATGAGGCGGCTGCTGACCTTGATGCTGGGCGGCGTGCTGAGCGCACAGGTCGCCGCGGCGACGGTGGCCGAATTGCAGGCCGACTTCAAGCAGGCCTTGCAGGACTTCGGACGCCAGCAGCCGGCCGGCTCCGCGCCGCTGCAACTGGCGGGTCTTCAACAGGTCTGGCCCTGGTGGCCCGGGTTCTACGGCACGCCGGCGCGGGCCGGCGTGCATGACGCCTTCACGCCCTCTTCGGTGCCGACGGTGGCCCTGCCAAACTGGACGCTGGCACCGCTGGCGGCCTGGGTGGCAACGCAGGGATGGGCGGCCGAGACCCGGGCCGCTGCGCGCGAGCCGCGCTGGCAGTCCGTGGCCGAGCAGAACCCGCCGGTGCCCACGGCCTTCGTTGTGGCCGGACCGGCGGTGAAGGATGGGGTGGCGCAGTACCGCCGCGAGAGCGGCGAGACGGTGGTGCGACTGGGGCTGGACGACGGCGTGGCAGGCACGTGGATGCTCGTCGCCAAGACCCTGGGCTGGGGCGTGCAGCTGCGCCTGCGCGACACGCCGCCTCCTGAGGAGTACGCCGAGATCGTCGTGCGCGCCAGCTTCGACACGCCGGCGGGCGCGCCCCGCATCTGGGTCGTCAGCCCCGGCGGCGTCAGCGAGGCGCGCCTGCAGCGTCTGCACTGGGGCGGCGCGGGCGCCGGCTGCGAGAGCTGGGTCGAACTGCGCTGGCCCGGCACGGCCGAGCCGGCGGTCTGGGCCCTGCTGGCGCTGTCCGATCCGGCCTGGGCCGTGGGTGCGAGCGTGCAGCGGCTGGCGGCCAAGCCGGGAGAGTCGGAGGCGCAGCGCGGCGAACTGCGCCTGAGCCTGCCGGCGGCCAAGGGCCTGCCGGCGCTGCGGCTGCGGGCCAGCCGCTACGACTTCTACGCCGGCGATCTGGAGGCCGAACCCGATGCCGCCGGCATGCAGCCGCAGGTCAAGCGCGGCGAGGCCTGGGGCGTGCGCGCCTGGACGGAGGCTGTCATCAGCCAGCCGCGCGAACCCTGGGACACGCCACCGCCGCTCAGTGCCGCGGGGACGCCGCGCTGCCCAGTTCGCTGAAGAGACCGGCCAGCAGCAGCGTCTCGGCCAGGGCTTCCAGCCACTCCTCGACGATCTGCATGGCGATGGTGTCGAAAGCTAGGTCCAGCGCGATGGCGACGCCACCGGCGACGAGGGCGGCGAGGGTCCAGCGTCGCAAGCTCGTGCTGCCCTCGACCCACACGACGTAGAGCAGGACCACGCCGCCCAGGGCATAGGCGAGGATGACGCATTGCGCCCAGGAGTGCGGCAGGCCGAGGTCGAACTGCAGCCAGTCCTGCACGGCCTCGTGGGCCATGAAGCGCTCGTCCAGCGCGGCGAAGACCATGCCCAGAGCCAGCAGCGTCCAGCAGCGCACCGCGCGCGAGCGGTTGCCAACCGCGGCAAGCACGCAGGCCAGGGCTGCCGCAGCGCTGGCGTTGGCCACCAGCAGGGCGGCCTGCCACCAGCCCAGCGGCGCGTCCTCGGTGGCAAAGGCCAGGCCCCAGTGCGGCCACCAGCGCCAGCCCATCCACGCGATGACGCCAAAACTCACGACCAGCGTCAGCAGGGCGCTGACGGCAGGCCGCCTCACTTCACCCATGTGTTGAGCTGGATGATGGGCAGCAGGACGGCCAGCACGATGAGCAGCACCACCGCGCCCATGGCGACGATGAGCAGCGGCTCCAGCAGCGTCGCGGCGGCCATGGAACGGCGCTGCACCTCGGTGCCGAGCTGGCGGGCCGCGCGGCCCAGCATGTTCGGCAGCTCACCGGTCTGCTCGCCCAGGCGGGCGAACATGGCCAGGATGCCGGGGAAGCGCTTTTTGCCGGCCAGGGCCAGGCCCAGCGGTGCGCCTTCACGCACCTGCACGAGGGCGTCCAGCGCATCGGCCTGCATGGCGCGGTTGGACAGGGTCTCGGCGGCGGCCTGCAGCGCCTTCAGGATGGGCACGCCAGCGCCGGCCAGCATGGCCAGGGTGCCGGCGAAGCGGGCCGCGTTGTAGCCGCGTGCCAGGCGCCCGATCAGCGGGATGCCGAGGATGCCGGCATCGAAGCGCAGCCGGAAGGCCGGGGCCTTCAGCGCATAGCGCAGGGCCACGCCGCCGGCGACGAGGACGGCCAGCATGGCCCAGCCCCAGCTGCGCACGAAGTCGCTGACGGCCAGCATGGCCACGGTCAGCGCGGGCAGCGCGCGCTTGGAGCTGGTGAAGACGGTGGCGATCTGCGGCACCACATAGGTGACGAGGAAGATGACGATGAGGACGGAGATGAAGGACACGATGGCCGGGTAGGCCATGGCGCCGATCAGCTTGGCCTTCAGGTCCTGGCGCTCTTCCAGGTCGTCGGCGAGCTTCTCCAGCACCTGGCCCAGCGCACCGCTCTGCTCGCCGGCGGCGACGACACCGCGGTAGACGTCGTCGAACTCGCGCGGCGCCGAAGCCAGGGCGCGGGCGAAAGCCGAGCCGGCATTGACCTCGGCCTTGAGCTGGCTGATGAGCTCGCGCTGCCGGGTGTCCTCGCTCTCGTCGGCCAGGGCCGTCAGCGCGCGCTCGATGGGCAGGCCGGAGCCGACCAGGCCGGCGAGCTGGCGCGTCCACACCGCCAGGGCCGTCGGGCTGAAGACGCGGCGCGTGAAGCGGCTGCCTTCCTGGGCGCCGTGCTGCTGCACGACCTCGATGCTCAGCGGCGTCAGCCCTTGCGCGCGCACCATGGCGCGGGCGGCGCGCGGGTTGTCGGCCTCGATCAGCCCGCTGCTCTGGCGGCCGGCATCGGTGAGGGCTTCGTATTTGTAGGCGGGCACGGGGATCAGCCTATTCGCGGGTCACGCGAAGCACTTCTTCCAAAGAGGTGACGCCGGCATTGATCAACCGCTCGCCGTCCTCGCGCATGGAACGCAGGCCGGCGGCCTCGGCGGCGGCCTGCAGCTGGCTCTCGGGCGCGCGGTTGTGGATGAGGTTGCGCACCGCGTCGTCGGCGACCATCAGCTCGTAGACGCCGGTGCGGCCCTTGTAGCCGGTGTGGCCACAGCTCTCGCAGCCGACGGGGTGCCAGCGGCCATGGTCGTCGTGCTTCTTGCAGACGGGGCACAGCCGCCGCACCAGGCGCTGGGCCAGCACGCCCAGCAGCGAGCTGCTGAGCAGGAAGGGCTCCACGCCCATGTCGGTCAGGCGGGTGACGGCGCTGGGTGCGTCGTTGGTGTGCAGGGTGGCGAGCACCAGGTGGCCCGTCAGCGAGGCCTGGATGGCGATCTGCGCGGTCTCGTAGTCGCGGATTTCGCCGATCATGATGACGTCCGGGTCCTGGCGCAGGATGGCGCGCAGGGCCTTGGCGAACGTCAGGTCGATCTTGCTGTTGACCTGGGTCTGGCCGATGCCGGGCAGCTCGTATTCGATCGGGTCCTCGACGGTCAGCACATTGGTGGTGCTGGTGTCGACGGTCTGCAGCGAGGCATACAGCGACGTCGTCTTGCCCGAGCCGGTCGGCCCGGTGACGAGGACGATGCCGTGGGGCTGCTGCACCAGCTTCTTGAAGGCGGACAGCACGTTGCCGTCCATGCCCAGGCCTTCCAGCGTGAACTTGGATTCGCTCTTGTCCAGCAGGCGCAGCACCGCGCGCTCGCCGTGGGCCGAGGGCAGGGTGGAGACGCGCACGTCGATGGCGCGGCCGCCGATGCGCAGCGAGATGCGGCCGTCCTGGGGCAGGCGCTTCTCGGCGATGTCGAGCTCGGCCATGATCTTCAGGCGCGAGATCAGGGCCGCATGCAGGCCGCGGTTGGGCTGCACAACTTCGCGCAGCGTGCCGTCGACGCGGAAGCGCACCGACGAAGCGCGCTCATAGGGCTCGATGTGGATGTCGCTCGCGCCGTCCTTGGCCGCCTGGGTCAGCAGCGCGTTCAGCATGCGGATGATGGGCGCGTCGTTGGCGGCCTCGAGCAGGTCTTCCACGGCGGGCAGGTCCTGCATCATGCGCGACAGGTCCACCGCGCTCTCGACCTCGCCGACGACGACGGCCGCGCTGCTCTCGCTGCCGGCGTAGGCGGCGTTGATGCGCTCGGCCAGCGACGTGACGGCTTCCGATTCCAGCCGGTCGACCGCGTACAGGCGCTGCACCTCTGACAGCGTGGCCCAGCCCACCTCGGGCGGCGCCCACAGCGTCAGCGTGCTGCCGTCGTCTTCCAGCAGCACGGTGTTGGCCTTGGCAAAGGCGTAGGGCAGGGGGTGGCGGGTCGCGGCCATGGCTGGCTTACTGCGTGGACTGCTGTTGCGGCGGCGTCTGCAGCGAGGGCTGCGGCAGGGCCTTGTTGGGCGGCGCGATCTTGGGTTCGGGCAGCACCGGCGCGCCGGTGTCGGGCAGCACGAGGCTCTTCTGCGGCTGGCTGTTCTGCTGCACGCCGCGGATGCTCTCGTAGCGGTCCAGCGTCAGCTGGTTGGCGCTGTCGGCGTTGCGCATGACGACGGGACGCAGGAAGACCATCAGATTGGTCTTCACGCGCTTGCGGTTCTTGCTGCTGAAGAGGTTGCCGATCAGCGGGATCTTGGACAGGCCCGGCACGCCGTCGTCGCCGTCGGTGTACTCGTCCTTCAGCAGGCCGCCCAGCACGATGATGTCGCCGTCGTCGACGACGACCGAGGTCTCGATGGCGCTCTTGTCCAGCGTCGGGCCGGTGGTGCTGTTGGAGCCGGGCACCACGGAGGAGTTCTCCTGGTAGACCACCATGCGCACGGTGCCGCCTTCGCCGATCTGGCTCTTGATCTTCAGCGTCAGGCCGACGTCCTTGCGGTCCACGGTCGTGAAGGGGTTGACGGTGCCGCCGGTCGACGCGCCGCTGTTGGCATAGGAGCCGGTCACGAAGGGCACGTTCTGGCCGATGACGATGCGGGCCTCCTCGTTGTCCAGCGCCACCAGGTTGGGCGTGGACAGCACGTTGGCGCCGCTCTGGCTCTCGAAGAAGTTGGCCACCGCACCCAGGGTGTAGAAGTCGCCGACCTTCTTCAGGATGCCGATGTTCAGGCCGGTGGGCGCCGAGCCCGAGCTCAGGGCCGAGCCGACGCCGCTGCGGCCGCCCGCCACGGCGACCGTGCCGTTGATGATGTTGGCCAGACCCGAGCCGAAGTTGGTGCCGGCGCCGGTGATGGTGTTGTCGCCCTTGCTGCCGAACAGGTTCTGCCACTGCACGCCGAACTGGGCGGCCTTGGTGTTGTCGATCTTGACGATCAGCGACTCGACATAGATCTGGGCACGGCGCGAATCGAGCTGCTCGATGACGGCGCGCACCTGACGGTACAGCGGCTCGGGGGCCGTGATGATGAGGGAGTTGGTCGACGGGTCGGCCTGCACGAAGCCGCCCGTGGACGGGCCGGCGGATTGCGACAGCGGCGCCGTGGCGGCGGCCGAGCTCATGCCGCCCGTGTTGCTGTTGCTGTTGGTGGCGCTGCCGGCCAGCGTCGGGGCGGCCCCCGTGAGCGAGCCGCTGCCGCTCAGGCTGGAGGTGCCCGAGGAACTGCCGCCGCTGCTGCCGCCCGAGGCGGCGGCGCCGAAGGCCGCGCGCAGCACGGTGGCCAGCTTGGTGGCATCGGCGTTCTTCAGGTAGACGACGCGGATGTTGTTGCCGCCGTCGCTGCTGGGCTGGTCGAGCTTGTCGACCATGGAGCGCACGGCCGCCAGGCGGGCCGGGTTGCTGGCGCGCAAGATCAGGCCGTTGGAGCGCGGGTCGACCAGCACGTTGACGGCGCTGCTGCTCTGGCCCGGCACGGCCGCGCCGACGGCGCCACCGCCATCGGCCAGGCGCTGCACCAGCGGGGCGAGGTCGGCCGCCACGGCGTGCTTGAGCGGCACGATCTCGATGTCGCTGGTGCCCGGCGTGTCCATGGCCGCGATGATCTTGGCGATGCGCTGCAGGTTGTCGGCGTAGTCGGTGATGACCAGGCTGTTGTTGCCCGGGTTGGCGTTGATGGTGTTGT
>CBHWBD010000228.1:0-8063 GCA_966111775.1 uncultured Comamonadaceae bacterium | reverse complement strand
ATCACGGTGAAGACCGAGCACAAGGCCGTGCTCGACACCATGCGCGAGCTGGAGCGCCAGGGCTTCGACGTGACCTACCTCGACGTGCTGGAGAACGGCCTCGTCGACCTGGAAGCCTTCAAGGCCGCCCTGCGCCCGGACACCATCCTGGCCTCGGTCATGTACGTCAACAACGAGATCGGCGTCATCCAGGACGTCGTCGCGCTGGGCAACCTGTGCCGCGAGCGCGGTGTCATCTTCCACGTCGACGCGGCCCAGGCCACCGGCAAGGTCGAGATCGACATGGCCCAGCTGCCCATCGACCTGATGAGCCTGGCCTCGCACAAGAGCTACGGCCCCAAGGGCATTGGCGCCCTCTACGTGCGCCGCAAGCCGCGCGTGCGCCTGGAGGCCCAGATGCACGGCGGTGGCCACGAGCGCGGCATGCGCTCGGGCACGCTGCCGGTGCACCAGATCGTCGGCATGGGCGAGGCCTTCCGCATCGCCCGCGAGGAGATGGGTGCCGAGAACGAGCGCATCCGTGCCCTGCACAACAAGCTGATCCAGGGCCTGTCCGGCATCGAGCAGACCTTCATCAACGGCGACCTCGAGCGCCGTGTGCCGCACAACCTGAACATCTCGTTCAACTACGTCGAGGGCGAGTCCCTGATCATGGGCGTCAAGGGCTTGGCGGTGTCGTCCGGCTCGGCCTGCACCTCGGCCAGCCTGGAGCCCAGCTATGTGCTGCGCGCTCTCGGCCGCAGCGACGAACTGGCCCACAGCTCGCTGCGCATGACCATCGGCCGTTTCACGACCGAGGAAGAGATCGACTATGCGATCAGCGTGCTGACCGACCGCGTCGCCAAGCTGCGTGAACTGTCCCCCCTGTGGGATATGTACAAAGATGGCGTCGACCTGTCGACCATCCAGTGGGCGGCGCACTGATCGCGAATTAGGAGAACACCATGGCATACAGCGAAAAGGTCGTTGACCACTACGAGAACCCCCGCAACGTCGGCAAGTTCGAAAACGGTGACGAGGACGTCGGCACCGGCATGGTCGGCGCCCCGGCCTGCGGCGACGTGATGAAGCTGCAGATCAAGGTCAACCCGGCGACGGGCCTCATCGAGGACGCCAAGTTCAAGACCTACGGCTGCGGCTCGGCCATCGCCTCCAGCTCCCTGGTGACCGAATGGGTCAAGGGCAAGAGCCTGGACGAGGCCCTGACCATCAAGAACACGCAGATCGCCGAAGAGCTGGCCCTGCCGCCGGTCAAGATCCACTGCTCCATCCTGGCCGAGGACGCCATCAAGGCCGCCGTGGACGACTACCGCGCCAAGCACGCCGCCAACTGACATGTCCGTCACGCTGACCGAAGCCGCGGCCCGCCACGTCAAGCGCTACATCGCCAAGCGCGGCAAGGGCGTGGGCGTGCGCCTGGGCGTCAAGACCACCGGCTGCTCGGGCCTGGCCTACAAGCTGGAGTACGCCGACGAGGTGGCGCCCGAGGACGTCATCTTCGAGGGCCATGAGGTCAAGATCCTCATCGACCCCAAGAGCCTGCCCTACCTCGACGGCACCGAGCTGGACTTCGTCCGCGAAGGCCTGAACGAAGGCTTCAAGTTCCGCAACCCGCGCGAGAAGGACCGCTGCGGCTGCGGCGAGTCTTTCCGTGTCTGACCGACCCTGAGTTCTTGCTGAGCGCGGCACCGGCCGCGCTTTTTGCTTTTTCACCGCCGCCCATGCGCCTGACCGACAACGACTTCCAGCTCTTCGGCCTGCCTGAAACGCAGGCCCAGGCGCGCGCTGACATCGACGCGCGCTGGAAGGCGCTTCAGGCCGAGGTCCACCCCGACCGCTTCGCCGCGGAAGGCGCCGCCGCCCAGCGCGTGGCCATGCAATGGGCCATGCGCGTCAACGAGGCCTACCAGCGCCTGAAAGACCCGCTGGCCCGTGCCGCCTATCTCTGCGAACTGCGTGGCGCCCCCGTGCAGGCCGAGAACAACACGGCCATGCCGCCGGCCTTCCTGATGCAGCAGATGGAATGGCGCGAGGCCCTGGACGAGGCCGGCGACGAGGCCGCCCTCGAGGCGCTGGACGAAGACGCGCTGCGCGCCGAGTCCGCCGCGCTGGAGCAGGCACGCCGCCTGCTCGACGAGGCCGGCGACGCCCCGGCCGCCGCATCCCAGGTCCGCGCGCTGATGTTCATCCAGCGCTTCCGGGCCGACATCGACAAGCGCCTCGCCGCGCTCGACGCCTGACCATGGCTCTCCTCCAGATCTCCGAACCCGGCGCCTCGCCGGACCCGCACCAGCGCCGCATCGCCGTCGGCATCGACCTCGGCACGACGCATTCCCTCGTGGCCGCCGTCCGCCACGGCGTGGCCGAATGCCTGCCCGACGAGCAGGGCCGCGTCATCCTGCCGTCGGCCGTGCGCTACCTGCCCGAAGGCCGCCGCCAGATCGGCGCCGACGCGCTGGCGGCCCAGGCCGAAGACCCCGAGAACACCATCGTCTCGGTCAAGCGCTTCATGGGCCGCAGCCTGGCCGACGTGGCCAACCGTGAGCATCTGCCCTACCAGTTCGAAGACCGCCCTGGCATGCTGGCCATCGCCACGCGCGACGGCGTGAAGAGCCCGGTCGAGGTTTCTGCCGAGATCCTCGCCACGCTGCGCTTCCGCGCCGAGGACAGCTTCGCCGACGATCTGTTCGGTGCCGTCATCACGGTGCCGGCCTATTTCGACGACGCCCAGCGCCAGGCCACCAAGGATGCCGCCGAGCTGGCCGGCCTGAAGGTGCTGCGCCTCATCAACGAGCCCTCGGCTGCAGCCATCGCCTATGGCCTGGACAACGCCAGCGAAGGCCTGTATGCGGTCTACGACCTGGGCGGCGGCACCTTCGACATCTCGCTGCTGCGCCTGACGCGCGGTGTCTTCGAAGTCGTCGCGACCGGCGGCGATGCGGCCCTGGGCGGTGACGACTTCGACCGTGCGCTGGCTGAATGGGCGCTGGCCGGCCGTGCCGTTGAATCGGCCCACGACAAGCGCGCCGTACTCGTTGCCGCACGCGCGGCCAAGGAGGCGCTGTCGGATGCCGATTCGACCGAACTCGTCGCCGCGCTGGACGCCGGCGAACTGCGCGTGAGCGTCACGCGTCAGCAGTTCGAGCAGCTAACCCAGCCGCTGATCGCCAAGACCCTGTCGTCGGTGAAGCGCGTGCTGCGCGACGCCAAGGTCAAGGCAGCCGAGGTGCAGGGCACGGTCATGGTTGGCGGCTCGACCCGCATGCCCATCGTGCGCCGCGCCGTCGGCGAGCTGTTCGGCCGCGAGGTGCTGACCAATCTGAACCCCGACGAGGTCGTCGCGCTGGGCGCCGCCATCCAGGCCAACCAGCTGGCCGGCAATGCCGCCGACGGCGAGATCCTGCTGCTGGACGTGATCCCGCTGTCCCTGGGCCTCGAGACCATGGGTGGTCTGGTCGAGCGCGTCATCGAGCGCAACTCGACGATTCCCGTCGCCAAGGCCCAGGACTTCACGACCTTCAAGGACGGCCAGACGGCTCTTGCCCTGCACATCGTGCAGGGCGAGCGCGAGCTGGTCTCCGAATGCCGGTCGCTGGCGCGCTTCGAGCTGCGCGGCATCCCGCCCATGGTGGCCGGCGCGGCGCGCATCCGCGTCAGCTTCCAGGTCGACGCCGACGGCCTGCTCAGCGTGTCTGCTGAGGAACTGACCTCGGGCGTGCAGGCGGCCATCACCGTCAAGCCGAGCTACGGCCTGGGCGACGACGAGATCGCCAACATGCTGAAGGACGGTTTTGCCAGCGCCGAGGGCGACATGGCCGCTCGCAAGCTGCGTGAGGCCAAGGTCGAAGCCGAGCGCATGATCCTGGCAACGCGCAGCGCCCTGGCCGTCGACGGTGACCTGCTGCCCGAAGGCGAGCGAGAGGCCCTGGAGGCGCGCCTGTCGGCTTTGGCGGCCCTGGAGGGCGATGCCGATGCCATCGACGGCGCCGTCAAGGCCCTGGCCGAAGCGACCGAAGGCTTTGCCGCCGAACGCATGAACCGCTCCATCGCCCGTGCGCTGACCGGCCGCAAGGTCTCGGCCCTTTAAGAGAACACCATGCCCGTCATCAAGATCCTCCCGCACGCCGAGTACTGCCCCGACGGTGCCAGCATCACGGCCACCCCCGGCACGTCGATCTGTGAAGCCCTGCTGGACAACGACATCCATATCGAGCACGCCTGCGACCAGGTCTGCGCCTGCACGACCTGCCACGTCATCGTGCGCGAGGGCGGCCGGTCGTTGTCCGAGATGGAAGAGGACGAGGAAGACATGCTGGACCGCGCCTGGGGCCTCGAGCCCGACTCGCGCCTGTCCTGTCAGGCCCTGCTGCGCCAGCAGGACGTCACGGTCGAGATTCCCAAGTACTCCATCAACCACGCCAAGGAAGGCAAGTGAGTCTCACCCGCGTCCTCGGCTTCGAGTCGTCCTGCGACGAGACTGGGGTCGCGCTTGTCGAGGTGGAAGGCGACAAGCCGCCTCGCCTCGTGGCCCAGGCACTGCACAGCCAGATTTCCATGCACCAGGCCTACGGCGGTGTGGTGCCCGAGTTGGCCTCGCGTGATCATGTGCGTCGCGTGCTGCCGTTGACGCGCGAGGTGCTGTCGCAGGCCGGTCTGGCCTTGCATGACGTCGATCTGGTGGCCTACACCCAGGGGCCGGGCCTTGCGGGCGCGCTGCTGGTGGGTGCGGGCGTGGCCGTGTCGCTGGCCGCCGCGCTGGATGTGCCGGCGCTGCCGGTCCACCACCTCGAAGGGCATTTGCTGTCGCCCTTCCTGTCGGCCGACCCGCCCGAGTTCCCCTTGGTCGCGCTGCTGGTCAGCGGCGGCCACACGCAGTTGATGCGCGTGGACGACGTGGGTTCCTACGAGATCCTCGGCGAGACCATCGACGACGCGGCCGGCGAGGCCTTCGACAAGAGTGCCAAGCTGCTGGGCCTGCCTTACCCCGGTGGCCCGCATCTGGCGCGCATGGCCGAGTTTGGCAACCCGGAAGCCTTCGAGTTGCCGCGCCCGCTGCTGCACAGTGGCAAGCTGGACTTCAGCTTTGCCGGCCTGAAGACGGCGGTGCTGACCCAGGTGAAGAAGATCGGCGACTCCCCCTGCGAGCAGACCAAGGCCGATCTGGCCGCGTCGACGCAGGCGGCCATCGTCGAGGTGCTGGTGAAGAAGTCGCTGATGGCGCTGAAGGAAACGGGGCTGAAACGCCTCGTCGTCGCCGGTGGCGTGGGCGCCAACGCCAAATTGCGCGAGCAGCTCAACGCCGCCTGCGGCAAGCGGAGCGTGCGCGTGCACTACCCCGAGCTGTCGCTGTGCACCGACAACGGCGCCATGATCGCGATGGCCGCCGCGCTGCGGGTGCAGCGCGGCATGGCCCAACCCAGGCAGGACGGCGGTTTCGAGGTCCGTCCGCGCTGGGATCTCTCTGCGGCTTAGTTGACAGTCAGCTGGCCGCCGTTCTCGGCGACGCGCTTGACCAGGTTCAACGTCAGCACGCCGTTCTCGAAGCGGGCCTGCGACTGGGTCTGGTCGATTTCGACCGGCAGCGAGAAGCTGCGGGCATAGCTGGCGGCGCGGCGCTCGCGGTACAGGACGCGGGAGCCATCGGTCGGCTCGGCGGCTTCGGCGCTGGCGGTCTCGATGTGCACGCGGCGGCCTTCGACGCGGACCTTGACGGCTTGCTTGGCGACGCCGGGCATGTCGACGGTGACGGCATAGGCCTTGTCGTCTTCGCTGATGTCCAGGGCCGGGGTGCGGGCGACGTCGGCGTCGAATTGGCGCAGGGCGCGGGCGACTCGGGCGGGGTGGGTCAGGTAGAACATGAGGATCACTTCCGTAGGTTTGCGCTGCTGAACCAGTCGGGAGCAGCACCCGATGAACCCGAGATAGGGCGGCCAAAAAGCGCTTCAAGGGGCTTTTTCGTGCCGAGGTTGAGAAGTCACGCATTTGCGGGGCAGGGCGGTTTTGCCCCTTGAAAGCGCCGCTGGCTGGCCTTATCTCCGCCCGCTTGGCCTGCCGCGGTTTGGGCCGTCTCTGGCTTTAGGCTAGAATCCGCAAGTTCTGCGTACTCGATATCTTGTACACAGTGCAACAGCACGGCTCGGGGCGGTTTCCCCCGTGTCCGCAAGTCAACCCCCGGAAACCGTCTGCGGCAGCAACAGCAGTTGTGCTCGCCCGGCCGGACTTCCGAAACCTTTTGGAAAACAAATGTCCATCGCCGAAAAGAAGGCCGAGATCGTCAAGGCCAATGCCCGCAGCGCCAACGACACCGGCAGCCCGGAAGTCCAGGTCGCCCTGCTGACCGCCCGCATCAACGACCTGACCCCCCACTTCAAGACCCACGCCAAGGACCACCACGGTCGCCGCGGTCTGCTGAAGATGGTCAACACCCGCAAGAGCCTGCTGGCCTACCTGAAGCGCGTTGACTCCAGCCGTTACGTCGCGCTGATCGCCAAGCTGGGCCTGCGCAAGTAATTCGCCCCATCCGACACGGAGCCTGTCTGGTCCTCAAGCCCAGTACAGGCTCTTTGTCCATCTGCCGGAACCGAGCTGACGTGGTGTCGGATCATTCCAAGACGGTTTGCTGAACCGCCCTGGAATGGCATCTGGACCAAACCCAGCCTCGTTCCCGGTCCCCCGGACGCCCGATGGCGTTCACCACAACCAGGAGATGAGCATGTCCATTTTCAACAAGGTCACGAAGTCCTTCCAATGGGGCCGCCACAACGTCGTGATGGAAACGGGTGAAGTCGCCCGCCAGTCCACCGGCGCCGTCCTCGTCAACATCGAAGGCACCGTCGTGCTGGCCACCGTGGTCGCCAAGACCGAGGCCAAGGCCGGCCAGGACTTCTTCCCGCTGACCGTCGACTACCTCGAGAAGACCTATGCCGCCGGCAAGATCCCCGGCAGCTTCTTCAAGCGCGAGGGCCGCCCCTCCGAGCACGAGACCCTGACCAGCCGCCTGATCGACCGCCCGATCCGCCCGCTGTTCCCCGAAGGCTTCTTCAACGAAGTCCAGGTCGTCATCCACGTGGTGAGCCTGAACCCCGAAGTGCAGGCCGACATCGCCGCCATGATCGGCACGTCCGCCGCCCTGGCCATCTCGGGCATTCCGTTCAACGGCCCCATCGGCGCCGCCCGCGTGGGCTATGTCAATGGCGAGTACCTGCTGAACCCCAGCAAGTCCGAACTGGTCAACAGCCAGATGGACCTGGTCGTCGCCGGCACGCAAAGCGCCGTGCTGATGGTCGAGTCCGAGGCTTCGGGCCTGTCGGAAGAAGTCATGCTGGCCGCCGTCGTCTACGGCCACGAGCAGGGCAACGTGGCCATCGCCGCCATCAACGACCTGGTGCGTGACGCCGGCAAGCCGGCCTGGACCTGGACCGCGCCCGCCAAGGACGAGGCCTTCATCGCCAAGGTCAACGGCCTGGCCGAAGGCCCGCTGCGCGAGGCCTACCAGATCCGCTCCAAGCAGGCCCGTACGCAGGCTTGCCGCGCCGCCACCGCCAATGTCTTCGCCGCGCTGAGCGCCGAAGGCGTGTCCTTCGACAAGGTCGAAGTCGAAGGCCTGCTGTTCGAGATCGAAGCCCGCATCGTGCGCAGCCAGATCCTGGCCGGCGAGCCGCGCATCGACGGCCGCGACACCCGCACCGTGCGCCCCATCGAGATCCGCAACGGCATCCTGCCGCGCACCCACGGCTCGGCCCTGTTCACCCGGGGTGAAACCCAGGCCCTGGTCATCGCGACCCTGGGCACGGACCGCGACGCCCAGCGCATCGACGCGCTGGACGGCGAGTTCGAAGACCGCTTCATGATGCACTACAACATGCCCCCCTTCGCCACCGGCGAGACGGGTCGTGTGGGCAGCCCCAAGCGCCGCGAAATCGGCCACGGTCGCCTGGCCAAGCGCGCGCTGATCGCCGCGCTGCCCAGCAAGGAAGACTTCCCCTACTCGCTGCGCGTCGTCTCGGAAATCACCGAGTCCAACGGCTCCTCGTCGATGGCTTCCGTCTGCGGCGGCTGCCTGG
>CBHWBD010000227.1:0-8081 GCA_966111775.1 uncultured Comamonadaceae bacterium | reverse complement strand
TGCAGCGACTCCTCGCGCTTGCGCGCCGTGACCTTGACGACGTCCAGCGTCGTCACCGTGGGTTCGGCGGCCGGCGCGGTCTGCGCGGCGGCGGGCAGGGCAGCGCCGAGGGCGGCGAGGATGGCGAAATGCAGCGGCGTAGGCGCCGGCAGGCGTCGGGGCATGGCTTGTCTCCTGGTTGTCGTCGTAATGGATGCCAGGCCCCCAAACCGCAAAAGCCATGCCCGCGCCAACTCGGGGCAAGTCACAGGCAAACCCTTGCGAGCTAACCCGCGGTTTTCGCGTTCGAAACGTCGGCACTGTCTGGATTCCAGTCATTCGCCGCCGCCGAAGCTGTCCGGCAGTCAGACAACACCCTGGGGGCTGCAAGGTCGCCAGGGCGCCGCTATCCTGCGCCGCTCCCCTTCATCCCCCCGGAGACGAACAATGCTCAAGCGCCTGCTTCCCGCCGCCCTCGCCCTTGGTTTCAGCGCCACCACGGCTTTCGCCGCCGGCCCGCAGCTCAAGGGCCAGGCGCCGGGCTGGTACCGCATGCAGCTCGGTGACTTCGAGGTCACCGCCCTGAACGACGGCACCCTGGATCTGCCGGTCGACAAGCTGCTGCAGGGCGCCAAGCCGGGCCAGGTACAGCGGGCGCTCCAGCATGCCTACCTCGGCGTGCCGCTGGAGACCTCGGTGAATGCCTATCTCATCAACACCGGGTCCAAGATCGTGCTGATCGACACCGGTGCGGCCGGCCTGTTCGGCCCGACCCTGGGCCGCATGCTGAGCAACCTGAAGGCGGCGGGCTACAACCCCGAGCAGGTGGACGAGATCTACATCACGCATCTGCATGGTGACCACATCGGCGGTGCGACCACGGCCGACGGCAAGGCCGTGTTCCCGAACGCGGTGGTTCGCATGGACAAGCGCGAGAGCGACTACTGGCTCAGTGCCGACAACATGGCCAAGGCGCCGGCCAGTGCTCAGGACTTCTTCAAGGGGGCGATGGTCTCGACCAAGCCCTACCAGGACGCCGGCCGCCTGCAGCCGTTCGAGGGCAAGCCGGATGGCGTGGAGTTGGCCCCGGGCATTCGCGCCCTGCCGTCCTATGGCCACACGCCGGGTCACAGCTTCTATGTCGCCGAAAGCAAGGGCCAGAAGATGATGTTCTGGGGCGACCTGCTGCACGTCGCGGCCGTACAGTTCCCGGACCCGAACGTGACCATGGGCTTCGACAGCGACCAGAAGATGGCCGCGCCCACGCGCAAGAGCGCGCTGGCCGCTGCCGCCAAGGTCGGCTACTACGTCGCCATCACCCACGTGTCCTTCCCCGGCATCGGTCACCTGCGGGTCGACGGCAAGGGCTACGACTGGCTGCCGACGAACTACACCGCGAATCGCTGATCCTGCGGGGCCTCAGGCTCCCAGCAGTTCGCCCACGGGCTGCAGCCCGTCCACGCGGTCGCACACCGCCTTGGTGCTGGCCAGGATGGGCACGCCCAGCAGCAGGCCCCACAGGCCCCACAGCCAGCCGAAGGCCAGCACGCCGATGAACACGACGACGGCGTTCATGCGGCTGCTGCGGCTGCTCAGGTAGGGCATCAGCAGATTGCCCGACAGCGTGTGCACGCCCAGGGCGATGCCCGACACCAGCAGGGCCATGTCGACGCTGCCGAACTGCACGAAGCTCATCAGGCCGGCGCTGGTCGTGAGCACCGCCGCGCCGATGTAGGGGATGAAGTCGCCGACGAAGGCCACCACGCCCCAGACGGCGGCGTGCTCCACGCCCACGGCCATGAAGGCCAGCCAGATCGTCAACCCGACCATGGCGCTGGTGAAGACCTGCACCAGCAGATAACGGTGGATCTGGGCGCCGATCTCGTCCAGGGTCTGGACGGTCAGCCGCCGCCTGGCGAAGGTGGGGCCGGCCAGGTGCACCAGCTTGCGCCGGAAGGTGTCACCGGCCGCGAGCAGGAAGAAGGCGATGAAGACCACCACCATGACCTGGCCCAGCGAGGCCACCAGGCCCACGGTGCCCGTCCACAGGTAGTCGTGCAGATTGAAGCGCGGCTTCTCGACGATGACGCGGGTGACGCCGCGCGGCTGCACGGCCGGGGCGCCGGCTTCGGCCGCCTGCTCCAGCTGCAGGGCGGCCTTCTGAACCTGGGCCAGGGCGCCGCTGTCCCCGGGTCGGCGGGCGGCGATGGCGGACTTCACCTTTTCGGCGGCGGTCGGCAGCGATTCCAGCAGCTTGCTGGCATCGTCGGAAAGGGCATAGGCCGTCCAGCCGACGCCGCCCACCAGGCTCGCCAGCAGCCACGCGGCGGCCAGGGCGCGAGGCAGCCGCAACCGCTGCAGCCGCGCGACCAGCGGGTCCAGCGCATAGCTCAGCAGCACGCCGAGCAGCACCGGCACGACCAGAGCGCCGGCCGCGTGCAGGGTGAACAGCACGGCCAGCACGGCCAGCACCGCCAGCGACAGGCTGCGCACGTCGACCGGCATGTGCAGGCGCAGCGGCTGGCCGCCGAGGGAGGTGGGATCGGGAGGAAGGGCGTGCATGACTTAGGGTAGCGTCAGGGCATGCGCCTTGCCCGCGCTGTCCGGCGCGTCGCGGCTGCCGCTGACAGGGCCGCGTTACGTTCGCTGACAAGCCGCGGCAGTCGCCGTGGCGACCCTGAAACATGCGCTTTCTCGCCCGCCAGTTTGCTCGCCAGAGTGCCCGCGTCCTGCATGACCCCTGGGGCTTTGCCTGGCAGGCCCTCAAGGCCTTCCGGGCCAACCAGGGCCTGCTGCTGGCCGGGGCGGTGGCTTATTACGCGCTGCTGTCCATCGTGCCCCTGCTCATCCTCAGCGTCATCGCGCTGTCGCACTGGATCGAGCAGACCCGGCTGCTGCAGACCGTGGGCCACTACCTGGAGTGGCTGATACCAGGGCAATCGGTCGCGGTGGTGGCCGAGCTGGCGCGCTTCCTGGCGCATCGCGAGGTGATGGGCTGGGTGCTGCTGGGCAGCATGCTGTTTTTCAGTTCGCTGGCCTTCTCGGTGCTGGAGAGCGCGATGGTGGTGATCTTCCATCACCGCCACCGGCTGCGCCGGCGCCACTTCCTGATCTCGGCGCTGATTCCCTATGTCTACATCCTCTGCCTGGGACTGGGCCTGCTGCTGGTGACGCTGGTGGCCGGCCGTTTCCAGGCCCTGGGCCAGCGCGAGGTGGAGTTGCTGGGCCTGAGCTGGTCGCTGGACGGCGTGTCGGGCGTCATGCTCTATCTGCTCGGCTTCGCCGGCGAGGTCTTCGTGCTGGCCTCGGTCTATCTGGTCATGCCGGTGGGCCGGCTGTCGTTGCCGCTGGCCCTGGTGGGCGGGCTGGCAGCGGCCCTGCTGTGGGAGCTGTCGCGCCATCTGCTGGTCTGGTACTTCGGCACCCTGTCGCAGATCGGCACCGTCTACGGCTCGCTGACCACGGCCATCGCCGTGCTGCTGAGCCTGGAGATCGGTGCCACGCTGCTGCTGTTCGGGGCCCAGGTCATTGCGGAGTTCGAGCGTCTCGGCGAGCCTTGACCATCCTGGTGATCGTCGTCAGGTTGATCACCGCGATGACCACCTCCAGCGCCGTGCCGCCGATGGAACCCACGATGAGGTTGTTGGCGATCCACAGCAAAGTGCCGCACATCATCAGCAGCCGCATCGGAACGCCCTGCAACGTGAACAGGGCCAGGGTGCCCAGGCAGGAAGCGGCCAGTGGCAGCCAGTCGCTCGGCTTGCCGGCGATGGCCAGCCCGAAGCCGATGTTGGCCGCGACAACGCCCACCGCCACCCATTTCGAGCGCGTGTACAGCGACAGCAGCGAGCGCAGCATGGACAGCGACGAACTCGCCACCGCCGTCGGATTGCCCAGCAGCGCGAAATGGGCGATGTAGGCAATGCACTCGCCCGTCATGAAGAGCTTGAAGCGGCGATCGTCGGTCTGCAGGAAGCAGGCGACGCCGAGCACGAAGGCGACATAGCCCAGCAGCTGGGCGAGGGAGAACCAATCCGACATCGGGCGTGATTGTCACGGCCGGACCTCAGCCCGGCGCCTGGCCATCCTCCTTGGGGGCCAGCACCACGGCCGGCCTGGCCGGCCAGGCGCCACCCGCACTGAATGCAACCCAGGCCCAGCCCACCCAGCGCAGCAGTGACGCCGCCAGCCACAGCGCCCAGGCCAGCATCAGCGCGCGGTACAGCCAGACCGGCGCGCTGACGACCCAGGCGCCGGCCGTGTGCTCGGTGAAGCGGTCCGAGGTCCAGCTCAGCCATTGGGCGGTCGAGTTCGGGCCGGCGACGAGCAGGTCGGGGTAGCCGAGCAGGCCGGTGCGCAGCACGGTCAGCAGGGCGGCGATGGCGAACAGCGTCCACAGCACCAGGACCAGCTGCACCAGCATGCGCAGCCAGCGCGACGCCGCCGGCGGGGCCAGCGCCCAGCGGCGGCGCGCCTCCAGCAGTGCGAACCAGGCGGCCAGCAGGGCCAGGGCGCCCAGGGACACGGGCGCCACGCCCAGGGCCAGGATGAGCCAGGCCGGCCGGGCCATGACGCCGGGCAGGCCGCGCGGTACCCACCACGCCAGTACGCCCACGACGACGAGCACGCCCCAGATCAGCACGGCCGGTCCCATCAGCGGCCCGCCGACGGCCAGCACGATGCGGTCCCGCGGCACGCTCAGCGTCAGCGCGTCGTTGACGCCGGGCAGGCCCAGGGCCAGCCCTTCGTGGTGCCACCAGGCGCCCATGCCTTCGGGGCTGCGCCAGCGGATGCTCGCCGCCTGGGCGCCCGGGGTCAGCGGCAGGGTCAGGGCGCCGTCGCGCAACTGCAGTGGCAGCGCGCTGCCCTGCAGCGTCACGCCCAGCAGCTCGGCGCCGGCCGGCAGCTTGAGGGTGTGCGGGCCGCCGAGGCTGGCGCGCAGCTTGAGGTCGAGCTGCAGGTCGGTGCTGCGCTCGCCGGGATCGATCATGGTCTTGGCGCTGTCCAGCGTCAGCGTCTGGCCGGGGATGCCGGCGGGCTTGCGCACCGTCAGCTTGAGGGTCTCGCCGGGCCAGGGCCGCCATTCGGGCAGCCACTGCCCGCCCTGCTGCAGGGCCGTGGGCGGCAGGCCGGCGGGGTCCACATGCCATTGCGCGGAGGCGTCCAGGGTCCAGCGTTCGACCTGGTTGGCCTCCTTGCCGGCCAGCAGGGTCAGCGCCTCGCTGGGCAGCAGATTGCTGGCAACCTCGGCCTCTTCGTCGCCGCCGAGCTGCAGGCTGGCCGTCCTCGTGTCACCCGTGCCGTCCACCGTCACGCGGGCATCGCTGACCGCCTCGCCGGGCAACAGGGCCCAGCGCACGCGCAGCGGCGCGCGGCTGGGGGCGATGCGCTGGATGTGGGTCTGCACCTGCCATCGCAGGCCGAGTTGCAGGCGCCGGTCCACGCGCACCAGCGGTGGCAGCGCGTCGCGCTGGGTGCCGGCGTCTTCGCTGCGGGCGCTGCCGGCGCCGGACTCGCGACTCAGCGTGATGGCGCCGGTGCTCTCGCCGCGTGGGTCCAGGCCTGCGAGAGACCAGCCCTTGAGCTCGCTCTGCAGGGCGCGTGGCGGCAGCGGCAGGCTGATGTCCAGGCCGCTGGCGCCGCCGACGTCGGCGCTCAGCACGACCTGGTGCACGCCGGCGGGCACGGCGATCAGCAGCCGGCCTTCGTCGTCACGCCGCGTGGCGGCGGGCTGGCCGTCCAGCGTGATGCCGGCCGGCTGCCAGCCGGTACCCTGGCCGGGCAGGGGCACGACCGCCAGGGCCTGGGCGTGGATCTCGGCGCGCAGCTGCACCGTCGAGCCCGAGGCGCTGACGATCAGGCGCGCCAGCTCGGCGCAGCGCGGCGCGCAGTCGGGCGGCGTGGCCAGTTTCTCGCGCAGGGCCTTGAGCTGCTCGTCGCTCGGCCAGCCGGCCTGCTGGGCTTCGCTCGGTTGGGGCGTCATGCCCAGCATCAGCAGCAGGGCGGCGGCCACGGTCGTCGCGCCCCTGCGCGGTACACGCAGCTGCGGCGGCTTCATGCCGGCGACGACGATCAGCGCCAGGCTCAGCAGGGCCAGGCCGCCCAGCTTCATCAGCGCCGTTGCCCAGGGCGGCAGCAGCCACAGCCGCAAGGTCTGCTCGGGCGTGACCGGGCCGCTCCAGCCCAGGCGGTAGCTGCGCCAGGACCAGGTCGGCAGGCCGGGGCCGGTCTGCACGCGGGCATTCGGATCGATGCGCTCCATGGGGCTGCTGACGGACATGGACTTCTTCATCAGCGGCGGAGGTGACATCTGGATCGCCATTTCAGGCATGACCTTTTCTTCGACGATACGCACCTCGGCCGGGGCGGGCGCGGCGCGCTCTGCCATGACGAAGCTGGCCTGGTAGCGGGGAGCATCCAGGCTGGGATAGATCGCCTCCCTGACCTGCTGCACCGCGAACGGCAGCATCAGCAAGGCGAGCATGCCCGCCACCGCGAGGCGGCCGCGCGCAAAGGCCGACTGCGCACGCCCTGCCGGCAGCACGCGGGCCAGGGCGGTCAGGGCCAGCAGACCGAACCACAGCGACGCCGCCGGGCTGCCGGGGGTGTGCCAGGTCAGCACCAGCGCCAGGCCCAGCAGCACGCCGACACGCCAGCCCAGCAGGCGGTAGGCGGCCAGGGCGGCCAGCAGCACGAAGAAGAAGTCCCACAGCGTCCACGCCGAGACCCAGGCGCCCTCGGCGCTGCTGGGCCCCTGGGCGTGCAGCAGGCGCCAGCCGGGCGGCAGTTGCAGCAGGGTCTGCAGCCCGTCCACGCTGATGCTCCAGCCGCTGGCCGGCAGGGCGCCGTCCACGGGCCAGCGGCTGTCGGCTTCGACAAGGGTGCTGCGCTCGCGCACCTCGAAGCCGGCGGGTCCATCGGCGGTCAGGCGGGTGATGGGCTGGTCCTGGGCATTGAGCGCTGCGCGGCCGAGCTGGCCGGGTGCGGGCATGGTCAGGCGCGAGCTGGCCGACAGGCTGCCCTCGAACTTGTCGTTGGCGGTCAGGCCCTGGCCGTCGAAGTCCAGCCACAGCCGGCGTTCCAGCTTCAGCGCGTCGGGCGCCGGCTTGGCGTTGCCGCGCTGCAGCTCGGTCAGCTTCAGCGTCTCGCCGGGTTTGAGGCGGAAGGCCGGCAGCGCCCGCCAGGCCTCGGGCATCTCGACCTGGCGCGGGTCCACGCTGGCCGGTCCCTCGGGGCGGATCAGGCGCAGCGACGGGGCGGCCTTGACGACCCAGACCTCCTCTTCCGAGGCGCCACCTTCGGGCAACTTCAGGGCCTGGACGGGTGAATTGAGGCGCGCACGCAGCTCGATATGCCAGGCGCCGGGCCGCGCCTGCACGACGAGGCGGCCATCGTCGGCAAGGCGAGCGGGCAGAGGGCTGTCGAGCTGCACGGCGCGCAGCCCCGGCAGCAGGGCTTGCGGCAGTTCCACGGCGCGGGCCCGGCCGGAAATGCGCAACTCGAAGGCCGTGGTCACCATCAGCGGCAGTTCGTCGTCGACGAGGCGGGCGGTCTGCACGCTGAGGCTGTCGCTGGCCTCGGCCGGGCTGGCCACGGCGCGCAGCCACAGCCGCCCGTCGCCGTCGGGGGTGCGCGCCTGCATCGCGCCACCGTTGCTGACGACGATGGCCGCGAGATGGGCCGGCACCGCGAGGTTCTGCGGCATCTCGGCCCAGGCGATGCGCCCCTCGATGAGATGGGCCCCCGGCGCCAGCCAGACGGCGGGATGGTCGGCCGCCTCGACGACGGCCAGTGCCTTGCCGCCCGCCTTCACGTCCTGCGGCCAGGCGCCGGTCTCGCCGGGCAGGGCCACGCGTGCCGGTGCGCCGAAGACCTGCACTTCCAGCTTGAAGCTCGCGTCGCGCGGCCCCGCGCTGAGCTGCAGGCGGCCCGGCCAGACGCAGACCGGTGTCTCGCCCTCGACGCTGCCGACCGGGCAGCCCAGCGGCGGCTGGCCCTGCAGGGCCCAGGGCAGCCAGTCGCGGGCGGCGGCGGGCAGCTCGCCAGGCGTCAGCGGCGCGGCGGCGGCCAGGGTCGAGGCGAGCAGCAAGGCGACAGCGAGA
>CBHWBD010000226.1:0-8185 GCA_966111775.1 uncultured Comamonadaceae bacterium | reverse complement strand
TGCTGCTGCGCGGGCCGCTGCAGCGCAAGCTGCTGGAGGTGGTGTTCGACGGCCGCCCCGAGGCCGACGACCGCCTCAAGGTCTCCATCGCCAACCGCAAGGCCGAGGCCGCCAAGCTGCGCGAGCTGCTGACCCTGCCCGTCCCGGCCGACGCCATCAAGCCGCTGGCCGCCGACTACGTGAGCCCCGACCTGGGCCACATCAAGGTCAGCAGGAAGGGCGCCCAGTTGCGCTTCCAGTTCGACCACTGGAACAGCGAGGTCGCCCTGCGCAAGAACGAGGACGGCACCCAGAGCTACATGACCATCGACCCGGGCATCGGCGGCATCGAGTTCGTGCGCGACGACAAGGCCGCCCAGCCGACGCTGATCCTGCGCGACGCGCAGCACGAGTACCGCTTCGTGGCCGCTAAGGCCAGCTGACCCGGGCGACCAAGCCGCCGCCCTCGCGCGGCAGCAGCCTCAGCTGCGCGCCCTCGGCGCGCGCGATGCGGTCGACGATGGCAAGACCCAGGCCCGAGCCCGGCTTGCCGCCACGCGCCGCATCGCCGCGCTGGAAGGGGCGCTTCAGTTCGTCGACCCGCCCCGGCGCAATGCCGGGGCCGCGGTCGCGCACCTCGATCCACGCGCTGCCGCCGTCCGCGCCGCAGGCCAGCTCGATGGGCGGTGCGCCGTGGTTCTGCGCATTGACGATGAGATTGAGCACCAGGCGACGCAAGGCCTGTGGCCGGGCGCGGCGCTTCACCGCCGGGCCGTCGGCCAACATCGGATGCGGCAGGCCCGGTGCCAGCACCACGGTCTCGGCCAGGAACTCGCGCAGCTCGATGTCCACCACCGGCAGCTCCTGCTCGGCCGGGTGGGCCGCGCGGGCGTAGTCGAGGAACTGGGTCAGCAGGCCATCGAGGCCGTGCAGGCTGCGGTCCAGCGTGTCGAGCAGCTCGGGGTCGCCCTGGCCAGCGTCGCGCAACAGCTCGCTGGCCAGGCGAATCTTGGCCAGCGGCGTGCGCAGGTCGTGCGACAGGCCGGCCAGCATCAGGAGGCGCTCCTCCTCGTCGCGTGCCAGGGCCTCGGCCATGTCGTTGAAGCCGCGTGCCAGGGCCGCCGTCTCGGCCGGCCCGTCGGTAGGCAGCAGCAGGCGACGCTGGCCGGCGCCGACGGCCTTGGCCGCTTCGACGAGACGCTGCAGCGGGCGGTTGATGCGGCGCTGGATCAGCCAGGCGCCCAGCAGGGCCAGCACGCCGCTGACGCCGCTGGCGATCAGCCAGGTGCGCGCGAAGCGATGGGCCGGCTGCACCGACGGCACGGCCAGCCAGAAGGGCACGTCGGGCAGGCGCACCGCGATCAGGCCGTTGGCTTCGCGCCGCCAGTCCAGGCCGCCGGGCAGCATGCCGAGCTGCTCGTTCAATTCGGCAAGATAGGCGCGCTCCATCAACGAGATGCGTTCGGGCGGCCCTTCCATCAGGCCCGAGCCGGCCCGCGCATTGAAGCGGGCGACGAAGCCGGCGCGCTGGTCTTCGGGCAGCAGGCTGAGGCCTTCGACCACCGCCTGCAGGCTGCGCGCAGCGGCCTCGGCCGACTGGTGCAGGCGCGGCTTGGCGACCAGCTCACGGTAGACGACGGCGTTGACAAGCTGGCCGACGACGATGAGGCAGACCATCAGCCACAGATTGCGACCGAACAGGGTGGAGAGGCCGAACTTCATCGCGTACTACCCGTCGGATGGGGCTCCGGAATGAAGACATAGCCCAGGCCCCACACCGTCTGGATGTGGCGCGGCGTGGCGGGGTCAGGCTCGACCAGGCGGCGCAGCCGCATGATCTGCACGTCCAGGCTGCGGTCGCTGACGCCATGCGCTTCGCCATGGGCCAGCACCAGCAACTTCTCGCGCCCCAGCGGCCGGTTGGGCTGGCTGGCCAGGGCCCGCAGCAGATTCAGCTCGACGGTGCTGATGTCGACCGCCACGCCATCGCGCTCCAGGCGGCGCTGGGTCGGGTAGAGAATGAAGTCGCCGAAGCGCACCGCCTCCTCGCTGGCCGGGCCGAGGTGGGCACCAAGCTGCTGCTGGCGACGCACCATGGCCTGGATGCGCGCCAGCAGCTCGCGCGGCGCGAAGGGCTTGGCGAGGTAGTCGTCGGCGCCCATCTCCAGGCCCAGCACGCGGTCGACCAGCTCGCCGCGCGCCGTCAGCATCAGGATGGGGATGGTCTCGCCCTGGCCGCGCAAGCGCCGGCACAGGCTCAGGCCGTCTTCGCCGGGCATCATCAGGTCCAGCACCAGCACGTCGAAGCGCTCGCGCGCCAGCAGCTGTGCCGCTGCGGCCGCATCCGGCACGGCGCGCACGGTGTGGCCCTGCTCGGTCAGGTAGCGCTGCAGCAGGCCGCGCAGTTCGGCCTCGTCGTCGGCGATCAGGATGCGACTCATGCCCGGATGTTAGGGACGTGCCCGCCACCAACCTTGCCGGAAAACAATGACAAATCCTTGCAAGCCGGCACCGGCCGTCAGACTCCGCAAGCACTGCAACCCGCCCGGCAACCTTTGAAAGCCCGCCGCTGGGCAGCATGGCTTCACCCCAACACCGGAGTTTCACCATGCACCGAATCGCCCTCGCCACGCTGCTCGCCGCGCCCCTGCTGGCCCATGCCGCCGACCCCACGCCGCTGCAGCGCGCCGGCGCCGCAAGGCTGACGGCCGAGAAGTCCGCCGCCTGCGTGGCGGCCCAGCCCTTCTACTGGGAGATCGGCAACGCCACCCAGCCGCTGGCCGGCGGCAAGGCGGGCGAGAACGGCCCGGAGCGCAGCACCGAGATGGCGATCGCGTCGGCGTCGAAATGGATCTACGGCGCTTTCGTCGCCGAGCGCCGCCAGGGCCAGCTGACGAGCGAGGACGTCAAGTTCCTGCACTTCCAGTCCGGCTATACCTACTTCCACGTCTGCCGCCCCAACCAGAGCGTGGCGGCCTGCCAGGAAGCCCTGATCAACGGCCGCGGCCGCCAGAACCCGGCGACCGAAGGACGCTTCGACTACAACGGCGGCCATATGCAGAAGCATGCCGTCATGATGGGCCTGGGCTCGCTGGGCCCGGACGGCATGGCCCTGGCCGTGCGCCAGACGCTGGCACCGGCCCTGGGCAGTGATTGGCGCTTCGACTACAGCCAGGCCCAGCCCGCCGGCGGCGGCAAGACCTCGGCGGCCGACTACAGCCGCTTCCTGCGCGCCCTGCTCGACGACAAGCTGCAACTCGGCCATCTGCTGGGCACGCAGGCCGTCTGCACCAACCCGCAGAGCTGCCCGACGCAGGCCGTGAAGACACCCATCCCCGAAACCGAGAGCTGGCACTACAGCATCGGTCACTGGGTGGAGGACGACCCGCAGGTCGGCGACGGCGCCTTCAGCAGCCCCGGCGCCTTCGGCTTCTATCCGTGGATCAGCGCCGACAAGCGCTTCTACGGCATGGTCGCGCGCGAACAGCGCCACGGCATCATGAGCGGCGACCCGAGCGACAAGCCGGCGGTGGCTTCGGTAGATTGCGGGCGCGAGATCCGCGCCGCATGGATGGATGGACAGGCACGCCGCTGAGGCGCGGACATCGACAGCCGCGACGGGCCGGTGATGCCGTATCAGGGCCAAGGCCAGCGGCCTTGGCCCCCCGGCACGCTGTCAGCGCTGTCACTTGACGCGATCGGTCTCCAGCGCAACGCGGTCGACGCTGCCGTCGATGTTGCGGTACAGGCGCAGGCGGCGCATGCCGTCGGCGCTGACCAGCAGCTCGGCGCTCTTGGCCTGCCAGCTCTCGAGCGGTGCCTCGTCGAGGCCCACGCCCAGATGGCGCACGCCGACGACGACGCGCAGCGTGCGGCCGTCTTCCAGCACATATTCGCCCTGGGCTTCGCGCAGCACGGTACGGCCGACGGCGGCGGGCACGGTGGGTTCCTGGGCACTCGCGGGCGCGGTCAGCGTCAGGGTTGCGAGCAGAGCGGCCGAGAGGGTGAGCGGTCGCAGATTCGTCCAGGTCTTCATGGTGAGGTACTCCTTAGGTTCCCCGAGGCCAGTCGCCTCGGCGATCTCTCTAGTGCAAACCCCATGCCAGGTCTGGAATGCCAATAACTTCACGGCCCGACGGCGTCTTGCGGCGGTCCACGCCCCGCCCTGGGCCGCCGCTGCGCAAGTTTTGGGACAGCATGCCTCGCGATGGCGCTTGACCCAGCGATAGCGCGTGGCGTAACCCCCGCGATGCCGCGGGGGTTGACCCTCACGTGACGTGAGGCTTCATGATCCGGCCCGTCACAAGAACGAGACCGGACATGGACTACACGGTGGGAGAGCTGGCCAAGCGCGCCGGCCTCACGGTGCGCACCCTGCACCACTACGAGGAACTCGGCCTGCTGCGCCCCTCGGGCCGCAGCGAGGCCGGCTATCGCCGCTACGGCGAGGCCGACGTGCTGCGCCTGCACCGCGTGCTGGCCCTGCGCGACGCCGGCCTGTCGCTGAAGGAGATCGCCCCGCTGCTGGACGGCGAGGCGCCCCAGCCGCTGGCGGCCGTGCTGCAGGCCCAGATCGAGCAGATCGAGGCCCAGATCCAGACCCAGGAAAGCCTGCTGCTGACGCTGCGCAATGCCGCCAAGCGGCTGGAGCTGCGCGGCGACGGCGGCGACGCAGTGCAGGTGCTGCTGGACGCCATGGCCATCCGCCGCGTGCACGAGCGCTGGTTCAGCCCCGAGCAGCTGCGCGCCATGCGCCAGCAGTGGGAGGCCATTCCCGAGGCCGCGCGCGACGCCGTCGAACTCGAATGGCCGCGCCTGATCGCCCAAGCCCGCGCCGCGATGGATGCGGGCCAGGACCCGGGCACGCCCGAGGTCCAGGCCCTGGTGCGGCGCTGGCTGGTGCTGCAGCAGCAGTTCCTGGAAGTCGCGCCCGGCATGAAGGACACCATGCAGCGCATGTATGCCGCCGAACCCGAGCTGGCCCGCCAGTCCGGTGTCAGCCCCGAATTGATCGCCTATCTGCGGCGCTCGAAAGAGACGCTGCCTGCCGAGGAGAAGTCATGAGCACCCCCGACCCGCGCCGCGAACTGTTTCGCAACGCCAACTTCCGCTGGATCATCGGCGGCGGCCTGCTGTCCATGCTGGGCGACCAGTTCACGCTGCTGGCCCTGCCCTGGCTGGTGATGACGCTGAGCCGTGACCCGCTGGTGCTGGGCACCGTGCTGGCCCTGGGCAGCCTGCCGCGCGCCATCTTCATCCTGGTCGGCGGTGCGCTGGTGGACCGCCATTCGCCCAAGCAGGTGCTGTGGCTGACCAAATGGATCAATGCCGCGCTGCTGGGCCTGCTGGCGGCGCTGACGGCCGGCGGCAGCATCACCCTGCCCGGGGTCTATGCGCTGACCCTGGCCATCGGCCTGGCCACGGCCTTCAGCTATCCCGCTGGCAGCGCCATCCTGCCCCAGGCCGTGCCGCCGGCGCTGATCCAGCCCGCCAACGGCGTGCTGATGGGCGCGCGCCAGCTGGTGCTGCTGCTCGGGCCGGTGCTGGCCGGCCTGCTCGTCACCTCGGGCAGCGACCCCGCCCTGGGCCGCGGCGGCCTGGCCTGGGCCTTCGGCTTCGACGCGCTCAGCTTCGCCATCTCCGCCTTCACGCTGGCCCGCGTGCAGACCAGCGCGCCGCCGGCCAAGGCGCCGCAGGCGGTGTTCGCGGCGATTGCCGAGTCGCTGCGCGCCTGCTGGCAGGACCGCGAGCTGCGCGCCCTGTTCCTGTACTTCGCCGCCATCGCCTTCTTCGTCGGCGGGCCGCTGCAGGTCGCGCTGCCGGTGCTGGCCGCCGAGCGCCTGCCCGGCGGTGCCGCGGCCCTCGGCGTCATGCTGGCCGTGCACGGCCTGGGCGCACTGGCCGGCATGGCCGTGTCGGGCATGAAGCCGCACTGGCGCCTGTCGACGCTGGGCGGCACCGTGCTGCTCATCGACGGCATCGCCGCCGGCGTCTTCCTCGTCTTCGGCCATGTGCATGCGGCCTGGCAGGGTGCGCTGCTGCTGCTGCCCCTGGGCGCCCTGGGCGGCTTCGTGCAGGTGGCCGTCTACAGCTGGCTGCAGAAGCGCATCCCGCCGGCCATGCTGGGCCGCTCCATGGCCCTGTTCATGTTCATCGTCATGGGCCTGGCGCCGCTGGCCTCGGCCGCGGCGGGCGCGGCGCTGCGGGTGCTGGACGTGACCGAGCTGTTCACGGCCGCCGCGCTGTGCCTGCTGGTGGTCGTCGCCGTCGGCGCGCTGTTCACGCCGATGCGGCGCATCGCCTACCTGGAGGTGGTGGGCTGAACGCTGCACCGCCACGCCCTCAGGTCCGCTTCTCGCGCGCACGCTGGCTGCCCGCCTTGTGGATGGCCTTCCACTTGCCGCGCAGCTCGATGCGCTCCAGCGCCGTCAGGTCGCCCCGCTGGGCATCGCGCATCAGCTTCTTGTAGTTCTCGAGCCGGTCCGCGTCGACGTGGGCACGCACCGCGCAACCGGGCTCGGCCTCGTGGCGGCAGTCGCGAAACCGGCATTGCTGGGCCAGCGACTGCACGTCCTCGAAAGCCGCGGCCAGGGTCTGCGCATCCGCATCGGGCCGGAAGGTGCGCAGGCCCGGCGTGTCGATGATGCAGCCGCCGTTCGGGCAGCGGTGCATGGATCGCGCCGTCGTCGTGTGGCGGCCGCGGCCGTCGCTGCTGCGCGCCGCCCCCGTCAACTGGCCGGCGTTGGCCAGGGTGTTGATGAGGGTGGACTTGCCGGCCCCCGAGGAGCCCAGCAGCACCAGGGTCTGGCCGGCATGCAGCCAGGGGCCGATGTCGGCGCAGGTCTGGCGTGACAGCGCGTTGACCGGCAGCACCGGCACGGTGGCCGGCAGGCGGGCGTACATCTCGGCGATGCGTGCCTGCGCGTCGGGCGCGATGTCGCGCTTGGTCAGCACGACGACGGGCGCCACGTCGCAGGCCCTCACCATGGCGATATAGCGCTCCATGCGGCGGGAGTTGAAGTCCGCGTCCAGCCCCATCACCAGCAACGCCGCATCGACATTGCTGGCCAGCGACTGGCGGCGGCCGTCGTTGGCACGGCGGGCGATCTGCGTGAGGGGTTCGACGCGATCGACGACCCAGGCCTGGCCGTGGGCATCGACGTGCATGCCGACCCAGTCACCTATCGTCAGCAGCTGGGCCGTGGCCTGGAGTTGCTGCAGCAGCCGCGGCAGGGCACGCGCCTGCACTTCGTTGCGGCCATCGTGAAGGGTGCAGCGGTCACGCTGGGTTTCGGTGACCCGCGCCAGGCGCAGGCCGGCTTCGGGGGCTTCGAGCTGCAGGGCGCGGCTCGTGATGGCGGATGTGAGCGCCAAGGCCTGCAAGGCCTCGAAATCGATCTCGATCATGGGAGTCCATTGATGTTGGGCTTCGTTCGCGCGTGCGCGAACCGGTCCGCACGCGAGGGCGTGCGGCGCAACAGGGTGGGAAGCCGGCCGCGGCGTGCGCGGCGATCAATGGACCCGCAGGGGATGCGGGGTCAGGGGCGCCAGGCGCTCCAGCAGCCGGACAGGAGGGCGACACGATCTGCTTGTTCCATGGCTGTCTCCTTCGGCTGGGTGGGTGAATGAAGGCCGCAAGTCTGCCAGCGGCCCTCGGGCGGCGTCAATGCTAGACCGGCTGGCGGAAGCGCTGGCCCTTGAAGCGCAACACCAGCTCGCGCGGACCGATGCGCTCCAGCACCAGGTCGGCGCCCAGCCTGGCACCTTCGCGCATCACCTCGCCATTGACCATGACGAAGCGGCTGGCCGGGTCGTCGGAATAGACCGAGCCGCTGATGACCAGCTTGGGCAGCTCGCGGCGCGTGCTCTCGGGCAGCTCGGACAGGCGCGGGATGGGGGCCTCGGCTGCGGGCGGCGCGGCTGGTGGCGCTGCGGGCGGCGGGGCAGCAGCCACCACGGCACCGGGCGGTGGTTCGGGCGCCAGATAGGGCGAGCCCGAGGCCGCGGGCAGAGGTGGCGGCGCACTGACGACGGCCGCCGCCGGGGGCACAGGCGCACTTGCCGCGGCCGGCTGGGCGGCGGGCACAGGCTGAGGCGCCGGCGTGACGGCTTGTTGCGGGCTGTTGGCCCACCAGCTGCCGGCGCCAACACCGGCCAGCAGCAGCAGGCCGGCACCGGCCCAGGGCAGCCAGCGGCGCCGGCCGGT
>CBHWBD010000225.1:0-8229 GCA_966111775.1 uncultured Comamonadaceae bacterium | reverse complement strand
TCTTCTGGTTGCGGATGCGCGAGCGCTCGCCGTCGCCCATGCGGCTGACGTCGATGCCATCGAGCATGTAGCGGCCGGCGCTGAAGGCCTCCAGCAGGCCGGCGATGGTCAGGAAGGTCGTCTTGCCCGAGCCCGACGGGCCGGTCACGGCGACGAACTCGCCCTCTTTGACGGTCAGGTTGAAGTCGCGCAAGGCATAGGTCTCGACCATCTCGGTGCGGTAGACCTTCTGCAGTTTTTCCATCTGAAGCATCTGTCTCTTCCTTTGCTCAATCAGCAGTCAATCTGCAATGAGGACGCGGTCCGCGCCCTTGAAGTTGTCCGCACCGGAGATGACGACCCGGTCACCCACCGACAGACCCGAAATCACTTCGACCCGCTCCAGGGAGCGGGCGCCCAGCTTGACGGCGACCTTCTCGGCCACGCCATTGCGCACCACATAGGCATAGCTGCCGCCGCTCTCGTCGACGAAACTGCCACGAGCCACGCCCAGCACCTTGTCGCGCTTGTCCAGCAGCACGCGCACCGACAGGCGCTGGTTCTGGCGCAGCTGGTCGGGCTGGGTGCCGGCAAAGCGCAGCCGCGCCGCGACCTCGCCATTGACGACCTCGGGCGAGACCGAGCTGACCTGGCCGGCCCAGCGCTGGCCGTTGCCGGTGATCTCGCCGGGCATGCCGGGCTGCAGCTCGCGGGCAAAGCTCTCGGCGACCTGCATCTGCACTTCCAGGGCCGACAGGTCGATGACCGACAGCAGCTTGGCGTCGCGGGCGACGTTGGTGCGGTCGGGGATGAAGAGCTGGCCGACCTGGCCGTCCACCGGCGAGCGCACCTGCAGTTCGGCCACCTGGCGTTCCAGGTCGCTGACCAGCAGCTGCTGGCGCGACAGCGCGCTCTGCTTGGCCTGCACGTCGAGCTTGAGGCTGTCGGTCTTCAGGCCGCGCAGGTCGCGGGCCTGGTCCAGGGCCAGCTTGGCCTTGGCCAGGGCGTCCTGGGCGCGCTCGACCTGCATGCGCGCCGTCGCGCCAGCCTCGAAGGCCTGGGTCTGGCGGGCCAGGTCGTTCTGGGCCGTCTGCTGGTCGATGCGGGCGTTCTCGTAGGCGCTCTGCAGCGCGGCGGTCTGCTGGCGGGCCTCGACCTCGGCGCGGGCCAGGTCCGCGCGCAGCGCGTCGACATTGCTGCGTTCCTGGGCCAGGCGGTTGGTCAGCTCGGGCGAATCGACCCGCGCCAGCACCTGGTTGCGCTTGACCGGGTCGCCGGCCTGCACGGCCAGGGTCGCGGTGCCGGCGCCGGGCGCGAACAGCGTGGGACTCTGGGCGGCGACGACGCGGCCCTCGCCGGCGACGTCGCGCGTCAGCGGCGCCACCTCGACCGTGGCGAGAGACAGGCGGGCGGCGCTGACGGCGGAGTCGGCCGACAGCATCTGCCGGATGCGGCCGCCGCCCAGCAGGGCCAGCACGGCGACGGCGGCAGCGGCGCCGCCCAGCATCAGGGGCCAGCGCCGGGATCTCGGCGCCAGAGGACGATCCTGCTCGGAGGTGTCGCGGAAGCGAGTGTTCATGCCCCAGTTTTTGCAAACACCGTGCCAGGCCGTCATCCGTGACAAATCAACGGCTTGGCGGCGACCGGACTGTCCGCGGACAGCTTGCGGACAGTCCGAACAATGTCCGCAACCGTCCGCAGCGTTTGCTTACCAAACGGCACAACTGGTGGCGAGACGACACGTCCGGCGGCCTCCAACATCGCGCGGCTTCGGAGACTCAACATGCCCTTCGCCCGACTCTGCCTGTGGGCCGCCCTGGCCGGCCTCAGCTGGCCCGCCCTCGCCGCCACCACGCCCGCTCCCTCCTCGATGACGGAGTCGGAGGCAAGACGCTTCCTCGGCCAGGCCAGCTTCGGGCCGACCGAGGCCGGCGTGACGGAGGTGATGGCACGCGGCCGCGCAGCCTGGCTCGCGAGTCAATTCGCGCTGCCCAGCTCCGACTTCAGCGGCGTGCCCTATGTCGACCCGGACTCGAGCAAAGGTTGCCCGGCCGGTTCGCCGGACACCTGCAAGCGCGACAACTACAGCCTGTTCCCGGTGCAGGTGCAGTTCTTCTCCAACGCCATCAACCAGCCCGACCAGCTGCGCCAGCGCACCGCCCTGGCCCTGTCGGAGATCCTGGTCGTGTCGGGCAATGTCATCAAGCTGCCCAATGCGATGGCCAACTACCAGCGCATCTTCCTGCGCAACGCCTTCGGCAACTTCCGCGACGTGCTGAAGCAGGTGACCCTGTCCCCGGCCATGGGACGTTTCCTGAACATGGCCAACAACGACAAGCCCAACCCGGCCAAGGGCATCCAGCCCAACGAGAACTACGCCCGCGAGGTCCTGCAGCTGTTCTCCATCGGCCTGTGGCAGCTCAACCTCGACGGCAGCCTCAAGCTCGACGCCAGCGGCCAGCCTGTGCCGAGCTATGACCAGGACACCGTCGAAGGTTTCGCCCACGCCTTCACCGGCTGGACCTATGCGCCGCGGCCCGGCGCGACCAAGAACAAGTTCGGCAACCCAAGCTACTACGACGCGCCCATGATCGCCTTCGACGATCACCACGACAAAGGCGCCAAGAAGCTGCTGAACGGCACCATGCTGCCGGCCGGCCAGACGCCCCAGGCCGATGTCGAAGCCGCCGTCGACAGCATCTTCAACCACCCCAATGTCGGTCCCTTCATCGGCCGTCAGCTGATCCAGCAGCTCGTCACGGCCAATCCCAGCCCCGCCTATGTGCAGCGCGTGGCCACGGCCTTCAACGGCGGCGTCATGATCGGCAGCCAGAGCAGCAAGCGCGGCGACATGAAGGCCGTGCTGACGGCCATCCTGACCGACCCCGAGGCGCTGACGCCGCAGGTGCCGGCCAGTTTCGGCAAGCTGCGCGAACCCATCCTGCAGCTGACCCATCTGCTGCGCGCCATGGGCGGCGTCAGCGACGGCGTCTGGCTGCGCAGCCAGGCCGCCGGCCTGGGGCAGACGGTCTACAGCCCCGCCAGCGTCTTCAACTTCTTCCCGCCCGACTACGACCTGCCCGACAACCCCGCCCTGGACGGCCCGGCCTTCGGTGTCTTCAATGCCAGCGCCGCCTTCAAGCTCAGCGGCGTGCTGCAGACGGCCCTGAACGGCAAGGGCGTGGCGCCCGACGCGACGGTGGCTGGCGCCATCGGCACCAAGATCGACCTGACGCGCTGGCAGGCCCTGGCGGCGACGCCGGCCAGCCTGGTCGCCGAGATCAACCGCGTGCTCTTTGCCGGCCGCGCCAGCGCCAACCTGCAGGCCGCACTTTTGCGCGCCGCGCAGATCGCGCCGGCCACCAAGCCGCTGGATCGCGCCAAGGCCGCGCTCTTCCTCGCCGCGATGTCGCCCGAATACCTGGTGGAGAACTGAAATGCTGTCCCGACGCCATCTGCTCTCCCATGCCGCCGCCCTCGCCGGCGCCAGCGCCCTGCCCTCGCTGGCCGCGCCTCTGATCGGCAGCGACTACCGCGCCCTCGTCTGCGTCTTTCTCTACGGCGGCAACGACGGCAACAACATGGTCATCCCCATGGACGCGACCGGCTACGCGGCCTACGCCCGGGCGCGTGGCACGGCCGGTGCCGGCGGCCTGACGCTGCCGCAGTCCAGCCTTGCGCCGCTGAACGGCGGCGGCGTGGGCCTGCACCCGGCCCTCACGCCGCTGGCCGACATCTGGAACCAGGGCCACCTCGCGGTGCAGGCCAATGTCGGCCCGCTGGTCAGGCCCATGACCAAAGCGGAGTTCAACGGTTCAGGAGCCCAGCGGCCGAGCAACCTGTTCTCGCACGACGACCAGCAGAACCAGTGGCAGCGCGGCCAGTCCTACAGCGGCAACACCCTGCCGTCGACGGCCGGTTGGGGCGGGCGCATCGCCGACCTGCAGGCCGGTGGTGGCGTCGTGCCCATGGCCCTCTCGGTCAGCGGCAACAACGTCTTCATGAACGGCGCCACCAGCCAGGGCCTGACGGTCGGCAGCGGCAGCAGCTTCGCCATCAAGGGCTTCGGTGGCAACCCCAGCGCCAACCCCCTCTACCAGCTCTACCAGAGCCTGCTGCAACAGCCCTACGGCAATGCCGAGGAACACGCCGCGGCCAGCGTGCTCAACCAGGCCATCAAGGCCAGCAACGTACTGAACACGGCCCTGTCCAGCACCGGCAGCATCGCCGGCCTCTTCAGCGGCCAGGGCAGCAGCATCGCCCAGCAATTGCTGACGGTGGCCAAGATGATCGAGGGCCGCTCGGGCCTGGGCGTCAACCGCCAGCTCTTCTTCGTCAGCATGGGCGGCTTCGACACCCACAACGACCAGCTCAACCAGCAGAACCAGCTCTTCGCCGACCTCGCTCCGGCGCTGAAGGCCTTCTACGACGCGATGCAGCAACTCGGCGTGGCCAACGCGGTGACCACCTTCACCGCCAGCGACTTCGCCCGCACCCTGCAGCCGGCCTCGGGCGGCGGCACCGACCATGCCTGGGGCAACCACCAGTTCGTCATGGGCGGCGCCGTCAAGGGCGGGCTCTATGGCCGCATGCCCCAGCTGGTGCTGGGCGGGCCGGACGACATGTCCGACGAAGGCCGCTGGCTGCCGACGACGTCGGTGGACCAGATGAGCGCCACGCTGGCCAGCTGGTTGGGCGTCGGCGTGGCCGACCTCGGCGGCATCTTTCCCCACCTGGCCAACTTCGGCGTCAAGAACCTCGGCTACTTCGGCTGAAGCGCTACTCGACGAGGCGGCCGCCGAAGGCCATGCGGCCGGCGCCCGCCGGCGCGTACTCGACATGGACCCGCGCCACGGGCCGGCCGGTGGCGGAGGCGACGGCCTGCGTCAGCGCCGCCAGTTCCGCCTGCAAGGCCTCGCCCGCGGGAAGGCGGGCGTGCAGCATGCCGACGAAGACCGGGAGTGGCCCCTGCAAGGCCCCGCCGTTCTCGGCGTAGCGGTCTTCCGCCATCGGGTGCAGGCGAAGCCAGACACGGCCCGGCGGCATCTTGAGCGCGTCGCCGATGGCGCCAGCCAGCACCTCGGCCGTGGCCAGCGACGGACCGACGATCTGGACGTCAACGATGGGCATGCCCGCAGGCTACCCGTTCAGGCCATGCCCGTCACGACCAGGAAGCAGTAGGCCAGCACGGCGCCCCACAGGCACAGGCCGAACAAGGAGGAAGCGCTTCGCATCATGTCGTTCTCCCATCCGATTGAACGCTGCCGCTGCCGGCCTCAGGCGCGCAGCAGCTTGTCTGCATAACGCCAAGTTTGCGGGGCTTGCGGAAACACTGCTGCCAGTGAGGCTTCCGACAGTCCCAGATGGCGCTGCAGCAGCGGCGCCAGCACCTGGCGGAAGTCCGTGCGCACGGCCAGGTCGCGACCGTCGGCCAGGGCGCTGGCGTCCAGGCCCGGCCATTCGCCCAGCATCTGGCCGCCGGCCACCGGCCCGCCCATCAGCCAGATGACATTGCCGCGGCCATGGTCGGTGCCGCCGTTGCCGTTCTGACGCAGGGTGCGGCCGAACTCGCTGGCGACGACGATGACGGTGTCCTTGTACGCATCGCCCAGGCCGACGCTCAGCGCATCCAGGCCCTCGCCCAGGCTGGCCAGGCGGTTGGCCAGCTGGCCGCGCGCCGCGCCCTGGTTGACGTGGGTGTCCCAGCCGCCCACGGCCGTGAAGGCGAGCTGGGTGTGGGCGTCCTTGCGGATCAACGTGCCCAGGCGACGCGCATCGGCGGCAAAGCTGCGCGCGGACGGTGCACCGGCATCGGCGCTCGGATCCATGGACTTGCCGCCCTCGCCGGCGGCCATGCTGCGGCTCATCTCGCCGCGACCTTGCGTGGTGTCGCGCAGGGTGCCACTGAGCTGGGCGTCGTTGGCATAGAGCTTGGCCAGGCCGGCCTGCATCTGCGGGTCGTCGATGGCGCGACGCTGCATGGCATTGGGCCCCAGGCCCAGGTTGGCGACGCTGGCCGTGCCGGCAAAGATGCGCGGCGGCGTGCTGCCCTGGCTGATGGCCCGCGTCGGCGCCGGCTCGCCGGGCAGGGCCGTCAGCAGCCGGTTCATCCAGCCGTCGGGCGTGGACTTGCGACCCGGCGTGCCGGACTCGAAATAGTCCTGGGCATCGAAGTGGGAACGCGTCGGGTCGGGCGAGCCGCTGGCATGCACGAAGGCCAGCTGGCCGCCGTCCCAGTGACGCTTCAGCGGGCTCAGGGACGGATGCAGGCCGAACAGCGAGTCGAGCTTGATGAGGCCGTCCTCCGCGCCCGGCGCCGCCAGCGCGATCTGCGGCCGGCTGGCGGCGTATTCGCGCTCACCGTAGGGCGCGACGACCGAGAGACCGTCGACCGCGCCGCGCAGCATGACGACGACGAGCTTCTTCTGGGAAGCACCCTGGGCCTGCACCAGGGACACGGGCAGGCCGCCCAGGGTGAACGCGCCGAAATGGAGCAGTTGGCGGCGGAGCATGGCAGGCTACCTCTTCATGAAATCGGGACTGGCGAGCAGCAGGGCGACCTGCTGGCCGGCGGGCTCGCTGGCGAGCGTGCGGCGCGTCGGTTCGCTGACCGAGGCACCCAGGGTGCTGGTCAGCTTCTCGGCGCTGACGCCGCTGCGCTGGCCCAGCGTGGTGGCGAGTTGCACCCGCTGCGTCAGGGCTTCGGGGTTGCGCCAGGCCGCGGCCGTGTTCTTGTAGCCATCGGGCGTGGCGGCACCGAAGAGCGGCTGGCCGGCCTGGGCCAGCGCGCCCAGCAGGTTCTGGGGGTTGGCCGGCTGCAGGTCCAGCGCCCGCAGGCTGGACAGCAGGTATTGGTAGGGCGTCTTGAACTTGGCCTGATAGGCCTCGCGACTCCAGAACTCGTCGGCGCTGATCAGGGTGCGCGTGAGCTCGCGCAGGTCGCCGCCGCTGACCTTGAAGTTGTCGGCCAGCCTCTGCACCAGGCTGGGCGGCGGATCGTCGGCGACAAAGGCCTGGGCGAACTTGTAGGCCAGGTGACGGGCGGTGGCGGGATGGGCGGCCAGCACGTCCAGGGCATGCTCGCCCTCGGCCTGGCCGGCGCCCTTGATGGTCTGGCCGAGCCAGGTCTTGCTGCCGGCGTCATGCTTGCGCGCATCGAAAGCGAACAGGTCGCCCGTGCCGCCAATCAGGGCCTTGCGCGAATCCAGTCCCCAGCCGGTCAGCATGCGCGCCAGCTCGGTCACGTCGCGCTGCGTGTAGCCGCCGTCCACGCCCAGGGTGTGCAGCTCCATCAGCTCGCGGGCATAGTTTTCGTTGAGGCCGCCGGGCACGCGCGCCTTGAGCTCGGGACGCTCGGCCAGAAAGCGGCGGGCCCGCTTCGGCGGCTCATAACCGGCGACGACGCTCTGGGCGTTGTCGAGATAGATCAGCATCGCCGGGTGCCTGGCGGTCGCCCCCAGCATGTCGCGGAAGCGCCCCAGCACATGGGGCCGGATGGCGCGCTGCTCGTAGTCGGCCACCAGCACGCCGACGGCGTTCTTGCCGGCGAAGACATTGAAGTGGTTGAACCAGAACTCCGTCATCACCTCCTCGAGCTGGGCCGGGCTTTGCAGCGCGCGCGACAGGCGCGCCGTCGCAGCCTGCGCGACCAGGGGGCGGATCTTTTCGCGCACCGCGTTCAGCGCGTCGGCGTCGGCCTGCATGCCCTGGGCCTTCTCGCGCCGGGCTTCGCGGGCCGCCTTGATGGCCTCACGGTAGCGGCCCATCAGCTCGGCCTGGCCGAGCTTGAGCACGTCCAGGTCTGCCAGGCGGGCACTCAGGGTTTCGGGCTGCGGCAGGCGGCGCGGCTCCAGTTGCTCGGTGAGAAAGCGCTCCAGCCATTTGTCGGCACCGAGGGCGGCGATGGCCGCGGCATCGGCCGGGCGCGGGCCGTAGCCAAGGCGATTGAGGGCGTGCAGGGCGCGCTCGTCGGCACCGAGGGCGGGGCCGGCGGCCACAACGGCAGCCTGGCTGCGGCGCGCTGCCAGCATGACGCCGCTCGCCAGGGCGGCGGCGCTGCTGAGCACAAAGCGGCGGTTTTTCATCGGCGGTCTCCGGTGTCCGTCTTTCACCGAAGCATCCCGCGGGGCGCGCAAGCCCTTGTGGCGGACGCGCAAAGATTTGTAGAGATGGGACCCCTCGTCCAAGGTTTACCTTGGCCGGTCCCCCGAGCAACTGTGTTCGGTGTCAAGCCTCTGATGGAGACTGCAG
>CBHWBD010000224.1:0-8353 GCA_966111775.1 uncultured Comamonadaceae bacterium | reverse complement strand
GCGGCCGCCGCGGAACCGGCTTTGCCGGGCCGCTGGCGGCGCCCCCTTGAGGGGGCCGGCGAAGCCGGTAGGGGGTGGGCGCGTTTATTGACGTTTCTTCTGTTCCAGCGCGCCCTTGGCGTTGACGTCCTTCACGCGCACCTCGGAGGCCTTCTTGAAGTCGTCCGTGTAGGCGTAGACCACGCGCTGGCCCTTGACCTCGCCCATGACCGGGATGTTGGCCGTGATGGCCTCGTGGTCGCCCTTGGAGAAGGGCTTGTTGTAGGTCGTCACGACGCCGTCGACGGGGGTCTTCAGGGCTTCCAGCGCGGCCTTGATCTTGGGGCCTTCGGTGGAGCCGGCCTGCTTGATGGCGGCGGCCAGCAGGTAGATGGAGTCATAGCCCTGGGCGGCCGACACCGGCGACTCGATGCGCGAGTTCTTGGGGTTGAAGGTCTTCAGGTAATTGATGATGAAGCTCTGGCGCTTCGGGGTCGTCGGCTCCTGGATGAAGGTCTGCGGCATGCGCGCGCCCTCGCCGCCCGGGCCGGCGTTGTCGATGTAGTTGGCCATGGACAGGGTCCAGGAGCCCACCATCGGCACCTTCCAGCCCAGCTTGGTCATGCCGTTGGCGATCTGGGCCAGCTCGGGGCCGATGCCATAGGTCAGCACGGCCTCGGCGCCGGCCTCCTTGGCCTTGAGCAGCTGGGCCGTCATGTCGACGTCCTTGATGTTGAACTTCTCGACGGCCACCGGCGTGATGCCCTTGAGCTTCAGCGCCGCCTCCAGGTCGGCGCGGCCGAGCTGGCCGTAGTTGGTGCTGTCGGCCAGGATGGCGACCTTCTTGAAGCCGCGCTTGGTGATGGCCTCCTCCACGATCATCGGCGCCTGGATGGAGTCGTGGGCCGCGTTGCGGAAGATGTAGTTGTCGGGCTGGCCCTCGAACTGCTTGGTCACGATGGAGCCCGTGGCCACGTTGTTCATGACCGGAATCTTGGCGTCCTGGTAGAAGCGCTGCGAGGCCAGGGCCACGCCGGTGTTGATGTAGCCGACGGTGGCGGCCACCTTCTCCTTGTTGATGAGCTCCTGGGCGATCTGCACGCCGCGCTCGTTCTTGGCCTCATCGTCGCGCTCGACCAGCTGGATCTGCCGGCCCATCACGCCGCCGGCCTTGTTGATCTCGTCCGTCGCCAGCCGCACGCCATCCCGCATGCTGACGCCCATCGAGGAAGAACCACCGGTGAAGGGCCCCGCCACGCCGATCTTGATCGGCTCTGCTGCCTGCGCGCCACACGCGAATACCGCCGTGGCCACGGCCGTCCAGATTTGCTTCATCGTTGCCTCGTCTGTCGTTATGCGAAAAGCCTGGCGCCTTTGCCAGGGCCGACTGCATACGATGCCAGAGCAGCGACAAATTGGGGGTATGGAAACCCGGAAGAAAGGTAAAGGCCGGGGCTTCAGCTACGCGTCAGGCTTGGGGATTAAGGCGCGTGCTCCACGGCCGGCTCCAGCGCTTCGTGCAGCACGCGGCCGAGCTTCTCGACACCTTCGCGGATCAGGTCCGGCGTCAGGGTGACAAAGCTCAGGCGCAGCGTGCGCGGGTCGGGCTGCTGGGCGTAGAAAGCAGCGCCGGGAACAAAGGCGATGCCGGCATCGACGGCGCGCGGCAGCAGGGCCATCGCGTCCAGGCCCTCGGGCAGGCGGATCCAGAAGAACATGCCGCCCTTGGGGGACAGGTAGTCACAACCCGCGGGCAGGAATTCGCGCAGGGCCTCGGCCATGGCGTCGCGGTTGGCCTTGTAGCGGGCGCGGATGGAGGGGATGTGGCTGTCCAGGAAGCCGTCCTTGATGACCTCGTGGACGACGCGCTGGTTGAAGCCCGGCGTGTGCAGGTCGGCGGCCTGCTTGGCCTGCAGCAGCTTCGGGTAGAGCTCGGTCGGGGCGACGATATAGCCGAGGCGGAAGCCCGGCGTCAGCACCTTGGAAAACGATCCCAGATAGAGGGAGCCCTCGGGCCACAGGCTGGACAGCGAGGCCGGCGGCGGCTCGTCGAACCAGAGGTCGCCATAGGGGTTGTCCTCGACGATGGGCACGCCAGCACGGCGCGAGGCCTCGACGACCTCGACGCGGCGCTGGGCGCTCATCACGCGTCCGGTGGGGTTCTGGTAGTTGGGCAGCAGATAGCTGAAGCGCGTGCCCGGCGCATCGTGCGGCAGGGCGGCAATGGCCTCGGGACGCGGGCCTTCGCTGTCGCTGGCCAGACTCGCGAACAGCGGCTCGAAGGGCGTGAAGGCCTGCAGGGCGCCGAGATAGGTCGGCGTCTCGACGGCCACCGGCGCACCGGCGTCGCAGAGGATCTTGCCCACCAGGTCCAGGCCCTGCTGCGAGCCGCTGGTGATCAGCACCTGGTCGGGCGCGACCGTCATGCCGAGCGAGGCGACCCGCGTCGCCACCCATTCGCGCAGCGGCGCAAAGCCCTCGCTGGCCGCGTACTGCAGGGCCTCGCGCGGCGACTTGCTCAACACGCGGTCGCAGGCCGCCTTCAGCGCGTCGACGGGAAAGGTGTCCGCGCTCGGCAGGCCGCCGGCCATGGACAGGATGCCCGGCTTCTCGGTGACCTTGAGGATCTCGCGAATGATGGACGGGTTCATGCGCGCGGCGCGGCGTGCTTGGGTCCAGACGGTGCTCATGGGAATGGTGGTTACGTTGGATTTCAAGACGCTCAGCCTAGCATCCAGTCGACTGCCGAGCGGGCCTGCAAATCGGTGGAATCGAAGAGTGGCAGCGCGGCAGCGCTTTCAGCCGGCAGCAGCAGGCCGAGTTCGGTGCAGCCCAGGATGGCTGCCTGGGCGCCTCGGTCGGCCAGCGCCGCCACCTGGCCGCGCAGGGCCTCGCGCGAGGCCGGCTCGAAGCGACCGCGGCACAGCTCCTCGTAGATCAGCCGGTGCACCTCGGTGCGGCCGGCCTCGTCGGGCGTGATGACCTCGATGCCGAAACGGGCCCACATGCGCTCACGGTAGAAGCCCTGCTCCATCGTGAAGCGCGTGGCCAGCAGGCCGGCGCGCTTGACGCCGGCGGCACGCAGGCCTGAAGCCGTCGCATCGACGATGTGCAGCACGGGCAGGCCGGCGGCACGCTCGACCTCGTGGGCGACGAGGTGCATGGTGTTGGTGGCGATCAACAGGGCTTGCGCACCGGCGCGACGCAGGCCGGCGGCGGCGTCACCCAGTACTCGGCCCGCCTCGGCCCAGTCGCCGGCCGCCTGCAGGTCGGCAATCGGCGCGAAGTCGACGCTGTGCAGCACCAGCTGGGCGCTGTGCAGGCCGCCCAGGCGGGCGGCGACGCCGCGGTTGATCAAGGCATACAGATGCTGGGTCGATTCCCAGCTCATGCCACCGAGGATGCCCAGCGTCTTCATGTCTGCCTCTCGTCCGATGGGTACATCGGCCGGTCTCCCGAGGAGACAGCCGCTTGCTTGGGACGGCCCGGCGCGGCGCGGCTCATGCCGCCCCCGCCAGATTCATCCGCCAACCCCGTGCCGGCTTGGCCTGGACTCTGCGCCTGGGCGCCGGCTGCAGCAGCTGGAACTCGGCCTCGGGCCAGGCCTCGATGACCACTTCCTGGCCGGCGGCCAGCGTCAGGCCTTCGCCCGCACACAGCCAGTGGTCGTCGGTGCCGCCCGAAATCGTCAGCCACATCCGGCCGCCCATGACGACGAGGCGGCGCGGCGTGCGCGCGGCAGCCAGGGTCAGGGCCTGGCCGGGTGCGAGTCGGGTCGTGAAGCTGTCGTTCATGGCTTTGCCTCCTTCAGTGAACCGGTTGCCGCTTTCCGAGCCACACCACGGCGAGCACGGCGGCGGCGAAGACCATGGTCATCGCATCCAGAGACTCGCCCAGCAGGGGCACGGCAAACAGCATGGACAGAAACGGTTGGAGCACCTGCACCTGGCTGACGCGCAGCGTGCCACCCAGGGCCAGGCCGCGATACCAGGCGAAGAAGCCGATCCACATCGAGAACAGCGAAACATAGGCGAAACCCAACCAGGCCGAGGGCGCGACCGGCGCTGTCGGCCGCGTCAGCACGGCCAGGGGCACGGTGATGGGCAGGCTGATGACCAGCACCCAGCAGATCACCTGCTCGGCCGTGAAGGCCTTCGAAAGCCTCGCACCGCTCACATAGCCGGCCGACGCGCAGACCACGGCGCCCAGCAGCAGCGCATCCGCCATCTCCAGCCCACCCGCACCACGCCAGGCCGCAAAGCCGACCACCAGGGCCAGGCCGGCCAGCGCACACAGCCAGAAGCCCAGGCTGGGCCGCTGCCGCAGCACCAGAGCGGCGATGACGGCCGTGGCCAGCGGCAGCACGCCTGACACCACGGAAGCATGCACGGCATCCACATGCCGCACGGCCACGCCCAGCAGCAGCGGCCAGCCGAAGACGACCCCCGCGGCCGTGAAGGCCAGCAGCCGCCATTCCGAACCGCGCGGCCGGCGCGCACCGGTGACCCACAGATAGACGAGGGACAGCAGGCCGGCCACCACAGCCCGGCCGAAGGCGACGAAGAACGGGTCCAGCTGAGGCGCCGCGGCGCTGCCGCCGGCCAGGCGCGTCATCGGGATGCTGAGTGCAAACATCAGCACGCCGGCGGCGCCGAGCAGCAGGCCGCGCGTCGCATCGGAGGCGCTGGTGGTGGAGATCGCGGTGGATGTGGAAAACCCTGGCATGGATTCAGTCTGAGGCAAGAAACCGATACAGAACCAGTACAGTCAACGCACCAGACCACGAATCTGTACTGCCATGCTGACCGGTACATCCACCCCACTGCAACGCGGCGCCAGCTCCTCGCTGGCCGGCCAATTGGCCGAACGCTATGCCCAGCGCATCCGCGAACGCCTGCTGCTGCCCGGCGCCCGTCTGCCCTCGGTGCGCGACTGCGCCCGCCAGAACGGCGTCAGCCCGCACACCGTCGTCGCGGCCTACGACCAGCTGCAAGCCGCGGGTCTGCTGGAGGCCCGTCGCCAGCGCGGCTTCTTCGTGCGAGAAAGCCGGCCTGCCACGAGCCGAAATCACCCGGCCCGCGCTCCGGCCACCGCCATGCCGCGCCAGGCACCCATGGACGCGACCGCGTTGATCCGGGGCATGTTCGAGGCCGATGCGGCGCGCTCGCCAGGCCTGGGCACATTGCCGGCCGACTGGCTGGACCCGACGCTGCTGCAGTCGGCCCTGCGCCGCCTCAACGCCACCGATGCGCTGGCCGTGCAGACCAGCTATGGCGCCCCCAGTGGCGACGTCCGCCTGCGCGCCGCGCTGAGCCAGCGCCTGCACGACCTCGGCATCCACGCCGGTCCGGCCCAGATCCTGACCACCAACGGCGCCACGCATGCGCTGGACCTCATCATCCGCACCCAGTTGCAGCCCGGTGACGCCGTGCTGGTGGACGACCCCGGCTGGGCCGTCATGTTCGCGCGCCTGATCCAGGCTGGCATCCGCCTGCTGCCGGTGCCGCGCGGCGCGAACGGGCCCGATCTGGACGTGCTGGGCGCGCTGGCCGCCGCCCACTCGCCGCGCGCCTACCTGACCGTGTCGGTGCTGCACAACCCGACCGGCCACAGCCTCAACCTGGCCGGCGCCCACAAGCTGCTGCGCCTGGCCGACGAGCATGACTTCTTCATCGTCGAGGACGACAGCTACGGCTTCCTCGCCCCCGAGCATCTGCCGCGGCTGGCGGCCCTGGACGGGCTGCGCCGCGTGACCTATGTGTCGGGCTTCTCCAAGGTGCTGACGCCGGCCTGGCGCGTCGGCTATCTGGCCACGGCGCCCGAGCGCCTGCACGCGCTGACCGACACCAAGCTGCTGGACGGCCTGACCAGCTCCGCCGTGATGGAGCGCGCCGTCGCCCTGTGCCTGGAGCAGGGTCGCCTGCGCCGCCATGCCCAGCGCCTGCGCGAGCGCCTGGCCACGGCACGCCAGCGCATCTCCACGCTCGCCAGCAAGCAGGGCTTCCAATGGGCCGCACCGCCCGACGGCCTGTTCGGCTGGCTGGACGTCGGCGTCGACACCGAGAGGCTGGCTCAACCGCTGCTCGACGGCGGCTGGCTGACCGCGCCCGGCGCCCTGTTCAGCGCCACGCGCCGACCCGGCTCGCTGATGCGCATCAACATGGCGACTTCGCAGGACCCGGCCTTCTGGCGGGCGCTGCGCGCGGCCGTCGACGACATCCAGGGCCCGACGACACCCCCCTAGTTTTGGTCCCCCTCATTCACGGGGCAAGCACTGGCGCCGCCGGTGCACGGCGAGTCAACTCCCGCCACGGATCACGTGTGGGAGGGTTGTATGCGCCTCGCTTTGTTCCCCGCTCGCAGCCTGGCCGGCGCCATCGTCGGCTCGCTGCTCGCGCTGTCCTCGATGTCGGCCCGCGCCGATTTCCAGAGCGACATCACGGTCAAGCTCATCGCGCCTGGCGGCATCCAGGGCGACGCGACGCCGATCAGCGTGTCCCAGCTCGTGAATTCGGGCAGCCTGACCACCGGCGTGCAGTCCGGCGATGGCGGTGCCATCGGCAGCGGCTGGATGCTGGCCAGTGAAGAGGTCACCTTCAACGGCGATTCCATCCATGTGCGCAGCTATGCCGGCTGGGACGACCTGGGCAGCGGCGGCAGCAGCATCATGACCGGCTATCTCGGCAGCGGCGGCGACCACGCGCGCTACGAATTCGACGGCCTCAGCATCGCCGGCAAGACCATCGTCGGCCTGACCGTCTATGCCTTCGACGGCTATGCGACGAGCGGCTTCAGCGGCCTGGCCAGCCCGGCCGCGGCCAGCCTTGTGCACCTCATCGACGCCGACACCATCAGCATCGATCTCGACAGCATCCTGTTCGTCAACCGCGGCTCCGGCACGAGCACGGCGCACGCCGACTTCCGCATCGACCTCATCACGCAGGACAGCGGCGGTGGCGGCGGCGGCGGCGGCGGCAACAACAACCTGCCCGAGCCCGCCACGCTGGCCCTGCTCGCCATCGCCGCCTTCGGCGCCCGTGCGGCGCGGCGTCGTGCCTGAGGGCCTGCTCACGCTGGCCAGTTTCGAGCTGCTGGTCGGCAGCCGCTTCACCCTGCGGCTGGATGATGCGGCGGAGCTGCCGGCCCAGCTCATCCAGGCCCAGGCCGGCCGGGGTGGAACGGCTGGCGGCCGCCAGCCGTTCAGCCTGACCTTCGAGGCGCCGCCCGAACCCGCGCTGCCGCAAAGCATCTACCGGCTCGAGCATCCGCAGCTCGAGGCGATGGACATCTTTCTTGTGCCCGTGGCCCGCACCGCCGCCGGCCTGCACTACGAAGCCGTTTTCGGCTAGGAGACCGCCATGGCAACTCCCTTCCTCGGCGAACTCAAGCTCGCTGGTTTCAATTTCCCGCCCCGTGGCTGGGCCTTCTGCAATGGCCAGTTGCTGCCCATCGCGCAGAACACGGCGCTGTTCTCGCTGCTGGGCACGACCTACGGCGGCAACGGCCAGACCACCTTCGCCCTGCCCGACCTGCGGGGCCGGGTGCCGGTGCACATCGGCAGCAGCGTGACTCTGGGCGAACAGGGCGGCGTCGAGAACGTCACGCTGACCACGAGCCAGCTGCCTTCGCACAGCCACACGCTGGCCGGCAGCAGCGACCTCGCCAACGCCAGCGCCCCCGGCGGCGCCCTGCCGGCGGCCAAGCCGCGCGGCGGCATCAACCGCTACTCGCCGCCCGGCAGCAACACCGTCATGGCGCCCGGCTCCGTGGCAGCGACGGGGGGCGGCCAGCCACACAACAACATGCAGCCCTATCTCGTGCTGTCCTGGCTGATCGCGCTGGAAGGCATCTTCCCCAGCCGCAACTGAACCGAGGAGACCGTCATGTCCGACTACTTCATCGGCGAGATCCGCCTGTTCGCGGGCAACTTCGCACCCCGCGACTGGGCCTTCTGCGAAGGCCAGATCATGTCCATCGCGCAGAACACAGCACTGTTCAGCCTGCTCGGCACCCAGTACGGCGGCAACGGCCAGACCACTTTCGCCCTGCCCGATCTGCGCGGCCGCGTGCCCATGCACCAGGGACAGGGCCCAGGCCTCAGCCCGCGCGACATCGGCGAGGTGTCCGGCAGCGAAACCGTCACGCTGCTGTCCACGCAGATGCCAGCCCACAGCCATGCGCTGCGCGCCAGCACGACGGCGGCCGCGGGCTCGACGCCGGCCGGCGCCCTGCTCGGCGCGACTTCGGTCAACAGCTATGACAACTCTGCCGCCGGCGTGGCGCGGGGGGGCCGCGCCCCCCGCCCCCCCCCCGCCCCCCCCCCCCCCCCCCAAAAACACCCCCCCCCCGCGCCGCCCAAAAAAAAATAGGAGCA
>CBHWBD010000223.1:0-8390 GCA_966111775.1 uncultured Comamonadaceae bacterium | reverse complement strand
AACATCTTCGCCATCGGCGACATCGTCGGCCAGCCCATGCTGGCCCACAAGGCGGTGCACGAAGGCCATGTGGCGGCCGAGGTCTGCGCCGGCGAACTGCTGGGTGACGACAAACTCAAGAAGAGCCAGTTCGACGCCCGCGTGATCCCGAGCGTCGCCTACACCGACCCCGAGGTCGCCTGGGTGGGCATGACCGAGGACGAGGCCAAGGCCAAGGGCATCAAGTTCACCAAGGGCCTGTTCCCCTGGACGGCTTCGGGCCGTGCCATCGCCAACGGCCGCGACGAGGGCTTCACCAAGCTGATCTTCGATGACGAGAGCCACCGCATCATCGGCGGCGGCATCGTCGGCACCCATGCCGGCGACATGATCGGCGAGATCGCCCTGGCCATCGAGATGGGCGCGGACGCGGTGGACATCGGCAAGACCATCCACCCCCACCCGACGCTGGGCGAGAGCCTGGGCATGGCCGCGGAAGTGGCGCACGGCAGCTGCACCGACGTGCCGCCAGTCCGCAAAAAGTAAGCGCGCAGCGCTTCAAGAAGACAGGCCCGCTCCGGCAACGGACGGGCCTGTTGCTTTTGGCACCGTGGGTTTTGCCTGCGTGGGTTTTCCCGCCGTGACGAATCGCAGCGCCCGTCCACCGGTGCGCCAATTCGTCCCATGACGGCCCTGACGACACGACTGCAACGCCTGGTGCTGCTGCGCCCCGGCGAAGGCCGTGCGCTGCTGTACGCGGCGGCCTATTTCTTCTTCCTGCTGCTCGCCCTCTACCTGCTGCGACCGGTACGCGAGGCCATGGGCATTGCGCGTGGCGCCGACTGGTTGCCCTGGCTGATGACGACCACCCTGGTCGTCATGCTGGTCGTCAACCCGGTCTATTCGACCCTGGTGTCACGCCTGCCGCGCCGGCGCTTCATACCGCTGGTGGCCCACTTCTTCGCCGCCAATCTGCTGGTGTTCGCCGCGCTCTTCTACGCCCTGCCCGGGCATGGCGGCAACCTGCTGGGCTATGCCTTCTACGTGTGGCTGAGCGTCTTCAACCTCTTCGTCGTGTCGGTGTTCTGGAGCCTGATGGCCGATGTCTTCACCGAGGACCAGGGCAAGCGGCTGTTCGGCATGATCTCAATGGGCGGCACGCTGGGGGCGGTTGTCGGCGCCGCGGTGACCCAGGGCGTCAGCAGTGGCGACTGGGGCTTCAAGGTCGAGCCGGCCGGCCTGATGCTGCTCGCGGTGCTGGGCCTGGAGGTGGCGGTGTTCTGCATGCTGCGCCTGGCGGTCCACTTCAAGCTGTCGTCGGGCGAGGGCCAGCAGGCCCGCGAACCCGGTCCCGACTTCAAGGCCGGCCTGAAGGCCATTGCGGCTTCGCGCTATCTGCAGCTGATCTGCGCCTACATGCTGCTGTTCACCATCACGTCGACCTTCCTCTACCTGATGCAGGGCGACATCGTGGCCAAAAGCTTCGCCAGCCCGGCCGAGCGCACGGCGGCCTTTGCCAAGCTGGACTTCTGGACCAATGTGCTGACGCTGACCGTGCAGTTGCTGCTGACCAGCCGCCTGCTGCGCGGCATCGGTGTGTCGGGCGTGCTGCTGGTGCTGCCGCTGCTGACGACGCTGGGCTTCGGCGCGCTGGCCCTGTGGCCCAGCTTCCTGGTGCTGGCCCTGGTGCAGGTGCTGCGCCGCGGCATCCACTACGCGGTGGACCGGCCGGCGCGCGAGATCCTCTACATCCCGCTGGGGCCGGAGGAGCGCTACAAGTCCAAGGCCTTCATCGACACCTTCGTGTTCCGCGGCGGCGACTTCCTCGGCGTCTGGGCGCCGACGCTGTTCGCCGCGTTGCTGGTCCCGGTCTCGCTGGCGGCGCTGGGTTGTGCCGGTGCCTGGGTTGCTTTCGCGGGATGGCTGGGTCGGCTCGTGAACCGTCGCCATCACGAGCACGCTGACACCGCGCCGCTGACTTTCAATCACAAGGAGACTCCCACATGAAGATCCACCCCTCGCGTCGACAGGTCCTGCAGATGAGCGCCACCCTGCTGCCCGGAGCCGCCTTCGCGGCGGCCCCCCCCGCGCCCAAGCGCATCCTCATCCTCGGTGGCACCGGCTTCCTCGGCCCGGCCATCGTCGAGGCGGCGCGGGCGCGCGGCCACACGCTGACCTTGTTCAACCGCGGCAAGACGCGCCCGGGCCTGTTTCCCGACATCGAGAAGCGCCAGGGCGACCGCGACCCGCTGAAGGGCGAGGGCATCAAGTCGCTGGAGACCGGCGAGTGGGATGCCGTCATCGACGACTCGGGCTACTACCCGCGCATGGTCGGCGCCTCGGCGCAACTGCTGGCGCCGCGGGTCAAGCACTACATCTTCATCTCCAGCATCAGCGCCTACAAGGAGCCCAGCCCGATCAATGGCGACGAGAACTCGCCGCTGGCCGTGCTGGCCGACCCCAAGGTCGAGGAGATGGGCAAGGGCTTCGAGAACTACGGCGGGCTCAAGGCCGCCTGCGAAGCGGCCGCCGAAGCGGCGCTGCCCGGCCGCACGACGGTGGTCCGCCCCGGCTTCATCGTCGGCCCCGACGATCCGACCGGCCGCTTCACTTACTGGCCGGCCCGCTTCGACAAGGGCGGCGAGATCGCCGTGCCCGGCGCGCCGACCGACCCGCTGCAACTCATCGACGTGCGCGACCTGGCCGAGTGGCTGGTGCTGATGGTCGAGAACCGCACCATCGGCGTCTTCAACGGTCTGGGGCCGGACAAGCCCATGACCTGGGGCCGCGTCATCGCCGCCTGCCAGAAGGCCACGCCCACGGCAAGCACGCTGACCTGGATCCCCGGCGAGTTCGTCGCCAAGCAGGAGGGCATCGACTTCCCGATCTGGGCACCCTATGCCGGCGAGACCCAGGGCTTCCACACCTGGCAGAACGGCCGCGCCGTCAAGGCCGGGCTGCGCTTTCGGCCCGTCGAGCAGACAGTGGCCGACACCCTGGCCTGGTACCAGGGCCAGCTGAAGGAGGAGAAGGGCCGCACCAAGATGGCCTTCACGCCCGAGCAGGAAGCCGAGATGCTGAAGCGCTGGAAGGCGGCCAAGGCCGGTTGAGTGGCCTGAGCGGCCTGAGGGCTAACGTCAAGCCTCAGGGGCCGGGCGCGTCGCCACAATGGGGCCATGACCTTCTTCTACTGGTTCATGGCCTGCGTGATGGCCGCCACCCTGCTGCCGTCGGCCCTCTACATGGGCATCTATGTCTTCACCGGCGCCGATGAGGCGCTGGAGAGGGCGCGCAAGTTCTGGACCTTCCTGCGCGTCTTCACGCTGCTGGGCTTCAACCTGATGCTCTGGGGGCATGTGGTCGTCGCGGCCTGGCAACTGGTCCACTGAGGACCGGTCAGAGGCGCGACGGGTACATCGCCGGGCAGTTGGCCGTGCCGAAACGGTCCACCGGCATGCGAAAGCGCATGCCCACCCGCAGTTGCTTCCAGTGCTCGGGGTCGAGGCGGCAGAGCCAGGCGTGGTCGTCGCGGTCGCGCAGTTCGATCTCGAAATAGGCCTCGCGCTTGCCCAGGCGCTCGCTGCCCGCCTGCCCGGGCGCGGCCATGCGCAGTGGCGGGCGCGGCCAGTCGGGACTGTCGTCGGGGCCGCCTTCGGTCTTGGCGATCCAGCTGCGGCGCCAGGCGAGCGTGCTGTAGCGGCAGTGCTCACTGGGCTCGGCACGCTTGCCGGTGGGATCGGCGATGGTGCGGCGGCTGATGTCGAAGGCGCCCTCGGGCAACTCGTCGCACCAGTCGGAGCCGGACTCGGAGCGCAGGCGCTCGACGATGACCTCCATGCGCCAGCCGCGCCGGGTCAGCTCGACGGCGACGCCCGCCGGGCCGAACACTTTCCAGGCCAGCGCGATCGTGGTGCCCACCACCATGACGGCGAGGACGATGACGCGCAGGCGGGGCAGTTTCACGCGGCGTCGAACTGCGCGCTGATGGCCTCTTCCCACTGGGCCAGTTCGTCCCAGCCGATGTGCAGCCATTCCATGGCGGCCTGGTGGTGACCGGCCCAGTCAGCGTCTTCCGGCAGGCCCTCGTGGCGGCGCATCAGGTGCTCGGCGATCAGGCCGGCGGCGATCAGCGTGTGGATCTCAGGCTCGATGCCGTCATGGCCCAGCGAAGCGAAGTCGTGATGCAGCCGAATGGCCGCCATCAGCGGCGGCGGCAGGTTCCACACCCGCACCACCAGGGCGCCGACGACGGCATGGTCGGTCTTGTGGTTGGCGTTCTCGGTGGCGATATAGGGGCGGTCGATGCGGGCGCCGGCCTCCACCATGGTGGCCGCGTAGCCACGCACGCTCTGCAGCAGCACCGGCATGCCGACGTGCAGGAAGAGGCCGAAGCTGTGCGCCAGATCAGGGGAGAGGCCCGGCAGCTGCTGGGCAATGATGGCCATGGCGATGGCGCGCTTGGTGCTGCGCTCCCAGAAGCGCGCCAGCTGCGGCGCGTTGACGGGGATGGCGTGCTGGGCCAGGAAGCCGGTCATGACGGCCACGCTCTCGCGCAGGCCGATGCGCGTCATGGCCTGGCCGACGGTGGTGCAGGGCAGGCCGACGGGCTTGAACAGCGGGCCGTTGGCGATGCGCAGCAGCGTGGCGGCCATGGCCACGTCGCTGGAGGCGATGCGCCCGACCAGGTTGAGGTCGGGCTCGGGCTGGCTCATGGCTTGCTGCAGCTGGGCCAGCAGTTCCGGGCAGGGCGGGATCTGGATCTGCTGCAGGGGACCGCGGCGGCCCGACTGGTCGAGGTCGTCGCGGATCTGCTGCGTCCGCGCGCCGTGAGGGCGAGAGACGTGGGAAGGTGCCGGGTTCTGCATAGTCAAAAATCTTAGAGCCGCTTCGGGCGGCCGCCGGCCGGGTACAGTGAATTCAACCGCTGCCTGCCGTCAATCTTGCCCACTTCCCCGTCCCGTGTCGCTTTCGCCTTGCGCCCGCGCCGGTGGTGGCTGGTCGCCTGGGTGGCGGGGCCGGTCCTGGCGCTGGCAGCCTACGACGCCTCCCGCGTGCTCGAGGCCGCGGCCGCCCGCGGCCCGCGCGTCGTCGAGCAGGCCCAGGCCCTGGTGCAGCAGATCGAGCGCAGCGGCACGGTCGAGGAACTGCAGCGGTTGAAGGACATCAACGATTTCTTCAACCGCCGCCTGGCCTTCAAGGACGATTCGGTGGTCTGGGGCGTGCCGGACTACTGGGCCTCGCCGCTGGAAAGCCTGGAAAAGCGCGCCGGCGACTGCGAGGACTACGCCATCGCCAAGTACTTCGGCCTGGCCGCCACGGGCGTGCCGACGGCCAAGCTGCGCATGGTCTACGTCAGGGCGCGGCTTCAGGGGCAGTCGCTGGCCCATATGGTGCTGGCCTACTATGCCCAGCCGGGCGCCGAGCCGCTGATCCTGGACAACCTGCGGCCCGAGGTCTTGCCCGCGTCGCAGCGCGGCGACCTGACGCCGGTGTTCAGCTTCAACACCGAGGGCCTGTGGCAGGGCGTGGGCCAGGTGACGGCGGGCGACCCGCTGGCGCGTCTGTCGCTGTGGCGCGAGCTGGTGGCCAAGGTCAGGGCAGAAGGGTTTCTATGACGGGGAGTGAGACATGTCCTTGATGCGGCAGATCGCCTGGCTGGTGCTCGGTGTGGTCCTGGCCGCGCTGGTGGGCGCGGTCGGCCTGTCCACGGTCTCGGCGCGCCAGCTGATGCGCACCCAGCTCGAGCTGAAGAACGCCGACAACGCCCAGGCACTGGCCCTGGCCCTGTCGCAACAGCAGGGCGACCGCGAGCTGATCAAGCTGCTGGTGTCGGCCCAGTTCGACACCGGCGCCTACGAATTCGTGCGTTGGCGCGGCCCCAAGGGCGAGACCCTGTTCGAGCGCGCCGAGGCGCCGCGCCCCGGCCAGGCGCCGGCCTGGTTCCGCGGCCTGCTGCCCATCGAGGCCGCGGCCGGCGTGGCGCAGCTGTCCAACGGCTGGAACGCCATCGGTTCCGTGGAGCTCAGGAGCCATTCCAGCTATGCCCACGACGCGCTGTGGCTGACCTCGCGCCGCCTGCTGGCCTGGCTGCTCATCGTCGGCATCGTCGCGGCCGTGCTGGCCTGGGCCGGCCTGCGGCGCATCCGCCGCCCGCTGGACGCCGCCGTGGCCCAGGCCGAGGGCGTGCTGGCCGGCAGCTATGGCCAGGTCATCGAGCCGCGCGTGCCCGAGCTGCAGCGGCTGACGCGGGCCATGAATGCGATGGTGCAGCGCGTGCGCGATCTGTTCGAGGCCCAGGCGGGGCAGTTGCTGGTGCTGCGCGAGCAGGTGCATCACGACCCGCTGACGGGGGTCTCGACGCGCAAGCATTTCCTGGCCGAGCTGGACGCCGCGCTGCGCCGGGACGACGGCCCGGCCGTGGCCGGCCTCGTGCTCGTGCGCCTGCGCGACCTGTCCGGCCTGAATGCACGCTTGGGGCGCGGCGCCGTCGACGACGTGCTGCTGACCGTGGTGACGGCCTTGCAGGCCTATCCTGAATCGGTCGCCGGCTGCCGCGTGGGGCGCCTGAACGGTGGCGACTTTGCGCTGTGGTTGCCGGCCGAGGGCGTGGCCGCTGAGACGGCCCACGCGCTGGCCGACGCGCTGCGCGCCAGCCTGCCGGCCTTTGGCCCGGGCGTGCAAGTGGCCCTCGGCGCCATCGAACTGCCGCGTGAGCGGCCCAGCAATGTCTGGCTGGGCGAGGCCGATGCCGCCCTGGCCCGTGCCGAACACCAGAGCGAGGCCCGCGGCGGCTTCGTCGTCGAGATCGTGGCCGACCCCGGCATCGGCCGTGAACAGGGCGAGGGCCTGTGGCGGGCCCAGTTGCAGGATGCGGTCGGCCAGCAGCGTGCCCGCCTGGTCGAGTTCCCGGTGCGCGACCGCAGCGGTCGCGTGCTGCACCTGGAATGCCCGCTGCAGCTCCAGCTCGATGAAGACTTCCAGTCCGCTTCGGCCTGGCTGCCCCTGGCGGTGCGGGCGCGCATGACCGCTCACGTCGACCTGCTCGCCGTCGACCTGGCGCTGAAGGCGATCGCGGCCGACGGCAAGGCGCGCTGCATCAATGTGGCGCCGGTGTCGCTGGCCGACGCCGCCTTCCTGCCGCAATTGCGCGAGCTGCTGGCGCAATGGCCGCAGGCCTCGCGGTCCCTGCTGCTGGACCTGGCCGAGGCGGCGGCGACCGAACACTTCGAGCGCCTGCTGGAGTTCGGCCGCCAGCTGCGACCGCTGGGCGTCAAGCTGGGCCTGGAACATGCGGGCGCCGGCCTGGCCCAGGTCGAGAAGCTCTACCAGGCCGGGCTGGACTATGTGAAGCTGGACGCCTCGGTGCTGCTCGGCGTGGCCGGCGAGGCGGGCCGCGCGGCCTTTGTGCGCGGCATGGTCATCATGCTGCGCAGCCTGGCGCTCACGGTCTATGGCGAAGGCGTCGTCGACGAGATGGACGCCCAGGCGCTGTGGGACTGCGAGCTGGACGGGCTGACGGGGCCGTGGGTGACGGGCTGGAAGGGCTGAGTGTTGTTGGTTGTTGTTGCTGAGTGAGCGTCTGTTCGATGCATTGCCGGGAGTCCGTCCCGGCGGCCGGGTAACTTTCTTCTGCGGCGCCAGAAGAAAGTCACCAAAGAAGAGGCGCCGAACCGCACACCATCGCGGCGACGCCAAGAGCGGCGCGCGAAAACGTTCGCTGGCTTTTCGGGAAGAAGCGACCCGCTTCGCTCTCGCAGCTGTCCATATCACCAGCATCATTCATCGCACCACCTGCCCGCTGAACGCGCGGCTGCACGCCGGGCTCACGAGAAAACCAAAGACAGCGTCGCTCGGGCGACGCGACGGGCATCAGAGACGGTGGCGGGTTCGCTGCGAGCAACCCAATCCTTAGATCTTCATCTCCCACCTCAACTGCCACTGCGTATAGCTGGGGCCGCCGCTGCGCGACGTGATGAGCTGGTCGCCCGTGTTGATGATGGTGCCGTTGAAATAGTCCAGCGCCGACAGATTCGTCGCCGACAGCCGCAGCGACTGCTCGGTGTTGATGGCCCACAGCGCGAAGGCGTCCACCACGGTCTTGCGGCTGGCGGTGGTCTCGGTGATCAGGGTCTGCTGGATGACGGTCGACGGGGTCCAGTTCAGCGACGCGCCGAGCGTCAGGGGAACCGATCTCAGCCTGTAGTCCGCACCCAGATTCGCCGTGCCCTTGGGCTGGCCATCGATGTGGTTGTTCGGCCCCGGGATGCCTTCGACGCGTGACGTGAAGACGCTGAAGTTGCTGCGCACATTGATGGGCAGGGCATCCTCGACATACTCGTCGAGGCGGAAGCGCGCCTCCAGCTCGACGCCGGCCGTCGAGGCCTTGCCGATGTTCTGCGGCCGGGCCACCC
>CBHWBD010000222.1:0-8418 GCA_966111775.1 uncultured Comamonadaceae bacterium | reverse complement strand
GCCGTCATGCTGGAGATGCAGCCCGACACCGACCGGCCCATGACCGACGCCTACCCGCTGCAGCTGCTGGGCGGCATCACCCAGGAGCTGACCTCGCGCGGCTTCAGCGTGCTGCTGTCGGCCCTGCAGAGCCCGGGCCAGGGCATGGCGGCTTCGGCCGACGGCCTCATCCTGCTGGGCCAGGGCGCCAACGGCTCGGCGGTGAAGTCGGCCGCGGCCATGGGCCTGCCCATGGTGGTCTGGGGCGCCGAGCATGGCCGCAGCGACTCGGTCGTCGTCGGCGGCGACAACGCCCATGGCGGTGCCTGCGCGGCCGAACGCATGATCGCGCTCGAGCGGCGCGAGCTGCTCTTCCTGGGCGACGTGCGCCATGCCGAGATCCGCGACCGCCAGCAGGGCTTTGCCAAGGCGCTGAAGAAATCCGGCCTCAAGTGCCAGACGCTGACGCCGGCGGCCTTCACCTTCGGCGCCGGCTTCACGGCCGTGCAGTCCCATCTGGCGAAAGGCGGCAAGGCGCCCGACGGCCTGTTCGCCGCCAGCGACCTGCTGGCCATGGGCGCCGTGCGCGCCTTCACGGATGCCGGCCTGGCCGTGCCCGATGCGGTCTCGGTGATCGGCTACGACGACTCGCCCGCGGCCCAGAGCTTTGCGCCGCCGCTGACCAGCGTGCGCCAGGACTGGCACCACGGTGGCGTGCTGCTGGCGCGCAAGGTGCTGGACCTCATTGGTGGCCAGGTGGCGGCCAGCGAGATCATGCCGACGGAGCTGGTGGTTCGGGCGACTTGAGGGGCTGCTTTGCAGCGGAAGCAGCCATGGGTGACGATGTATTCAATCCACGTGGCCATCAGGATCGCTAGCGATTTGCGCACCGCAAAATCACCGTCATGAAATTGAACGCCGTAGTTTTTACGCTGGCATTGCTTCCGGTTCTTGCCCATGCCAGGTGCGTCGATCGGACTTATTTGCTGGAAGGGCGAATTGAAGACAGAGTCGGCCGGCCTGCTGCGGGTGCGCTAGTCGGCGTCTCATGGCTTCAAGGCGGCGGCCCAGCTGGCCCAGTTATTGCCGTTGCCGACGGAGCGGGACGCTACCGCCTTTCAGTGCGCTTCCACCCTTACGACGATATTGTGGTGTTCGGTGATGGATGCAAAGAAAGTCTTGAACGCATCAGCGTCGTTGCGTATGTTGGTGACCAGCGCTCGGCTCCCATCCAAGTGGCGATTTCCGGCGCCAGTCAGAGGCTGCCAGACATCAGAGTTGACCAGCCTGTAGCAGCGAAGCAGTAGAGGAACGCTGACGGGCTGATCCTGCTTTTGCAATGGACTGCTTCCAGCCTGAAGCAGCACCGCCAATGCATCGCGTGAGCGCATCGCCGCGGTCTTGAGCAAGCGACCACACGGCCGCCTCCCCGTCGCTCGAGGGGACGCGAGCGTCCTGACGGCGCGCAACAGGCGCAGCCCAACCCCGTCAGTCCAGCACCACCTCGGTCCGGATCAACCCCGCGCGCTCCGCGCTGGCCGACAGCGCGATCCGCGTGCCCACCGGCGCGCGCACCACCCACTCGGCCACGGCGCGGTCGCCCGTCGGCTGCTTGTTGAACAGGAAAGCCAATTGACTCTGCTTGGGGGCGTGGCCCTCGAGCTGCGGGCCTTCCATGCGTTCCTTGCCGTTGACCAGGCTGATGGCCGGGTCGCCGCTGGGCATGTGGATCTCGAACATGACGCCGCGCACGGTCTTGCGCTCGAGCGCCCGCTGCGTCACATAGGCCGGCAGATAGCCGGCGTTGGCGACCGCCATGCGCACCCGCCACATGTCGGGGCCGAGGGCTCGCACTTCGGTGCGGATCAGCTCCAGCTTGGGCAGGCTCATGGCGATCTGCGTCATCCAGGCCGGAAAGCGGGCGGCCTCGCGTTCGCGAAGTAGAGGCGGCGGGTTGCGCCAGTAGTTCATCTTGTCCCAGCCACCGATCTCGACGGCGCCCAGCTGCGGATGCTGGAAGGGCACCCAGTCGACGTGGGCCTGGCCGCCGCACTTCTCGTCGCTCCACTTCAAGAGCTTGAGGTCGTCCTCGACCGGGTGCTCGCGGTACCAGTCGATGAACTTCTCGACCTCCAGCCCCGCCTCCTTGCTCGGCGACCACAGCTCCACGACCCAGAACAGCGCGCCCAGGTGCTCGTAGACCCAGTCCTGGGTGCCGGTGATGACGTCCTTGGGGTGGTAGCGGAAGTCCTCGTAGATGCTGACGGCCGGATAGCCCGTGTGCTTCTCGCCCAGTTTGGAGAAGTTCTGGAACAGCCACAGGTCCTCGGGCGTCATGTCCTTGTCGCTGCGCGTGCCGCAGGGGCGCAGGATCACGCCGCTGTGGGTGTGATAGCTGATGGCCGCGCCGATGTTGGGATGCTGGGTGATGAAGTCCACCATGGCCCTGACCTCGGGCTCGCTGGTCGGGTAGGGGCCGGCGCCGAGCTGCTCGAATTCCTGGCGCCATTCGCCGGGGAAGTTGCGGTTCAGATCCAGGCCTTCGCGGTCTGAATTGACCTTCACGGTCAGGCCGTCGTGGTTCTTGATGAAGCCCTCGGGGATGAGGCGGTAGTACTCGCCGCCCTGCTCGCCGGGTTCGCGCGCCACCATCAGGCGCGGGTCGGCGGGGTGCTTCTTGTAGCCGCCATGCGGGTCGGCCACGCGCATGGTCAGGATGCGGCCGTCGCCGTCCACGTCCTCCATGGTCAGGCCGTCGACGGGCTCCTCGGTGTAGGGGTAGGGGCGGGTCGAGCTGCGGATGTGGCGCGGCCGGTCGGCCAGGGCCAGCTCGGCGCCATCGGGGTTCAGGCGCGGCACGATGTAGAGGGTGCGCGAGTCCAGCAGGCGGTTGATCTGCTGGGCCTCGGCCGAGGTGCCGCCGTGCTCCTTCAGCAGGTGGTGCACGTAGTAGAGGCAGGTGGTGGACGCGGTCAGCTCGGCTGCATGGATGTTCCCGTCGATCCACATCGCCGGCTTGTCGATGTCCATGCCGCTGGCGAGATTGGTGATGACGATGACCCAGATGTCGCGGCCCTCGTAGCTCTTGCCGATGGAGCGCACCGACACCAGGTTGGGGCGGGCCTCGGCATAGGCGAACAGCAGCGCGGTGAGTTCGTCGTAGCGGTAGAAGTGGTCGAAGCGGGGTGAGGGCAGGGCGGTGGGCATGGCGGCGTCGTGTCTCTTGTGAGGCCCCGAACCGGGGACCTGTGGAATGCCGCGGATTGTCTGAAGCCGGCCCGGGCGCCTGCCCAAGGGTTTGCCCTTCATTGCCCCTTGAACAGGGCCTGGAACTGTCGCGACACCGGCAGCTTTTCGTCGCGGCCGCGCAGGGTCACGACCATGGTGCCTTCGTCCACGCGCACGGCACGCGCGATGCAGCGGCTGTTGACGAGGACGCTGCGGTGGATCTGCCAGAACTGGTCGGGGTCGAGCTGGGTCAGCAGCTCGCGCAGCGGCGTGCGGATCAGCGCGTCGCCGCCCTGGTGGACGACGCGGGTGTAGCGCTGGTCGGCCTCGAAATAGATGATTTCCTCGGGCGGGATCAGATGCACCTCGCGGCCCACACTGGCCTGGATGGGGCGCATGGCCGGCCGGGCCTGGGGCAGGCTGGCGAGCAGGCGCTGCAGGGCCGTGGTGTCGGGCGCGGGTTGCGTCAGCCGCGCGCGCAAACGGGTCAGGGCCTGGGCCAGGCGCTCGTCGTCGACGGGCTTGAGCACATAGTCGACCGCGCCGGCGTCGAAGGCGGCCAGGGCATGGTCGTCGTAGGCCGTCACGAAGACGATCAGCGGCGGCGCGGCCAGGGCCGACAGGCGGCGGCCAACCTCCAGACCCGTGAGGCCCGGCATGCGGATGTCGAGGAAGGCGATGGCCGGCTCAAGGGCCAGGCAGTCGTCCCAGGCTTCGACGCCGTTGCTGCTGGTGGCGACGATGTCCAGCTCGGGCCACAGGCGGGTCAGCGCCGCGCGCAACTGCTCGCGCGGGGCTTCCTCGTCGTCGGCGATCAGGGCGGTGATGGGGGTCATGTCAGCGGTGCCCGGCCGCCCGAAAGCGCTGACGCGCCCCCGCGGGGGGCAGTGAGCGAAGCGAGCGTGGGGGCGTCATATTTTCAAGGTGGCGATGCAGCCGGGCTGGGCGTCGGCCAGGGTCAGCGTGGCTTGAGGGAAGGCGGCAGCCAAGCGGCGGCGCGTGTTGGACAGGCCCACGCCGTCGGCCCAGCCCGGCGCGAGGCCGGGGCCGTCGTCGCTGATGGTCAGCACCAGGCGGCCGGCCTCCCGTCGCGCGGCGATGTCGAGATGGCCGCCGCGCAGCTGGGGCTCGATGCCGTGGGCGATGGCGTTCTCCACCAGGGTCAGCACGATGCCCGGTGGCAGGTCGGCTTCGAGGCCGGCCGGCACGGCGATGGAGAAGGCCAGTCGCGTGCCCAGCCGCGCCTGCATGATGGCCAGATAGCGCCTCACCATCTCGATCTCGTCGGCCAGCGGCTGCAGCTCGCGTTCGAACATCGGCAGGGTGGCGCGCAGATAGGCCGTGAAGTCGCGCAGCAGCGGTGCGGCGCGGGCATCACCTGTGTCCACCCAATGCTGCAGCGAGGCCAGGGTGTTGAACAGGAAATGCGGCTGGATCTGAGCGGCGGCCAGGCGCGTGGACAAGCGCAGCTCGGCCTCCTGGTTCTGCAGCTCGCGCAGCCTGGCCTCGATCTGCTGCACGCGGAACAGCGTCAGCATCCACCAGGCGCTGAGCACGCCGGTCATGGCGGCGATGAAGGTGACGTTCTCGCGCTTGACCCAGTCGGCCTCGCCATTCTTCATCAGCGTCACGGCGGTGACGACGACGACCAGGGCCGTGCCATAGCAATAGATGTTGAGCCTTGCCCGCGTCGGGTGGCGCCACAGCGAGCGGGCGAGGGCCAGCGTGCCGGCGGCCAGCGCGCACCACAGCCCCCACCAGAGCACCTGCGTGTGCCAGCCCGTGCCCTGGCGCGTGAACAGCATGGCCGGCAGCAGGGCCAGCAGGTTCATGGCCACGTAGCTGTCCACGGCCACCGGCCAGGGCTGCATGCCGGCCCTGGCCATTTCCTCGGGCGTGAAGACGCGCATCGGGCCCGGGTAGAACCACTGGCGGCAGTGCAGGGCGTTGAACAGGGAAGACATGGCGGGCGAGTCTAGGCGGGGGGCGGGATGCGGCGCGCCGGCTTGCGGCGAACGGCAGGCTGGCGCGTATGGATGGTTGAGTCGACCGATCGGTCGGGAAAAGTGCAGAATGCCCGGATGCCTGCCTGGACCTCCCTCGACCTGCAGCGCCGCGACGATGGCGTGGCCGTGCTGACCATGAACCGCCCGGCCGTGTTCAACGCCTTCGACGAGACCCTGATCGCCGAGCTGGATGCAGCCTTTGCCGAACTGGGTGGCGACGCTTCGGTGCGTGCCATCGTGCTTGCCGGGGCCGGCAAGCATTTCAGCGCCGGGGCTGACCTGCAGTGGATGCAGCGAGCCGCCGCGGCTTCGCAGGACGACAACCTCGCCGATGCGCGCCGCTTCTCCGCCATGCTGGCGCGCATTGCCGAATGCCCGAAGCCGACGCTCGCCCGCGTGCAGGGCGCTGCTCTCGGGGGCGGGGTCGGCCTGGTCTGCGCCTGCGACATGGCGGTTGCCTCCGAGGCGGCGAGCTTCTCGGTCAGCGAGGCGCGCATGGGCATCCTGCCGGCCGTCATCGGCCCGCATCTGGTCAACGCCGTCGGCCTGCGCGAGGCGCGTCGCCTGGCGCTGACGGCCAGCCGCATCGACGCCGCCGAAGCCCAGCGCGTCGGACTGGTGCAGCGCGTCGTGCCGGCCGAAGGCCTGGACGCCGCCGTCGACACCTTCGTCGCCGACCTGCTGGCCTGTGGCCCGCAGGCGCAGGCCGAGATCAAGCAGCTCTACGCCCGCCTCGCGCCCGGCCCCGTCACGGCCGAGGTGCGCGAGCTGACCGCCCAGACCATCTCCCGCGTGCGCACCACCCCCGAGGCCCGTGAAGGCTTCGCGGCCTTCCTCGGCAAGCGCAAGCCCAACTGGACCTCGAACGCATGAATCTGAACGACTCCCGCATCCTCGTCGTCGGTGCCGGCCTGATGGGCGCGGGCATTGCGCAGGTGGCCGCCCAGGCCGGCCATGAGGTGGCCCTCTTCGATGCCCGCGCCGGCGCGGCCGAGGCGGCCAAGAGCAAGCTGGCGTCCACGCTCGACGGTCTCGTCACCAAGGGCAAGCTGACGGCCGAGGCTGCCCAGGCGACGCTGGCGCGCATCACGCCGGTGGAGGCGCTGGCAACGGCCGATCTGGTCATCGAGGCCATCGTCGAGAACCTCGACATCAAGCGCGCGCTGTTCGCCGAACTCGAGGCCCTGTTGCCGGCCGATGCCGTCATCGCCACCAACACCTCGTCCATCTCGGTGACGGCGCTGGCGCGCGGCATGAAGCAACCCGAACGCCTCGTCGGCATGCACTTCTTCAACCCGGTGCCGCTGATGAAGCTGGTGGAGGTGGTATCGGGCCTGGGCACCGACCCGGCCATCGCCCAGGCCGTCTTCGAGCTGGCCGGCCGCTGGGGCAAGACGGCGGTGCACACCCGCTCCACGCCGGGCTTCATCGTCAACCGCATCGCCCGGCCCTATTACGCCGAGACGCTGATGCTGCTGCAGGATCGCGCCGCGGCGCCCGAGCTCATCGACGCCTGCCTGCGAGCCGCGGGCTTCCGCATGGGCCCCTGTGAGCTGATGGACCTGATCGGCCACGACACCAATTTCGCCGTCACCAACTCCGTCTTCGCCGCCAACTTCTTCGACCGCCGCTTCACGCCGTCGCTGGTGCAGCAGGAGCTGATCGACGCCGGCTTCTTCGGCCGCAAGAGCGGGCGCGGCTTCTACCGTTATCCCGAAGGTGCACCGGCCTTGCCGCCCGTCAGCATTGCAATGCCGCATGCGCCCCGCGTCGTCGTGCATGGCCGCGGCGCGCTGGCCGAGCGCTTTGTCTCCAACGTGCCCGAGGCCGTGCGTGAGCTGGACAGCGACTGGGTGGGCCTGGAAATCGATGGCCGCCAGCTGCGCCTGACCGATGGCCGCCGCGCCCGCGATTTCGGCGCCGGCACCGCCGTCTTCGACCTGCCGCTGGCGCCCAGCGGCGACATCGCCTTTGCCGGTGATGCCCACACCGCCGAATGGCTGACCCGTCTGGGCCTGGTGCCGCGCGCGGTGGCCGACATGCCGGGCCTCGTCGTCGCGCGCACCATCGCGATGCTGATCAACGAGGCGGCCGATGCCGTCGCCCAGGGCGTCTGCGATGAGGCCGGCGCCGATGCGGCCATGAAGCTGGGCGTCAACTATCCGGCCGGTCCCTTCGAATGGCTGGCCTTCTGGGGCGCCGCGCCCGTCGGCGCGCTGCTGGACCGACTCGATCAACACTACCGGGGCGAGCGTTACCGCGTCAGTCCCTATCTCCGATGAGCACACAAGCCTTCATCTGCGACGCGATTCGCACGCCCTTCGGCCGCTACGGCGGCGCGCTGTCCTCCATCCGCACCGACGACCTCGGCGCCCTGCCCCTCAAGGCGCTGATGGCGCGCAACCCGAATGTCGACTGGGCCCAGGTGGCCGACGTCCTCTACGGCTGCGCCAACCAGGCCGGCGAGGACAACCGCAACGTCGCCCGCATGGCTTCCCTGCTGGCCGGCCTGCCGGTGGAGGTGCCGGGCAGCACCATCAACCGCCTCTGCGGTTCGGGCCTGGATGCCGTCGGCACGGCGGCGCGCGCCATCCGTGCCGGCGAGGCCGGTCTGATGATCGCCGGCGGCGTCGAGAGCATGAGCCGCGCCCCCTTCGTCATGCCCAAGGCCGAGTCAGCCTTCAGCCGCACGAATGCCGTCTACGACACCACCATCGGCTGGCGCTTCATCAACAAGCTGATGAAGGCGCAGTACGGCGTGGACTCCATGCCCGAGACGGCCGAGAACGTGGCCGGGGATTTCGGCATCGAGCGCGAAGCCCAGGACCGCATGGCCCTGGCCTCGCAGATGAAGGCCATCGCAGCCCAGAAGCGCGGCTTCTTCGAGCGCGAGATCGTGCCCGTCGAGGTGGCGCAGAAGAAGGGGGACCCGGTGCGCGTGCTGCTGGACGAGCACCCGCGCGAGACCAGCCTCGAGGCCCTGGCCAAGCTCAAGGGCGTGGTCAAGCCCGAAGGCAGCGTGACGGCCGGCAATGCCAGTGGCGTCAATGACGGCGCCTGCGCCCTGCTGCTGGCCAGCGAGGCGCAGGCCGCGCGCCATGGGCTGAAGCCGCGTGCCCGCGTCGTCGGCATGGCCACGGCCGGCGTCGTGCCGCGCATCATGGGCATCGGCCCGGCGCCGGCCACGCGCAAGGTGCTGGCGCTG
>CBHWBD010000221.1:0-8511 GCA_966111775.1 uncultured Comamonadaceae bacterium | reverse complement strand
ACAAGGGCAAGGTCGACATCGAGAAGCAGGCCAATGACGGCTGGGTCTCGATGGTGCAGCACTATTTCGCCAGCGCCTGGCTCGTCAACGAAGCGGGCAATCGCGAGTTCTTCGTGCGCAAGCTGCCCGGCCAGGCCGGCGTGCGCGGCGACGCCTACGCGACCGGCATGGTCTTCACGCTGCCCACGCTGGCCCCCGACACCAGCGTTACCCAGCAGGCCACCCTCTTCGCCGGTCCCCAGGAAGAGAACAACCTCTCCAAGCTGGCGCCGGGCCTTGAGCGGGTCAAGGACTACGGCATGCTGACCATCCTGGCCGAGCCGCTGTTCTGGCTGCTGGACAAGCTGCATGGCTTCATCGGCAACTGGGGCTGGACCATCGTCACCCTGGTGCTGCTGCTGAAGATCGCCCTCTACAGCCTGAACGCCAGCGCCTACAAGTCCATGGCCCGCATGAAGGCCGTCGCGCCGCGCATCAACGAGATGAAGGAGCGCCTGAAGGACAAGCCGCAGGAAATGCAGCAGGAGATGATGAAGATCTACCGCGAGGAGAAGATCAACCCCATCGGCGGCTGCCTGCCCATCTTCCTGCAGATGCCCATCTTCATGGCCCTGTACTGGGTGCTGCTGTCCACCGTCGAGATGCGCCAGGCGCCCTGGATGCTGTGGATCACCGACCTGTCGGTGCGCGACCCCTTCTTCATCCTGCCCCTGCTGATGATGGCCTCCAGCCTGTTCCAGGTCTGGCTCAACCCGCCGGCAGCCGATCCCATGCAGCAGAAGATGATGTGGATCATGCCCGTGGCCTTCGGCGTCATGTTCTTCGTCTTCCCGTCCGGCCTGGTGCTGTACTGGCTGACGAACAACATCCTGTCCATCGCCCAGCAGTGGCTCATCAACAAAAGGTTGGGCGTGAACTGATTCACACCCCCTGAATGAGCCCCCGCACGCGGGGGCTTTTTTCTTGGCGCCGCCCGCAGTTCAATAGCTCCGCGGGGCAGAGAACACCGGCCCGGACGGGTCTCACGAGAGCACTCGAACCGAGCCTCCCCCGCGCCAACACCTGAAACAGCCGCTCGTCGAGCGGCTGTTTTCCATTGGGCCGGACAATCGCTGCATGCTTTCCCGCCACGCCGACCCCATCGCCGCCATCGCCACCGCCCCGGGGCGAGGCGCCGTCGGCATCGTGCGCGTGTCGTCGTCGCAAGACCTGTCACCGCTGATCGAGGCCGTCTGCGGCCGCACCCTCAAGGCGCGCGAGGCGACCTATCTGCCCTTCCGTGATGCGAGCGGGTCGGCCATCGACCAGGGCCTGGCCCTGCACTTTCCGGCGCCGCACTCCTACACCGGCGAGCATGTGCTGGAACTGCAGGCCCATGGGGGCGCCGTCGTCATGCAGCTGCTGCTGGCGCGCGTCATCGAAGCCGGTGCCAATGTCCGCCTTGCCGAACCCGGCGAGTTCACCCAGCGCGCCTTCCTGAACGGCAAGCTCGACCTGGCGCAAGCCGAGGCCGTGGCCGACCTCATCGACGCCAGCACCGAGGCTGCCGCGCGCAGCGCCAGCCGGGCGCTGGGCGGTGCGCTGTCGCACGAGGTGGGGGTGCTGCGCGACCAGCTCATCCAACTGCGCATGCTGGTCGAGGCGACGCTGGACTTCCCCGAGGAAGAGATCGACTTCCTCGAGAAGGCCGATGCCTTCGGTCGCCTGGATCGCCTGACCGCGCAACTGCAGGCCGTGCAGGCCCGCACCCGCCAGGGCGCCCTGCTGCGCGACGGCCTCAAGGTGGTGCTTGCCGGTCAGCCCAATGTCGGCAAGAGTTCGCTGCTGAACGCCCTGGCCGGCGCCGAGCTGGCCATCGTCACGCCCATCCCCGGCACGACGCGCGACAAGGTCAGCCAGACCATCCAGATCGAAGGTGTGCCCCTACACATCACCGACACGGCCGGCCTGCGCGACGCGACGGCCGACGAGGTCGAACGCATCGGCGTGTCGCGCAGCTGGGATGCCATCGCCGATGCCGACGTCGTGCTCTTCCTGCACGACCTGGGCCGCTTCGGCCAGGCCGACTACGAGGCCGAGGACGAGCGCATCCGCGCGCGGCTCGCCGGCGTGGACGCCAGCCGCATCGTGCAGGTCTTCAACAAGGCAGACCTCGCTGCCGCGCCTGCAGGAGAAATCGCGCTGAGCCTGAAGACCGGCGAAGGCCTGGAAGCCTTGCGTCAGCGTCTGCTGAAGACTGCGGGCTGGCGGGCCGTGCCCGAGGGCCTCTTCATCGCTCGTGAGCGCCATGTGCAGGCCCTGGCCCGCACGGCCGAGCACCTGGAGCAGGCCCGCGTCATCGCCGAACAGCGCGATGCGGCCCTGGACCTGTTGGCCGAAGAGCTGCGCCTGGCCCATGACGCCCTGGGAGAAATTACCGGTGCCTTCTCCGCCGATGAGCTGCTGGGCGTCATCTTCAGCAGTTTTTGCATCGGCAAGTAGTCCACCGCGCGTCCTTATGCGTTCTTGACGCGCCACTGCTTACGGTGGTGCTGTCTCGATGCAAGAGGAGGTCGCATGCGACGCCTTCAACACTTCAGCTTCACGGCCACCGCCACGGAGCCCCGCCAGCCGGCGTCACAGAGCCGGACCGCCGTGCCCGCCAGCGCGCGGCCCAGCGAAGAGATGTGGCGCTCACGCCGCGTGCTGTCCGGATCGGACTGGATGGACGCCTGGGTGCGCAAGCCCGGTCAGCGCTAGGCCGCGGCCGGCGCCCGAGGCGCCAATGCGGCCGCCAGGTGCGGGCGCCGATTTCGGGGGTTGAAGCGGACGGCGGCCGACACGTCCGACGCTAAAGTGAAGAAGGTTCTTCTTCAGCGCCTCACATGCCGATACCCCCTCACGATGCCCGGCCCTTGCCTGGCGCAGCCACCATCGTTGCAGGCCTGCTGACTGCCGTCGTGCTGGGCCTGACCGGCGGCTGTGCCACCCAGGCGCCGACCACCACCGAGCTGCGCCAGCCCGTGACCATCCTCGTGTCCATCGACGGCTTCCGCGAGGACTACCTGCGACGCGGCGTGAGTCCCACGCTGTCGCAGCTGGCAGCCGAGGGCGTCTCGGGGGTCATGCACCCGTCCTTCCCGACAAAGACCTTCCCCAACCACTGGACGCTGGTGACCGGCCTGCGCCCGGACCGCCATGGCATTGTCGGCAACCGGATGGAGTCGCCCGAGCGCAAGGCGCCCTTCACGATGGCCACGGATGACCCCTGGTGGTGGAACGCGGCACCGCCGATCTGGGTGGATGCGGAGAGGGCTGGCCTGCGCACTGCCATCATGTTCTGGCCGGGTGCCAACGTCGCCATCGGCGGCATGGAGGATGTCGACGGCCACAGGCAGGTCGAGGGCACGCGCCCCTCGGACTGGATGCAATACCACCAGGCCATCACCGACGTGCAGCGCGTCAACACGGTGCTGGACTGGCTGCGCCGGCCCGCCGAGATCCGCCCGAAGTTCGTGACGGTGTACTTCGAGAAGGTCGACACCGCCGGCCATGACTACGGTCCGGACAGCGCGCAAACCATGCAGGCCGTGGCCCAGGTCGACGGCGCGATCCGCGCACTGCTGGCCGGCTTGAAGGACCTCGCCCAGCCGGCCAATCTCGTCATCGTGGCCGACCACGGCATGGCCGCCACCAGCAGCGAACGGACGATCGCGCTCGACAAGCTGGTCGATCCCAAGCTCTACCACCTCGTCGAGACCGGCACCTTCGCCAGCCTCGCGCCGCTGCCAGGCATGGAAGCGCAGGTCGAGAATGCCTTGCTCGTTCCGCACGAGCACATGCAGTGCTGGCGCAAGGCCGACATCCCGGCGCGCTTCCATTACGGTTCGAACCCGCGCATTCCCCCGATCCTGTGCCTCGCACAACCGGGCTGGCTGGTGCTGGCCAACGCGCCCCGCAATGCCGCCACCGGCGGCAACCATGGCTACGACCACATGGCGCCGGAGATGAACTCGCTGTTCATCGCGACCGGCCCTGCCTTCGCCGGGAGCCGGGTGCTACCGGACTTCGACAACGTCGAGGTCTACCCGCTGCTGCGACGGCTGATGGGGCTGCCGGCGGCCACTGGCGTGGATGGCGACGGCGGCGTCTTCCGCAGCGCGTTCAGTCGTCGTTGAACAGGGCGTCGGGCAGGTAGAGCCCCGGCTCGACGGCCATGCCGAACAGGCTGCCCGACAAAGGGCGGGCCATCAGGTCGGCAGTGCTGAGGCCCACGCGGGCCGTGGTGACGAGGATCTGGTCACCGGCCGGGCCGCCAAAGGCCGGGCATGTCACGTTGCTGACCGGCACCGTGTAGCGCGCGAGCAAGCGGCCATCCGGCGCATAGCGGGCCACGGCGGCATTGCCCCACTCGGCATTCCACAGACAACCCTTGGCGTCGATGATGGAGCCGTCGGGCCAGCAGTTGTCGTCGAACTCCTTGGTCGCGAAGACGCGCGGCTCGCTGACGCTGGCGCCATCGGCGTCGTAGTCGCAGACCATGATGCGCGTGGTGGTGGTGTCGGCGTAGTACATGCGCCGGCCGTCGGGGCTGAAGCAGATGCTGTTGGAAATGCCGACGCCATCCAGCGCCAGGCGACGCAGGCCGTGGGCCAAGGAGTATTGGTAGAAGCTGCCAATGCGCTGGCGCGGGTTGGCTTCATCCAGCGTGCCGAAGACGAAGTTGCCGCTGCGGTCGCAGCGCCCGTCGTTGGCGCGCGTGCTGGGCAAGTTGGCTTCGAGCGGCAGGATCTCTTCAGGCTGGCCGTCGATGCTGCCGGTGGCCTGCGGATCGGGTAGCGTCAGGCGCGCGAGGCGCTTGGCCATGGCCAGGACGATGGAACCCGACTTTCCATGAACGAAGCAGCCGACGCGCTCGGGCAGGCGCACCTGCAAGGTGGTGGCGGCGCTGGGTGTCCAGGCGTAGATGCAGGCGCCTTCGATGTCGGTCCACCACCAACGGCCCGAAAGAGCGTGCCACTGCACGCCTTCGCCGAGCTTGTTGGCCTGGGCGAGGGAGAGGGCGAAGGGATGTTCAGGCTTGCTCATCGGGTCGGGCTTCAAGGGCCGCGCGGGCCTGCTTGCGGGCGATGGCCGCGGCGTGGCGGCGGCGTTCATCGGGAGTGAAGGGACGCAGCGGCGCCACGGGCACGGGCTTGTTGTCGTCGCCCACGGCCACCATGGTGAAGTAGCAGCTGTTGACGTGCCGAGTCTCCTGGGTGCGGATGTTCTCGGCCACGACCTTGATGCCGACCTCCATCGACGAGGTGCCCGTCATGTTGATGCTGGCCAGGAAGGTGACCAGCTCGCCGACGTGGATGGCCTGGCGAAAGATCACCCGGTCCACCGACAGCGTGACGACGTAGCGGCCGGCATAGCGGCTGGCGCAGGCATAGGCGACTTGGTCGAGCAGCTTGAGGATGTTGCCGCCGTGGACGTTGCCGGAGAAATTGGCGGTGTCCGGCGTCATCAGCACCGTCATCGTCAGTTGGTGGGCGGGCAGGTCCATGGCGTCCTCGACGGCAATCAGCTGAAGCGATGGATTGTCGTGCTGCGCCACACCTCGCCGTGCCTCAGCACCGTGGTCGGCCAGTCGGCACTGGCTTCGTGATGCGGTGAGTCGGGGTTGTGCTGGGTCTCCAGGCACAGTCCGTCGCCCTGGCGGTAGATGCGACCGTTCGGTCCTGCCAGGCTGCCGTCGAGGAAGTTGCCGGAATAGAACTGGAGTGCCGGCTCACTCGTCAGGATGTCCATGCGGCGGCCGGAGTGCGGGTCCTCAAGCGTCGCGGCGAGGCGAACGCCGTCGGCGTCCGGCTCACCGTCGAGCAGCCAGTTGTGGTCGTAGCCCTTGGCCAGCAGCAACTGCGGATGGGCGCGGCGGATTCGCGCCACGATGGCCGTAGCCTGGCGGAAATCGAAGGGCGTGCCTTCCGCCGAAGCGTGGCGTAGCGGGATCAGGTGCTCGTCCACCTCGCTGTAGCGCGACGCGGGAATCGTCAGGCGGTGGCGCAGCGCGCTGCCGTCGCCGGCGAGGTTGAAGTAGTCGTGGTGGGTTAGGTTGACGACGGTGGCGCGGTCGGTCGTCGCCTCGTAGTCGATTCGCCAGCTGTTGTCGGTGGCGCTGAGCGAGTAGCGCACGCTGACCTTCAACTCGCCCGGGAAGCCCTGCTCGCCATGCGGGCTGGTGTAGCTGAACTGCAGGGCCGCGGCCTCGCCCGGGCGTGGATCGACGGACTCGGCATTCCACAGCCGATGGCCGAAGCCCTCGGTGCCGCCATGCAGACAGTTGAGACCGTCATTGCAGCCCAGCATGTGGACTTCGCCATCCAGCTCGAAACGGGCGCCGGCAATGCGGTTGCCATAGCGGCCGACGATGATGCCGAAGGACGGGTTGCGATGGACGTAGTCGTCGAGGTTGTCGAAACCCAGCACGACATTGGCGCTGTGAGCCTGGGCATCCGGCACCCACAGGCCGGTGACGATGCCACCCAGGGTGATGGCGGTCAGCTTGAGCCCGAGGCCGTTGCTCAGCGTGTACTCATGCACCGGCCGGCCATCGGGCAGGCGGCCGTAGTCGCGACGTTCAATACTCATCAGACCCAGCCGCCGTCGACGATGAAGTCTTGCGCCGTACACATGGCGCTGTCATCAGCAGCGAGGAAGAGCGCCATTGACGCAATGTGCTGCGGCATCAGCGGCTCGTTGATGCACTGGCCCTTGGCGATCTCTTTCTTGGTCTCTTCGGTGACCCAGAGCTTCAACTGCTTCTCGGTCATGACCCAGCCCGGTACCAGGGTATTGACGCGGATCTTGTGCGGTCCGAAGTCGCGCGCCAGGCAGCGCGTCAGCCCCTGCGCTGCGGCCTTGCTGGCGGTATAGGCCGGCATGCCGCCCTGCTTGAGCATCCAGCTGATGGAGCCGAAGTTGATGATGGAACCACCGCCGGCCGCCTTCATGTCGTCCAGCACGGCCTGAGCGGTGAAGAACTGGTGCTTGATGTTGACAGCGACGCTGGCGTCCCAGAACTCGGGCGTGGTGTCTTCCACCGAATGCCGCTTGTCGTTGGCGGCGTTGTTCAGCAGCACCGTGAACGGGCCTGTGCGCTCGCGCAGGGCGGCTATGGCCGAGCGCAGGGATTCGACATTGGTCAGGTCGGCCGCAGCGAACTGAGGCGCATGGCGTGAGCCCGCGAGGCGTGCGGCCAGCGCCTGACCTTCGTCTGCCGCCAGATCGATGAAAGCCACCTTGGCGCCCTGGGTGGCAAAGGCCTCCACCAGGGTCTCGCCGATGCCGGTGGCCCCGCCGGTGATCAGGACGCCCCGGTCCTGAAGGCTGGGATAGCGGGCGTAGGAACTCATGCAGCGGTCTCCGTTTTTCAAATGCGGCCCGGCTGCCTTGGCCTGGCGATGGATGGATTATTAGTCATACTTTTTTGTTTGCAAAGTCGGTGATTTCCGGGTTAACCCCGATGATCTCGTATAAATAGTCATACTTTAATGTCGACCAATGCCGGCGATGACAGCTGGCCGTGCGCCGCCCGCCGGCGCTTGCATTCAACTTCCCAGAGACAAGGGCCCCATCATGAGCGCCTCCGCCACCCGCCCCTACCGCGGCGTCTTCCCCGTCGTTCCGACCATCTTCCACGCCGACGGCACGCTGGACATTCCGGGCCAGCTGCGCTGCGTCGACTTCATGATCGACGCCGGCTCCACCGGCCTGTGCATCCTCGCCAATTTCTCCGAGCAGTTCGTGCTGTCTGACGCCGAACGCGAGACCCTGACCCGCGCCATCCTCGAGCATGTGGCCGGCCGCGTACCCGTCATCGTCACGACGACGCATTACTCGACCCAGATCTGCATCGAGCGCAGCCAACTGGCTCAATCGCTCGGCGCCGCCATGGTCATGGTCATGCCGCCCTATCACGGCGCCACCTTCCGCGTGTCCGAAGGCCAGATCGAGAGCTTCTACCATCGCCTGTCCGATGCGATTTCGATTCCCATCATGATCCAGGACGCCCCGGTGGCCGGCACGCCGCTGTCGGTGCCCTTCCTGGCGCGCATGGCCAACACCATCGCCAACGTGAAGTACTTCAAGCTGGAGATGCCGCAAGCCGCCAGCAAGATGCGCGAGCTGATCCGCGTCGGCGGCGCCGCCATCGAAGGCCCGTGGGACGGTGAAGAAGCCATCACGCTGCTGGCCGACCTGGACGCCGGTGCCACCGGCGCGATGACCGGCGGCGGCTTCCCCGACGGCATCCGCAAGATCTTCGACGCCTTCCACGCCGGTGACCGCGAGACCGCCGTCGTCGAGTACGGCCGCTGGCTGCCGCTGATCAACTACGAAAACCGCCAGGGCGGCATCCTGACCGCCAAGGCGCTGATGAAGGCCGGCGGCGTCATCGCCAGCGACGCGCCCCGCCATCCCTTCCCCGAGATGAGCCCCGAGACGCGCGCCGGCCTGCTGGACGCCGCCAAACGACTCGACCCCCTGGTC
>CBHWBD010000220.1:0-8647 GCA_966111775.1 uncultured Comamonadaceae bacterium | reverse complement strand
CCCTTCATGCCGCCCATGCGCTTCATCATCTTCATCAGGCCGCCGCCCTTCATCTTCTTCATCATCTGCTGCATCTGGTCGAACTGGTTCAGCAGGCGGTTGACGTCCTGGATCTGCACGCCGGCGCCGGCGGCGATGCGGCGCTTGCGGCTGGCCTTGCTCTTGCCATCCATCAGCAGGGCCGGCTGGGCGCGTTCCTTGGCGCTCATGGAGCGCAGGATGCCCTCCATGCGCTTCATGTCGCGCTCGGCGCGGTCCATGTCCGCCTGGCCGGGCTGCTTGTTGCCCATCATGTTCTGCGGCAGCTTGTCCATCAGGCCGCCGAGGCCGCCCATCTTCTTCATCTGCGCGATCTGCTGCAGGAAGTCGTTCAGGTCGAAGCCGCTGCCGCTCTTGAGCTTCTCGGCCATGGCCTGGGCCGAGGCGAGGTCGACGTTCTGCGTGACCTGCTCGACCAGGGCGACGATGTCGCCCATGCCCAGCACGCGACCGGCGTGGCGTTCGGCATCGAAGACCTCGAGGCCGTCGATCTTCTCGGACACGCCGGCGAACTTGATCGGCGCACCGGTGATCTGTCGCACGGACAGGGCCGCGCCGCCGCGTGAGTCGCCGTCGAGCTTGGTCAGGATGACGCCGGTCAGCGGCAGGGCTTCCTTGAAGGCCTTGGCGGTGTTGACCGCGTCCTGGCCCTGCATGGCGTCGACGACGAACAGCGTCTCGACGGGATTCAGGACGCTGTGCAGCTCCTTGATCTCGGCCATCAGCGCCTCGTCGATGGCCAGGCGGCCGGCCGTGTCGACCAGCAGCACATCGATGTAGTGGCGCTTGGCGTAGTCCAGCGCGGCCAGCGCGATGTCGCGCGGCTTCTGGTCAGGGGCGGACGGGAACCATTCGCCACCGGCTTGGCTTGTGACCGTCTTCAACTGCTCGATGGCGGCCGGGCGGTAGACGTCGGCGGAGACCGTCAGCACCTTCTTCTTGCGCTTGTCGATCAGGTGCTTGGTGAGCTTGGCCGTCGTCGTCGTCTTGCCGGCACCCTGCAGGCCGGCCATCAGGATGACGGCGGGCGGCTGGGCGGCCAGGTTGATGTCAACCACGCCCTCGCCCATGGTGGCGGCGAGTTCCTTGTGCACGACGGACACCAGCACCTGGCCGGGGTTCAGCGAACCGACGACCTCCTGGCCGAGTGCCTTCTCCTTCACGCGGGCGATGAAGTCGCGCACCACCGGCAGGGCCACGTCGGCCTCCAGCAGGGCCATGCGCACTTCGCGCAGCATGTCCTGCACATTGCTCTCGGTGATGCGGGCCTGGCCGCGCATCGTCTTGACGAGGCGACTCAGGCGGTCGGTGAGGTTGGAAGCCATGGGATCGGGGAGTGGATGTCCGGCAGAACGCACGGAACCCAAAAGTACACTGCAGCCATGAGTTTATCGCCCGCCCCTCTTGCAGATGCCGGCACCGCCGGCGCGGTCGGGCCGAGCCTCGTATTGACCGTTGCCAGCGTGCTGGCCCTGCTGGGCTACGTCTGGGTCGGCCTGCTGCGCTCGCGGGCCGGGGACGCCGACGCCGCGGTGCGCCGGCCGCTGCGCTCCGTGCCGCCCATGGCCCTGGCCTGGACGGCCCAGTTCGTCGCCCTCTATATAGATATCAGCGGCTACGGGCTGACCGAACCCGGCGCCCGCTTCGGTTTCGCGCCGGCCCTGTCGATGACGACCTGGCTGGTGTTGACGGTGTATCTGGTCGAAAGCCGCTTCCTGCCGTTGCACAGCGTGCGCCGCGTGCTGGCCTGGCTGGCCGCGGCCGCGGTGCTGCTGGCCTGGGGATTTCCCGGCGAGAGCCGGCCGCTCGCCGCATCGCCGTGGGCGCCGCTGCACTGGGTGCTGGGCCTGGCGTCCTATGGTCTGTTCGGTGTGGCGGTGCTGCACGCGGCGCTGATGAATCGCGCCGAGACGAGGCTGCGCCAGAAGCAGACGGCGCCGGGCGGACTGCCGCTGCTGCGGCTGGAGCGCCTGACCTTCCAGTTCGTGGCTGCGGGCGTCGGCGTGCTGTCCCTGGCCATTGCCTTGGGCTGGTGGTTCACGCCGCACTGGCGCTGGGATCACAAGAACCTGCTCGCCGTGCTGGGCTGGCTGGTGCTGACCGGCCTGCTCGTGGGCCGGCGCATCTATGGCTGGCGCGGCCGGCGCGCGACGCGCTGGCTCTATGCCGGCGCGGCCCTGCTGTTGTTGTCCTATGCCGGCTCGCGCTTCGTGCTGGAGGTCATCCTGCAGCGCGGCGTCACCGGGGGCGGCTCATGAAATACCTGTTGCTGCTGGTGCTGCTGGCCGGCTTTTTCTTTGTGCTCGGCCTGAAGCGTTCGCGGCCGCGCGAGCCCGAGGCGCGCAAGCCCCAGCCACCGGCGCCGCCTCAGGCCATGCTGCGTTGCGCTGAATGCGGCATGCATCTGCCGGCCGACGAGGCCTTGCCGGGCAAGGGCGGCGTGTTCTGCAGCGCGGCGCATCGCGCCAGCTTCGAGGCCCGTCAGGGGCAGGCCTGAGTTGGCTGGCACCGGAAGCTGGTTCGTCGAGCAGCCGCCGGCGCAGGCGCCGGCCGAGGCCAGCGCTTCGTTCGAGCGCCTCTACCGCGCCTTCCTGTCGGCGCGCGCCGCCCTGGGCCTGGCGCTGGTCGTCGCCCAGCTGATCACCGCCATCCTGGGCACGCCGCCGGCGCGTTCGACCCTGGCCCTGAGCGTGTCCTATGCCGCAGCGGCCCTGGCGCTGTGGCTGGTGCCGCAGTTGCGGCGCGGTGCATCGGCACGCAACCTCGCCCGCATCAGCAGCGTGCATTGGTGGAGCGCCATCGGCGTGGACCTGATCCTGTTCGGCGCGCTGCATGCGCTGGACCCGAGCGGCGTGAACTACGGCGCCCTCTTCGTCATGCCGGTGCTGATGGCGGCGGTGCTGAGCCCGCGCCTGCTGGCGCTGGCGACCGCGGCCATGGCGACGCTCGGCCTGCTGGCGGCCGCTGCCTGGTCGCTGCTGTCCGGCGCGGACGTGGGCCTGAAAACGACGCAGGCGGGTCTGGTCGGTGGCGGTCTGTTCGCCGTCAGCCTGCTGGCCAGCGAGCTGAGCGCCCGCCTGGCGCGGGAAGAGAAGGCGGCGCGTGGCAGCCTCGCGCTTGCACGGCAGCAGGAGCAGCTGAACCGCCTCGTCATCGACGAGATGCAGGAAGGCGTGCTGGTCGTCGACCGGCGCGGCCGCGTACGCGCGATGAATCCCGCGGCCCATGTGCTGCTCGGTGCGGCCAGCGGTGAGTTGAGCTGGCAGTTGCGCGGCCGCACCGACTGGCAGCCGCTGGTGCTGGCGCTGGAGAGGGCCTACGCGGGCAGCCCAAGCGGCGTCGGCGCAGAGGTCGACGTGGCCCTGGCCCTGGAGAGCGGTGCCGCGCGCAGCCTGCGCCTGCGGCTGCGCTTCACGCGCCAGCGCGAAGGCAGCGAGGAACTCTGCGTGCTCTTCGTCGAGGACAACCGCGAGCTGCTGGCGCGCACCCGACAGGAAAAGCTGGCGGCGATGGGCCGGGTGTCGGCCGGCATTGCGCATGAAATCCGCAACCCGCTGGCCGCGATCGCGCAGGCGAATGCGCTGATTGCCGAGGACGTTGCCGGCATGCGTGCCGAGCAGCTGACCCAGATGGTGGCGTCCAACGTGCAGCGGCTCAAGCGCCTGGTGGACGACGTCAGCGAGCTGGCACCCGGCGTGCAGCCCGACACCCAGGCGCTGGACGTCGGCGCCATCGTGCGCGAAACCTGCAGCGAGTGGACCCGGGTCAACGACGTGCGCCCCGGCGAGCAAAGCCGCTTCCGGCTACAGATCGCTGCGCCAGGCTTGATGGGGCTGTTCGACGCCGAGCATCTGCGCCGCATCCTCGTCAACCTGCTGGACAACGCGCATCGCCATGCCGAGCCGGGGGCAGGCACCATCCGCGTCTCCGTGGACCGCGAGGGCGAGGTGCTGAATCTTGTCGTACACAGCGCCGGCGCGCCGGTGCCGCCGGAGATCGAGCGCCATCTCTTCGAGCCTTTCTTTTCGACGCGCAGCCGCGGCTCGGGCCTGGGCCTCTATATTTGCCGTGAGCTGTGCGAGCGCCACGGCGCCCACATCGACTACCGCCGCGCCGCCGACGCGACGGCCAACGAGTTCCGCGTGCGCATCCGCACGCCCCCATCTGCATTTTCTGCATGACTACGCCGCCTGTTCGCCTGCTGGTCGTCGATGACGAGCCCGACCTGCGCACGCTCTATGAGCTGACGCTGCTGCGCGAGGGCTACGAGATCGACAGCGCCGGATCGGTGGGCGAGGCGCTGGAGCATCTGCAGGCCGAGACCTACAGCGCCGTCATCACCGACATGAAGCTGCCCGATGGCTCGGGCCTGGCCTTGCTGCGCTGGCTGGAGCAGGCGGGGCGGCCGGAGAAGGCCATCGTCATCACGGCCTTCGGTTCGGCGGAGAACGCTGTCGAGGCCTTGAAGGCCGGGGCTTACGACTACCTCACCAAGCCGGTCGATCTGCGCCAGTTCCGCCTCGTCGTCGGTTCGGCCTTGGGCCGGGTGGTCGCCGAGCCGGCGCCGATCGAAGAGGCGCCCGCGCAGGCCGGGCCGGCCACGGCGCTGCGCCTGGTGGGCGAATCCACGCCTATCCGCGCGGTGCGGGCGCTGATCGACAAGGTCGCGCGCAGCATGGCGCCGGTGCTGGTGCAGGGCGAGTCGGGCACGGGCAAGGAACTGGTGGCGCGCGCCATCCATGACCACGGTGCGCGCGCCGAGCGGCGCTTCGTTGCCGTCAACTGCGGGGCCATTCCCGAGAACCTGCTCGAGGCCGAGTTCTTCGGCTATCGCAAGGGGGCCTTCACCGGCGCCAACGAGGACCGCGAGGGCTTTTTCCAGGCAGCCGATGGTGGCACGCTCTTCCTCGACGAGATCGGCGACCTGCCGCTGGCCATGCAGAGCAAGCTGCTGCGCGTCATCCAGGAGCGTTCGGTGCGGCCGGTCGGCGCGACGGCCGAAAGCCCCATCAATGTGCGCATCCTCAGCGCGACGCACAAGGACCTGGCCGCCGAAGTCGCGGCGGGGCGTTTTCGTCAGGACTTGTTCTACCGCCTCAACGTCATCCAGATTCGCGTGCCGCCGCTGCGTGAGCGCCTCGAGGACCTGGGCCTGATCAGCACGCGCGTGTTGACGCGCATCGCCCAGGATGCCGGCGTGTCGCCTGCGCCGCGGCTGACGGCGGGGGCGCTGCAGACGCTGTCGCGCTATGCCTTCCCGGGCAATGTGCGCGAGCTGGAGAACCTGCTGCATCGCGCCCTCGCGCTTTCGGGGGGCGAGTGGATAGACGCCGACGACCTCGGCCTGCCCGACACCCTGCTGGACGAGAGCCGCAGCGAATCGCAGTTCGGTGGGCTGGTCGATCTGCCCGTCGAGGCGGCGCCCGTGGCCGAGGGCGTGTCCCTGCCCGAGGAATTGCCGTCCGATCTGGCGCGCTATCTCGACGAGGTCGAGCGGGCCATCCTGCTGCGTGCGCTGGAGCTGCACCGGTTCAACCGCACGGCGGCGGCGGCCAGCCTGGGACTGTCGCTGCGGCAGATCCGCTATCGCATGGCGCGGTTGGCGATCTCGGCCGGGGACAGCTGAATATTCCCTCTCGGGATTTGCCCTGCTTGAATCCGCGGCGGGTCTGCGCGCAAGGGCGGGCGCAGCAGCGCAGATCGAGTATTGGCGCGGCCTCGCGGCGGGTTTTGGCCCGCATGCTCAATGCCCATGCGGGTTGCCGCTTGCAAGCCCCGTATTGATCGGCACAAGCGGCGCGCACCCTCGGTTTTTGGGAGATGGGCGACCCTGGGTTTCACACTATCCGTAGTGGCTTGAGGGGGCGGGGTGCCACATATATAGTGTTCTCTCGTGCTATCCTGCTGACCCAGTCGACCCCCCATGACCATCTCTCTGGACGCGTTGTTCGCCGAGGCCTGTGGCCCGCGGCGACACACCAGGGAAGCGTGCCGCCAAGCCGGCCGCGTCATGGACCGGCAGGGACGAAACACCTCTTTAGAAGCCCCCCACGATGCGATGGCCCGCCCCCGGGTTCGAGCCGCGCATCGCTTTGCAGTTTTTCGATAAAGGATTCCCTCATGCAACAAGCCGTCTCCGGCCAGGCCAGCGCCATTGCCGCACCGGTCGCGTTTGAATCCGACGCGCCCGCAGCCGCCACCCAGCCCACACTGTCGACCTACCAGGCCTACCAGATCATTCGCCGCAACGGCGCGGTGGTCTCGTTCGAGCCGAGCAAGATCGCCGTCGCGCTGATGAAGGCTTTCCTGGCCGTGCACGGCACCAGTGGTGCTGCTTCGGCGAGCGTGCGTGAGACGGTGGAACAGCTGACCCAGAACGTCGTGCGCGCCCTGCTGCGTTCGCGTCCGAGCGGTGGCACCTTCCATATCGAAGACGTGCAGGACCAGGTCGAGCTGGGCCTGATGCGCAGCGGCCAGCATGACGTGGCCCGCGCCTATGTGCTTTACCGCGAGCGCCGTGCCCAGGAGCGCGCCGCCCAGGGCGAAGCCACGCGCGCGGCCGAGCCCCAATTCATGGTGATGGACGGCGGCGAGCGTCGTCCGCTGGACCTCGGCGCGCTGAAGTCGCTGATCGCCTCGGCCTGCGAGAACCTCGGCGCCGACGTCAAGCCCGATCCCGTGCTGGCCGAGACCCAGCGCAATCTGTATGACGGCGTCGCCATCGACGAGGTCTACAAGGCCGCCATCCTGGCCGCTCGCACGCTGATCGAGAAGGACCCCGGCTACAGCCGCGCCACCGCGCGCCTGCTGCTGCACACCATCCGCCGCGAGATCATCGGCGGTGAAGTGACGCAGGGCGAGATGCAGGCCCGCTATGCCGAGTACTTCCCCGGCTATATCAAGAAGGGCATCAAGGCCGAGCTGCTGGACGAGAAGCTCGGCCAGTACGACCTGGCCAAGCTGGGCGCCGCGCTGAAGGCCGAACGTGACCTGCAGTTCGACTACCTCGGCCTGCAGACCCTGTACGACCGCTACTTCCTGCACATCGAAGACGTGCGCATCGAGATGCCGCAGGCCTTCTTCATGCGCGTGGCCATGGGCCTGGCCCTGGGCGAGATCGACCGCGAAGCCCGCGCCATCGAGTTCTATGAAGTGCTGTCCAGCTTCGACTTCATGTCGAGCACGCCGACCCTGTTCAACTCCGGCACGCGCCGCTCGCAGCTGTCGAGCTGCTATCTGACGACGGTTTCTGACGACCTCGACGGTATTTATGAGGCGCTGAAGGAAAACGCGCTGCTGTCCAAGTTCGCCGGCGGCCTGGGCAATGACTGGACCCCGGTGCGCGCCCTGGGCTCGCACATCAAGGGCACCAACGGCAAGTCGCAAGGCGTCGTGCCCTTCCTGAAGGTCGTCAACGACACGGCCGTCGCCGTGAACCAGGGCGGCAAGCGCAAGGGCGCCGTGTGCGCCTACCTGGAAAGCTGGCACCTGGACATCGAAGAGTTCCTGGACCTGCGCAAGAACACCGGCGACGACCGCCGCCGCACCCACGACATGAACACGGCGAACTGGATTCCCGACCTGTTCATGAAGCGCGTGATGGATGGCGGCCACTGGACGCTGTTCAGCCCCTCGACCTGCCCGGACCTGCACGACAAGTTCGGCAAGGCCTTCGAGGAGGCCTATGTCGGCTACGAGAACAAGGTCGACCGCGGCGAGCTCAAGCTCTTCAAGCGCATGCCGGCCAAGGACCTGTGGCGCAAGATGCTGTCGATGCTGTTCGAGACGGGCCACCCCTGGATCACGTTCAAGGACGCCTGCAACGTGCGCAGCCCGCAGCAGCACGTCGGCGTGGTGCACTCGTCCAACCTGTGCACCGAGATCACGCTGAACACCAACGACAGCGAGATCGCCGTCTGCAACCTCGGCTCCGTCAACCTGGCCCAGCACATCAAGGATGGCGCCATCGACCAGGTCAAGCTGAAGAAGACGACGCGCACGGCCATGCGCATGCTCGACAACGTCATCGACATCAACTACTACGCCGTCAAGAAGGCCCGCGACTCCAACCTGCGCCACCGTCCGGTCGGCCTGGGCATCATGGGCTTCCAGGACGCGCTGTACCAGCTGCGCACGCCTTACGCATCCGAAGCCGCCGTCGAATTCGCCGACCGTTCGATGGAAGCCGTCTGCTATCACGCCTACTGGGCCTCGACGGAACTGGCCGAGGAACGCGGCCGCTATTCGTCCTACAAGGGCTCGCTGTGGGACCGCGGCATCCTGCCCATCGACTCCATCGATCTGCTGGCCGAGCAACGCGGCGGCTATGTCGAAGTGGACCGCTCGACGACGCTGGACTGGGATTCGCTGCGTGGCCGCATCGCTCACTTCGGCATGCGCAACAGCAACTGCATCGCCATCGCCCCGACGGCCACCATCTCCAACATCATCGGCGTCGACGCGTCGATCGAGCCCTGCTTCGGCAATCTGTCGGTCAAGTCCAACCTGTCCGGCGAGTTCACCGTCATCAACGAATCGCTCGTGCGTGACCTCAAGGCGCTGGGCCTGTGGGACGACGTGATGGTCATGGACCTCAAGCACTTCGACG
>CBHWBD010000219.1:0-8699 GCA_966111775.1 uncultured Comamonadaceae bacterium | reverse complement strand
CTGCTGACCCAGCTGATGCTGCGCGGCCCGCAGACGGCGGCCGAACTGCGCCAGAACACCGAGAGGCTGCATCGCTTTGCCGATGTGTCTTCGGTCGAAGGCTTCCTGGAAGAACTGGCCGGGCGTGAGCAGCCTTTCGCCATCAAGCTGGCCAAGGCGCCGGGCGCCCGCGAGGCGCGCTGGGCCCATCTGCTGTGCGGGCCGGTGGCTTCGGTCGAGCAGGCGGCCGTGGCGGCCATGCCGCGTGACGAGGAAGTCGCCTTGTTGCGCGCCGAGGTGGCCTCGCTGTGCCAGCTCGTCAACCGCATCGCCGCCGAGCTGGGCATCACCCCATGAGATATGTCGTCCCGGCCGAAAAGAAGCTGACCTTCGAGCTGCGCATCCAGATGCGCTGGGGCGACATGGATGCCATGGGCCACATCAACAACACCCTGTATTTCCGCTACCTGGAGATGGCGCGGGTGGACTGGCTGGCCTCTATCGGTGCGCCGCCCAATCCGGGCGGGCAGGGGCCGGTCATCGTCAACGCCTTCTGCAACTTCTACCGGCAGCTGAAGGTGCCGGGCGAGGTCATCGCCAGGCACTACGTCAGCGACCCCGGCCGCACCAGCTTCGAAACCTGGATCACGCTGGAGCGGGTGGACGAACCCGGCGTCATCTACGCCGAGGGCGGCGCGACGACGCTGTGGTTCGACGCCCAGACCGACAAGGCCATCGCCCTGCCGGACTGGGTCCGTCAACTCGTCACTTGAAGCTGTATTTGACGCTGGCGTAGACGAAGCGGCCGCGCGAGTCGGTGTAGCTGGGGTCGTAGCCCGACAGGAAGAACCAGGCCTGCTGCGAGAACGGCGGCGTCTCGTTGGTGAGGTTCTGCACGCCGGCGCGGAAGGTCAGGGACTTGGTGGCCTCGAAGGCGGCCGACAGATTCCACAGCGAATAGCTCGACACCTTGCGGTCGGGCTTGCCGATGATGTGCTGGTCGTTGTAGCCCTGCAGATAGCTGTTGGACAGCGTCATCGACACCGGGCCGGCGTCCCAGTCCAGCGCCATGGTGTGGCGCCAGCGCTGCACGACGCCGTCGTTGATGAAGACGCCGAGGTTGCTGACGAAGGGGTCGCCGTCGCCGGTCTGCTGTTGGGACTTCAGCGTCAGCGTGCCGTTGACGCGCAGGCCGAACTGGCCGAAGCCGGTCTTGAGCCCGCTCAGATTCACACCCAGGTCCAGGCCCGAGATGCGCTGCTTGCCGCGGTTCTCCTTGATCAGGTCGATGTGGTCGATGGCGTTGTCGGCGTCGCGGTGCACCAGGCTGCCGTATTTGGCCAGGTCGGACAGGATGACGTCGACGCCCAGCGTGCTGATCAGGTTGGTCTTCTCGATGTTCCAGTAGTCGGCATTCAGGCTGACGCCGCGGCTGGGCTCGAAGACCATGCCGAGCGAGAACTGGCGCGACTTCTCGGGCTTGAGCTTGGCGTTGCTGAAGTTCTCCGTGACCCAGATGTCCGAGCAGTCGGTGACGGTGTTGCTGGGGTCGGCGGCCATGCAGACCGGGTCCACCAGCGTGGCCGACGAGCCTTCGGTGACGGGGCGGTACAGGTCGGACAGGCTCGGCGCGCGGAAGCCCTTGCCGATGGAGGCGCGCAGCAGCAACTCCTTCATGGGCACGTACTTCAGGCCCAGCTTGGGGCTGAGCGCGCCGCCGCTGACCTGGTAGTGCTCGTAGCGCATGGCCGCCTGCAGTTCCAGCTGCTTGGTGATGGGGGCGCTGAGTTCGCCGAAGACGGCGCCCACCTTGCGCGACTTGCCGAAGTCGGAATCGGGGCCCTGCGAGGTCTCGCCGAGGATGAGGTCCTGCTTGAGCGCGTCGGACTGATGGTAGTTCTGCTTCTCGCGGCGGTATTCGCCACCGATGGCCACGGCCAGATCGCCGCCGGCCAGCTGAGCCAGCGCCTTGGAGGCCTTGAAGTCCAGGCTGTCCATGTTGCCGGTGGCATGGCGCACCTCGCCGCGGATCTGGGCCTTCTCGTACAGGGCCAGGCCGGCAGCGCTGGACGGGCCGAAGGCGTTCAGTGTGCCGTTGGCGAAGCCGTCGCGGACCATCTGCTCGTTCAGATAGCCCTGGTAGTCGCGGTCGGAGACCTTGCTGGTGCTGTGGTTCAGCGCCCATTCATAGTCCCAGCCGGCCACGAGGCCGGTCATGCCGGCCACGACGCGCTGGGTGGTCGAGACCAGCTCGCTGGTGCGCAGGCCGGCCTCGGCCAGGCGGGTGCGCACGGTGATGACACGGTCCTCGTCGTCGGCGGCCAGGCTGTTCAGCGAACTGCCGGCGAAGGCGGGCACGCGCGACACGTCCATGTCGGCGTCGACGCGGTTGGGCGTGCCGGTGTAGAAGGTGCGGGCCCGCGCCAGCGAGACCTCGGCAAAGGCCTGCTGGCCGCCGCCGACGTTGAAGATGCCACGAGTGAAGACGCTGCTCTTGGTCGACTTGGGATACAGCTCGATGTCGCGCATGTAGTCGAAGGTGCAGCCGTCCACGCCACCGATGCCGTCGGGCAGATAGAGGCTGGCCGGCGGGTTGCAGCCGTTGGCGGCCGCGGGGTTGACGGTCCTGGAGTCGATGACCGTCGAGCCATTGCTGCTGTAACCCTCGCCGATCAGCGTGTCGCGCTGAGAGCTCGACAGCCGGATATTGCCGGGGAAGCTGGCGCTGGACAGCAGGTCGGGCAGGCGTCCGGGGATGTCCAGGTCCTTGATGAACTGGCGCTTGGACGCGTTCAGGCTGCTGGTCTTCTGCACGTCGATGACGCCGAAGACATTGAAGCCGTCGCGGCCGAAGTCGCCGAAGCCGCCCGCCAGCGTCGCCGAGCGCTTGGTGCCGCCATGGCCTTCGGTGGTGTTGCCGGCCAGGGCGTTGAGCTCGACGCCCGAGAAATCCTTGCGGGTGATGAAGTTGATGACGCCGCCGATGGCGTCGGAGCCGTACAGCGACGAGGCGCCGTCCAGCAGGATCTCGACGCGCTGGATGGCCGCGGCCGGGATGCTGTTGAGGTCCACGCCGGCCGAGTCGCCGGGCGAGGCGAAGTTGGCCATGCGCCGGCCGTTCAGCAGCACCAGGGTGGACGACACGCCCAGGCCGCGCAGGTTGGCGGCGTTGAAGCCCATCTGGTCACGAAAGCCCCCGTAGCCCACGCTGCCGCCGTCCGTCAGGTTGTTGGCGCTGGCGCTGATGCGGGCCACCAGCTCGGCCGCCGTCGTCACGCCGGCCTTGTCGATCTCGCCCCGCGTGATGACCTGCACCGGCAGCGCCGTCTCGCCTTCGATGCGCTTGATCGCCGTGCCGGTGATCTCGACGCGCTCCAGCGTCGACTGGGCCTGGGCGGCGCCGCTCAGCGCGAGCAGGGCTGCGGCAGCGGCAGATGCGACGAGTGGGAAAGGGCAGGGCGTTTTCATTGGATGGGCCTCCTTGGTTCGCGCGAGTCTAGGCATGGCGCCGCTAGCTGCCGGTTTCCAGGCGTCGATTCGTCTCGCCCGCGCCACGCATCCGTCGTTCGAATTAGGGGCGAATGGTCATCGGGCCTCTGTCATCATGCGCAGTCTGACCAAGGAGGGTAGAGGGCATGAGGGCATGGATCTGGGCCGCAATGGCAGCGATGGCAATGGCTGCGGATGTGCACGCGGCCACTCCCACGGCGGCGGCTGCGGCGAGCGCGCCTCAGGGTTTCAGGCTGTTTCGACCCGCCACGCCGGCCTCGACCCCGCGCGGCAACGCCCCCGCACCTGCCAAGGCTGCCCCGACCCCCGCTCCCGCCCCGGCGCCCGCCGTCGATGCCGAACCGGCCATCCGTGGCTATGCGGTGCCCATCGGTGGCGCTCTGAAGGCGGACAACGAGGAGGTCTGGCAGCGCATCGTGCAGCTGGCCGGCGGCAAGGGTGCCCGCTTCGTCGTCTTCGGCACCGCCAGCGAGGATCCCGAAGCCAGCGCCAAGCAGGTCGTCGACCTGCTGCAGCGTCGCGGTGCCGTGGCCGAGGCCCTGCCGGTGGCGCCCAAATTCCTGTGGGTGGACCTGAGCAAGGTGGTGCGCGACCCGGCCCTGATCGCCAAGGTCAAGGCGGCCAAAGGCATCTTCTTCACCGGCGGCACGCAGGAGCGCATCGTCGACGTGCTGCAGCCCGGCGGCCAGAGCACGCCCATGCTGGAGGCCATCTGGGACGTCTACCGCAAGGGCGGCGTCGTGGCCGGCACCTCGGCCGGCGCCGCCATCATGAGCACCATCATGTTCCGCGACGCGCCCAGCGTCATCAACATCCTCAAGGGTCGTTTCGCCGACGGCAAACAGGTCGACCGCGGCCTGGGCTTCGTCGGCCCCCACCTGTTCGTCGACCAGCACTTCCTCAAGCGCGGCCGCTTCGGCCGCATGATCCCGCTGATGATGGCCAAGGGCTACAAGCTCGGCCTGGGCGTGGACGAGAACACCGCCGCCATCATCCGCGGAGACGAGATCGAGGTCATCGGCGACCGCGGCGCGCTGGTCGTGGACCTGAGCGAGGCCAAGAGCGACTCGTCGCTCGGCGCCTTCAACGTGCAGGGCGCCCGCCTGTCCTATCTGGAGCATGGCGATCGCTACCACCTGCGCGCGCGCTCGACGACGCCGTCGGCCCCCAAGCTGCGCGGCGAGCTGCACGACGCCGAGTCGCCCAACTTCAAGCCCTACTACACCGACGACGTCTTCCACCTCGACATGCTGGGCGACTCGACCATCTCGGGTGCCATGAGTCGCCTCATCGACAGCGTGCGCAAGGAGGTCAAGGGCCTGGCCTTCGACGTGCTGCCACGCGCCAACGACCCGCTGGCCGAACTGGGTTTTTTGTTCCGCCTCTACAAGGGCTCTGATTCGCTCGGCTGGAGCACCGAGGAGTTCGGCGGCGAGCAGTTCACCGTGACCAACCTCTACCTCGACATCAGCCCGGTGCGCCTGCCCATGCCGCTGTATGGCGGCTGGACGCCGCCGAAGACGCCGGCGCCAGTGATACCCGTCCCCTCCGCCTCGGCGCCGGCGGGGCAGTGACGGCTTGCAGCCTTTGCTCACCGCTGCTTGCGCTTCCTCGGGCATGCCCCGCTGTCGCGACACGCCCGGACCTGCCAAGATGACAGGCTTGTGATTCGATCCCGCCCGGCCAGCGCGCCGGGCCTGCTGTCCCACCTTGACCTCCCACGCCCCTGCCGGCACCGTCATCGTCATTGGCGGTGCGCTCAAAGCTGATAGCGACGCCGTCTGGCAGCGCATCGTCGAAGAAGCCGGCGGCGCCGGCGCGGCCATCGCCGTCTTTCCCACGGCGGCCTACGAGCCGGAGCGCATCGCCGCCCAGATCGTCGCCGCGCTGAACCGTTGCGGCGCCCGGGCCGAAGCCGTTCCGCTGGCGCCTCATCTGGCGGGCGTCGACCTGGCGGCCACGCTGAACGACCCGGCGCTGATCGCCCGCGTCGCCGCCTGCCGGGCGGTGTTCTTCTCGGGTGGCGCCCAGGAATACCTCGTCGACACCCTGCAGCCCGGCGGCCAGCCGACCGCCATGCTGGAGGCCATCCGCGCCGTCTTCGCGGCCGGTGGCGTCATTGCCGGCACCAGCGCGGGTGCTGCCGTCATGAGCCGGCTGATGTTCCGAGACGCCATGGACAACCTCGCCGTACTGCGCGGCCAGTGGCGGGCCGGCCAGGAGTACGACCGCGGCTTCGGTTTCGTCATGCCCGAGCTGCTGGTCGACCAGCATTTCCTGAAGCGCGGCCGCATCGGCCGCATGCTGCCGGCCCTGCAGGCCCTGGGCTATCGCCTGGGCCTGGGCGTCGACGAGAACGCCGCGGTCGTCATCAGGGGCAGCGAGCTCGAGGTGATAGGCGGCAGCGGTGCCGTCGTGATCGACCTGGGCGAGGCGACGCACGACGCCAGCCTGCCGGCCTTCAATCTGCGCGGGGCGCGCCTGTCCTATCTGGACCATGGCGACCGCCACGACCTCGCCAGCGGTGAGACGACGCCCGCCGCGCACAAGCTGCGCGAGCCGCGCATCGACCCGGCGGCGCCCGGCTTCGAGCCCGCCCTGCAGTCCGACCGCTATTTCCTCGACATCCTCGGCGACGGCTGCATCCTCGAGGCGCTGACCCAACTGCTCGATGGCCCGTCGCCCGAGGTGCGCGGCCTGGCCTACCGCGCCAACCCGCGGCCCGGCGATGCCATGGCCGACATCGGCTTCGAATTCCGGCTGCGCCGCGGCCCCGGCCTGGTCGGCTGGTGCAGCGCCCTGCTGGGCAGCGAGGACTACACGGTGCTCGGCGCGCGCCTGGACGTCGTGCCGGTGCGCGTGGCCAATCCTCTGTTCACGCCCCTGGTCGCCGAGCCGCTGCGCGTGGTCGAATCGGGCCAGCGGCGGCAAGGAGAACTGCGATGACGACGATCAGCGGTGAATTCAGCGTCGGCATGACAGCCCAGGACGCGCGGGCCGAGAGCCCGGCCATCGGCCGCATGCTGCTCGACAAGCACTACCGCGGCGCCCTCGAAGCCCACGGTGCCGGCCAGATGCTGGCCACCCACGGCAGCGTTGCCGGTTCGGCGGCCTATGTGGCGTTGGAGACGGTGACGGGCAGCCTGCAGGGCCGCGAAGGCAGCTTCGCCCTGGTGCACCAGGGCCAGATGAACCGCGGCCAGCCCAGCCTCGTCATCACGGTCGTGCCCGATTCCGGCACCGGCGCCCTGACCGGCCTGGCCGGCAGCATGCGCATCCGCGTCGAAGGCCACCAGCATTTCTACGATTTCGATTTCACCCTGCCCACCGCCTGAAGGAGGCACCATGAAGAGGATCCTTCTCCCCGCCGTTGCGACCGTCCTGCTCGCCGGCGTTGCCCAGGCCGCCGATGTCGGCGTGTCCGTGCAGATCGGCCAGCCGGGCTTCTACGGCCGCATCGACATCGGCAACACCGCGCCGCCCCCGGTCGTCGTGGCCCAGCCCATCTGGGTGCAGCGCCAGCCGGTGCAGGTCGCGCCCGTCTACATGCGCATCCCGCCGGGCCACCAGAAGCACTGGGAAAAGCACTGCGCCCGCTACAACGCCTGCGGCGTGCCGGTCTATTTCGTCAAGGAGGACTGGTACCAGGAGCGCTACGAGCGCCGGCAGAACGACAACGACCAGGGTGAGGACCGCGGCAAGGGCAAGGGCCATGGCAAAGGCCACGGCAAGGGCAAGGACCGCGACTGAGAGCCGGGCGCGCCGGGCCGCGACACAATCGCGGCCATGGCTGAAACCGAATCCCGCGACACCCGCCCCGAAGGCTTTCAACGCGTCAGCACCGCCCTGGCGAGCCTGGCCCATCCCCACCGTCCGCTGTGGCTGGACGTGGCGGCCCGCACCGCCCAGGAAGCGGCCGACGCCCTGGGCGTGACCCTGGGCCAGATCGCCAAGTCCGTCGTGTTCCGGCGCAAGGCCGATGACTCGGCCGTCCTCGTCATCACCTCGGGCGACAAGCGCGTCGACGAGGCCAAGCTCAAGCCCCACACCGGGCCGCTGGGCCGGGCCGACGCCGACTTCGTCAAGGCCCGCACCGGCTTCTCCATCGGCGGCGTGTCGCCCGCCGGCTTCGCGCCCATCGACGGCTTCGCGGCGCCCCAGCTCTTCATCGACCGCGAGCTGTTCCGCTTCGACGTCATCTGGGCGGCGGCCGGCCACCCCAACGGCGTATTCAAGCTGACGCCGGAGGAGCTGACGAAGATCACCGGCGCTCCGGTCATCGACGTGGTTCAGGCATGAAGGCCGTGGTCGTCTCGCCCTGCGTCAACGTCTGCCAGATGGACGCGGCGACCGGCTGGTGCCGCGGCTGCGCGCGTAGCCTCAACGAGATTGCCGGCTGGGGTGGGGCGCCCGAGACGGTGCAGCGCCACGTCCTCGACCAACTGCCCGAGCGCCGCGTCGAGATGCACCGCCACGGCCTGTGGCTCGGCCCCTGGCCGCACAGCGAGGAACAGGATCGATGAAACGGCTGACCTTCTACTTCGACCCCATCTCACCCTACGCCGCCCTCGGCTTCGAGGCCCTGCCCGAGGCGGTCGCGGGGCATAGCGTCGAGGTCGTCTACCGCCCCATCCTGTTTGCCGCGCTGCTGCAGGCCCTGGGGCAGAAGGGCCCGGCCGAGATCGAGGCCAAGCGGCGCTGGACCTTCCGCCAGGTGGCCTGGCTGGCCCACCGCCAGGGCGTGGTGCTGGACCCGCCGGCCCAGCATCCCTTCAACCCGCTGCCGCTGCTGCGCCTGGCCTGGGCCTGTGCGGCGCCAGAAGGCCAGCCGGGCGACACGCCGGGGCGCTGGGTGGTCGAGCAGCTCTTCCACCACGTCTGGCGCGGCGCCGGCGCCGACGCCAACGACGCGGCCCGGCTGGCGGCTCTCGCGGAGCGCCTTGCGCCGGCCCAGGACCCGGCGGGCGACGCCGTCAAGCAGCGCCTGCGCAGCGAGACCGAAGCCGCGCTGGCCCGCGGCGTCTTCGGCGTGCCGCCGCCCGCAGACGGGGGGCGGCGGTGCTGGGGCGCGGAGGCCCCGCCCCGGGTGGGGCAGGACGTGGTGGTGCGCAATGCGCCCGGCGTGGCGCAGACCTCGCAAGAACGCACGCAGAAGAAGCCCGAGACCGCCGGCCCGCCCAAGCGGCCGCTGGACGTGGCGGTGCAGGTGG
>CBHWBD010000218.1:0-8699 GCA_966111775.1 uncultured Comamonadaceae bacterium | reverse complement strand
ACGAGCGCAACGAGACGACCTATGGCCACATCGTGACCATCGAGGACCCGATCGAGTTCGTGCACCCGCACAAGAACTGCATCGTCACCCAGCGTGAGCTGGGCCTGGATACCGACAGCTGGGAAGCCGCGCTGAAGAACTCACTGCGCCAGGCGCCCGACGTCATCCTGATGGGCGAGGTGCGTGATCGCGAGACCATGGAGCACGCCGTCGCCTTCGCGGAGACCGGCCACCTCTGCATGGCCACCCTGCACGCCAACAGCGCCAACCAGGCCCTGGACCGCATCATCAACTTCTTCCCCGAAGACCGCCGCCAGCAGCTGCTGATGGACCTGTCGCTGAACCTGCGCGCGCTGATCTCCCAGCGCCTGCTGCCGCGCCGCGAGGGCAAGGGCCGGGTGGCCGCCGTCGAGATCCTGCTGAACTCGCCGCTGGTCTCCGACCTGATCTTCAAGGGTGAGATCAGCGAGATCAAGGAACTGATGAAGCGCTCGCGCGAGCTGGGCATGCAGACCTTCGACCAGGCCCTGTTCGACCTCTACGAGTCCGGCAAGGTGACGTATGAAGACGCGCTGCGTAACGCCGACTCGGTCAACGACCTGCGCCTGCAGATCAAGCTCAACAGCGAGCGCGCCCGCTCAGGCGACCTGTCCACCGGCACTGAACATTTGACGATTCTCTGAGCCTCCTGATGACCGCCCCCACCCGCAGCTACGACCCCGTTCCCGCCCGCCGCGTCGCCTTCCTGGGCCTGGGTGTCATGGGCCATCCCATGGCCGGCCACCTGGCGCGCGCCGGCCACCAGGTCACGGTCTACAACCGCACCACGGCCAAGGCCGAGGCCTGGACCCAGGAGTACGGCGGCGCCTTTGCGGCGACACCGGCCGCAGCCGTCAAGGGCGCCGAGTTCGTGTTCTGCTGCGTCGGCAACGACGACGATCTGCGTTCGGTCGTGCTGGGCGAACAGGGCGCGCTGAGCGGCATGACGTCCGGCGCCGTCTTTGTCGACCACACGACGGCCTCCGCCGCCGTGGCCCGCGAGCTTCACGCCGAGGCCGCCAAGCGCGGTGTCGCCTTCATCGATGCGCCCGTCTCGGGCGGCCAGGCCGGCGCCGTCAATGGCGCGCTGACCGTCATGTGCGGCGGCGACACAGCACCCTTCGACACGATCAAGCCCGTTGCCCTGGCCTTCGCCAAGGCCGTGACCCTGCTTGGCGGCCCGGGCTCGGGCCAACTGGCCAAGATGGTCAACCAGATCTGCATTGCCGGCGTCGTGCAGGGCCTGTCCGAGGCGGTGCGCTTCGGCCAGAACGCGGGCCTGAACATGGCCCAGGTGCTGGACGTCATCGGCAAGGGCGCCGCCCAGAGCTGGCAGATGGACAACCGCGGCAAGACCATGGTCGAGGACAAGTTCGACTTCGGTTTCGCCGTCGACTGGATGCGCAAGGACCTCGGCCTGGTGCTCGACGAGGCCCGCCGCAATGGCTCACGACTGCCGCTGACGGCCCTGGTGGACCAGTTCTACGCCGACGTGCAGGCCATGGGCGGCAAGCGCTGGGATACGTCCAGCCTCATCAAGAGGCTCTGAACCGCGCCATCGGCGCGGTTCGGATTTCAGGACGACTTTTTCGGCGACAGCCGGGCGAGCTCTTCCTCGCTGATGATCTCGAACACCCGCACGACCTTGCGCACGCCGTTGACGCCGCGCGCGATGTCGGTGGCGCGATTGGCTTCGCGTTCGGTGACGCGGCCCATCAGGAAGACCTCGCCGCGTTCGACGACGACGTAGAAGGCGTTGCTCAGCAGGTCGGGCGCGTCGATGAGCGAGGCCTTGACCTTGCTCTTCAGCAGCACGTCGTTGGAGCGGCCGTTCAGCGCGCTGGGCATGGTGACGGCGGTCTCGTTGACCACGCGGGTGACGGTCTCGACACCGCCGACGATGCGTTCCAGCGCCTCGCGATCAGCGTCGGTGCGTGCCTCGCCGGTGATCAGCGCGACGCGGTTGTAGCTGTTGATGTTGGTGTGGACCTTGTCGCCGAGCTGCTCGCGGATGCGGGCGCCGGCCTTGAACTCGATGGTCTCGTCCTCGAGCTGGGTGGCCGAGGTGCGGCGGTCGGTCGCGACGCTGACGCCGCCCACCATCGCGCCGCCGATCAGCAGCGGTGCGCAGCCGGTGGCCAGCGTGCTGGCGAGGACGGCGGCGGTCAGGGTGAGGGTGAGTTTTTTCATCGGTTTTCCGTCAAAGGGGTTATTCGTCGCTGCCGAGCAGTTGCAGGTCGACAGCGTCGGCCAGGGCGTGCAGCAGCACGCGCTGGGCCTCGACAACGCGCGGCTCGCGGCCGTGGCTGACACGGATCTGGATGTCGGTGTCCTGCAGCAGGCCGCGCCACTCGTCGGTGGCGCCCGGGGGCTGGGCGGTCAGCGCAATGATGCTCATCTCCTGGGCATGGGCCACGGCCAGGGCGGGCTGCCAGGCGTCGCGCTGCTCGCGCAGCGGCTCGATCATCACCAGCACGTCGCCCGGATGGCCATGAGCCTGCAGCAGGCGGGCCAGGTCCAGGCCGGCAGCCTCGCAGGCCTGGGCGGCCAGGCTCCAAGCGGCCAGCCCGGGGCGCTCCTGCTCGAAGCGGCCGGCCAGCCGTGCGGCCAGGTAGTCGGCGTCCATGCTGGCCAGGCCCTGGCCGGCGCAGAGGATGCGGTTGCCGCCGGTGATGGCGTCCACCACCATCTGCGCGGCCATCGCCAGGGGCCGTGCCAGTTGCTCGGCGGCTTGGTAGAGCAGGTCGGCGCTTTCGAAGAACTGCTGCTGGATTCTTTGTTCGATCATGTTTGCCGAATCATAGTCAGCTCAAATCGAAGGCCCCTTGTAACCAGGTGAGTTCGGCGCCGTCGATGGCCACGACGTCGAAGCGGCAGGGTGGCGGGCTGGCGTGGCGCAGCAGATAGTGCTGGGCGGCGTAGAGGAGGCGCTGCTGCTTGGCGGACGTCACGCTGGCGGCCGCGCCGCCGTGCGACGCATCCATGCGGGCGCGTACTTCCACGAACACGAGGGTGCCGTCGCGGTCGGTCATGATGAGGTCGACCTCACCCGCACGGCGGCTGGGGCCGGCGCCGACTCGATAATTCCGCTCCAGCAGGCGCAGGCCGGCGGCTTGGAGATGCGCCAGCGCAGCATCCTCGGCCGCGTCCCCGCGCGTCTTGGTATCCGGTTTTGATCGAGAGCCCCAGTTGAACATTGCCATTTCCGATCAGTCACTGCTGCGCCAGGCCGCTGCGGCTGCGGCCGGCGGCCAGCAGTATCCGGCCGCCACCCTCTATCTCGTGGCGACGCCCATCGGCAATCTCGCCGACCTGAGCCTGCGCGCCATCCACTTGCTCGGCCTCGTGGATGCGCTGGCCTGCGAAGACACACGCCAGGGCGGCTCGCTGCTGCGCCATCTCGGCCTGCACAGGCCGCTGATCGCCGTGCACCAGCACAACGAGCGCGAAGGCAGTGCTAGCGTCATTGCGCGGCTGGCGGCGGGCGAGCGCGTGGCCTATGCGTCGGATGCCGGCACGCCGGCCATCTCCGACCCCGGCGCCGTTCTCGTGCAGGAAGTGGTGGCCGCCGGCTACCGCGTGCTGCCCCTGCCGGGCCCGAGCAGCGCGGCGACGGCGCTCAGCGTGGCCGGCGACACCGCGGCGACGGGCTTTGCCTTCGCGGGTTTCCTGCCCACCAAGGCCGGCGAGCGCCGCACCGCCCTGCAGGCCGTGCTGGCCGTCGAGGGCCAGAGCCAGGTCGTCTTCGAGGCGCCGCACCGCATCGTCGAACTGATCGCCCTGTTGGCCGAACTGGCGCCGGCGCGCCGCGTGACGGTCTGCCGCGAGCTCACCAAGCAGTTCGAGAGCATCCATACCGCGCAAGCCGAGACGCTGCCTGCGTGGATGGCCGCCGACTCGCAACGTCAGCGCGGCGAGTTCGTGCTGGTGCTGCATGCCCATGCACCCCAGGCCGCGGCCGATGACGATCTGCCGGCCGAAGCCCTGCGCGTGCTCGCCCTGCTGGCGGCGGAACTGCCGTTGAAGCAGGCCGTGGCCCTGGCGGCGCAGATCAGTGGCGCGCCGCGCAACCGCCTCTACGACGCCGGCCTCAAGCTCAAGCGCGGCGGCGACGAGTGAGCAGGCTGCCCGCCGCCAGGCCCAGGGCCAGCAGCAGGGCGGGGGCCGGCTCGGGCACGGCGGCGGCCAGCCGGTAGATGTCGCCGTTGATGCCAACGGCGTAGAGCGAGCCGTCGCCACCTTCGCCGAAGCTGGTCAGCGTGTTGGCGCCGAAAGGCGAGGACAACTGCGTTGCCGTGTTGCCGCTCAGGCTCCAGATGTGGCCGTTGCCGAAGTCGCCGAAGACGTATTTGCCGTTCAGTCCGGCATCGGCGCCGCCGCGATAGACGTAGCCGCCGATGATGGAGTTGGCGCCGTCGACGTGGCCGTAGTCGAACACCGGGCCGGTCAGGTTGGCTGGCACGGGATCGCTGATGCCGGGCGTGGCGATCGTGCCCTCGCGCACCCGCCAGCCGTAGTTGGCGCCGCGACCCAGGCCCGAGGCGGCGGAGGCGAAGTCCACCTCTTCGCGGGTGTCCTGGCCCACGTCGCCTATCCACAGGTCGCCGGTCTGGCGGTCGAAGCTGTTGCGGTAGGGGTTGCGCAGGCCGTAGGCCCAGATCTCGTCGTTGCCCGCCACGCCGACGAAGGGATTGCTCGCCGGCACCGTGTAGCCGCCGCCGGCCAGCGGCGTCACGCGCAGCAGCTTGCCGAGGTTGCTGCCGAGGTTCTGCGCGTTGTTGTTGGGGTCGTAGCCGCTGCCGCCGTCGCCGGTGGCGATGTAGAGGTTGCCCGGGTCGGCCGAGCTGAAGCCGATCCAGCCGGCCTTGTGGTTGCTGAAGCCGCCCGTCTGCGCGACGGTGAGGATGGTGCGGGCGCTGGCGACGTCGACACCACCCGACGCGTTGGTCGTGTAGCTCGCGACGACGGTGTTCAGCGTCGTCTTGTCGATGTAGTCGACGTAGAAGCGGCCGTTGCTGGCGAAGCCGGGATCGAAGGCCAGGCCGAGCAGGCCGCGCTCGCCCGCGGTGTTGACGCTGGCTGAGAGGTCCAGCCAGGTGGACACGCTGCCGCCCAGCTGGGTCTTGACGCGCCCGCCCTTCTCGACGACGAAGAGGCGCGAATCACCCGTGGGCGCCGTCAGGAAGACGGGTTGGCTGTAGCCCGAGCCCACGAGGTCGTAGGCGAGGGCGGTTCCGGCGCTGGCCAGGGCCAGCGAGGCGATCAGCAAGGACTTCATGCGACGCTCCGGTGCAATACCGATGCGTCGCATGCTGGCCGGGCACCGGGCCCGGCGACATCCCTAGCAGGGGTCTGCCGGGGACGGATTTGTTAGCAGCCGTATTGCGGGGTTCTCAGCCCGGCGCGCTGGCGGCGCGGGCGTTGTGCTTCTTGCGATGGATGTCGCGGCTGGCGCCGTCCTGCATGGCCGTGATGCGGCGGCGCTCCTTGGCCGTCACGGTGCCATCGGCCTTGGCCTTGGTCTCGGCGTTGTCGACGCGGGCCTGTTCCTTTTCGAGGCGCTGGGTCTCGTGGGCCGTCAGGCTGCCGTTCTCGGCGCCCTGGGCGATGCGGGCCTGCTGGCGGGCTTCGCGCTTGTCGATGCGCGGCGTGTTGGTGCCGGGTGCCGAGGCGGCGGGGGCCTGGGCAAAGGCGCTGGCGCCGGCCAGGGTCAACAGGGCAATCAGGGCTTTGTGAGTGGTCTTCATCGAGGGCTCCTTGGGGTGTTGGGTTGCAAGGCCCGTCCACAACGAAGCCCTTGTAACAGCGGCCGACATGACTCGCGTAAAGAAGCTTGTCCTTCCCTTGCAATGCCTGACGAGAGGCTTTCTAGAATCGGGTCATGATCGCCGTCGAACCCACCCTGGCCCGCCTGGCCACCGCCCGCTCGCAACTGCTGGAGCCCTTCGGCCTGACCGAGGCCTCGCTGTCGCAGGCGCTGCGCCTCATCACCGAGCATCGCGTCGATGACGCCGACCTCTATTTCCAGACCACGCGCGCCGAGGGCTGGAGCCTGGAGGAGGGCATCGTCAAGAGCGGGTCCTTCAGCATCGACCAGGGCGTCGGCGTGCGCGCCGTGGCGGGTGAGAAGACGGCATTCGCCTATTCGGACGACATCTCGCTGGACTCGCTGCTGGATGCGGCGCGCACCGTGCGCACCATTGCCGCGGCCGGCCAGAGCAAGAAGGTGCAGGTGCCGTCGCAGGGCCGCGTGGCCGGTAGCCGCGAGCTCTACGGCGTGTCCGACCCCATCGCGAGTCTGGACAGCTCGGCAAAGGTCGCGCTGCTGGAGCGCACCGAGAAGATGGCCCGCGCCAAGGATCCGCGCGTCGCCCAGGTCATGGCCGGCCTGGCGGCCGAGCATGAGGTGGTGCTGATCGCCCGCGCCGACGGTACGCTGGCGGCGGATGTGCGCCCCCTGGTGCGCCTGTCCATCACGGTGATCGCCGAGAGCAACGGCCGCCGCGAGGTGGGCTCGGGCGGCGGCGGCGGGCGCTTTGGCCTGGCCTATTTCACCGACGAGATGATCGCCAGCTATGTCGAGCAGGCCGTGCATGCGGCGCTGACGAATCTGGAGAGCCGCCCCGCGCCGGCCGGTGAGATGGTCGTCGTCGTCGGCCCCGGCTGGCCCGGCGTGCTGCTGCACGAGGCCGTGGGCCATGGCCTGGAAGGCGACTTCAACCGCAAGGGCTCCAGCGCCTTCGCCGGCCGCATCGGCCAGCGTGTGGCCGCCAAGGGCGTGACGGTGCTGGACGACGGCACCCTCCCCGACCGCCGCGGCTCGCTCAATGTCGACGACGAGGGCTGCGCCAGCCAGCGCAATGTGCTGATCGAGGACGGCATCCTGAAGGGCTATATCCAGGACGCGATGAATGCGCGCCTGATGAAGGTCGCCCCCACCGGCAACGGCCGCCGCGAAAGCTATGCCCATGTGCCCATGCCGCGCATGACCAACACCTACATGCTGGGCGGCAAGGACGACCCCCAGGAGATCGTCGCGTCGATCAAGAAGGGCCTGTACGCCACCAACTTCGGCGGCGGCCAGGTCGACATCACCAGCGGCAAGTTCGTGTTCTCCGCCAGCGAGGCCTACTGGGTCGAGAACGGCAAGATCCAATACCCCGTCAAGGGCGCCACCATCATCGGCAACGGCCCCGACGCGCTGACCCGCGTCAGCATGATCGGCAACGACATGGCCCTGGACACCGGTGTGGGCGTCTGCGGCAAGGAAGGCCAGAGCGTGCCGGTGGGGGTGGGGCAGCCGACGCTGCGGATCGATGGGCTGACGGTGGGCGGGACGGCCTGATCTTGCAGCGCTACGAGCTGTGGCAGGACGGTGAGCAGCTGAGCTTTTTCCCGGCATCGCATGAGGGCATGCGGCGCCTGCTCGGGCCTTCAGCCGTCAAGCTGTGGGAGTGCGAGGCGGCCAGCTGGGAAGAAGCCCAGGCGTTGAAGCATGAGCACCTGGGCTGGGAACCCTACCTGCCCTTGCAACAGCCCTAGAGACTCACGCCACCACCTTCACGCTCAACAGCGGCAAGCCCGCAATCGATCCTTCCATCAGGTCGCCGGGCACCACCGGCCCCACGTTCTCCGGCGTGCCGCTGAAGATGATGTCGCCCGGCATCAGTTCGAAAGCCTGGGACAGCTGGGCGATCTGCTCGGCGACGTTCCAGATCATCTGGTTCAGGTTGGCGTCCTGCTTGACCTGGCCGTTGACCTTCAGCGTGATGGCGCCCTGGGTGAAGTGGCCGACCTGGGCCACGCGATGGATAGGGCCGATGGGCGCGGAGCGGTCAAAGCTCTTGCCGATCTCCCAGGGCTTCTTCTGGTCGCCCATGCCGCGCTGCAGGTCGCGGCGGGTCATGTCCAGGCCCACCGCGTAGCCGTAGACCAGGTCCAGGGCCTTGTCGACGGGGACGTTGCGACCGCCCTCGTGCAGAGCCGCCACCAGTTCCAGCTCGTAGTGGTAGTTCTTGGTCAGCGGTGGATAGGGGTGGTTGGTCGAGCTGCCCGGCGCCACGAACTGCACCGCGTCGCTGGGCTTCTGGAAGAAGAAGGGCGGCTCGCGCGTCGGGTCCGAGCCCATCTCGCGGGCATGGGCCGCGTAGTTGCGGCCTATGCAGTAGATGCGCCGCACCGGGAAGACCTCGCTGCTGCCCGCAATGGGCACCGAGGGCTGGGCGACCGTGAAGGGCGAGGCGGTCGAAGGGGCCGTCGGGGGGCTCGCGCAACCGGTGGCCGCGAGGCCGGTGATGGCGGCGCCCAGGGCATGGCGTCGTTGCATGGGGGGGCTCCAGGCAGTGAGACGTCGATTGGCGGCCAAGCGTTGACCTGGGTCAAGCCGGGCTTGCCCGCTGCCGAAAGCTCGATCCGGCCGGCGTGCTAGATTCCGTTCCCATGTCCCGTGCCGCTTACTTTAGCTTTTGGTTTTTTCCCCGCCCCGGCGGTGGAGAGTCCTGAGCGCGCGCGCTGAACACAGAACTCCCCAAAAACCGCCGAGGCCGCCAAGCCCGGCGGTTTTTTGTTTGCTGAAAGGCCCTTGCCGTGAACGCCAAAGTCTCCTCCGTCGAACCCGAAGCCCAGCGCTGGTACTCCCAGGACGACAAGACCAGCGCCAC
>CBHWBD010000217.1:0-8782 GCA_966111775.1 uncultured Comamonadaceae bacterium | reverse complement strand
GTCGAGTACGCCTATGTGAAGCAGAACAAGATGACCTACGTCCAGCTGAAGAACAGGGACGGCCAGTGGGTCAACCCCAGCGACGACGCCTTCAAGGCCGCCGCTGCCGGCGCCGACTGGAACAAGACCTTCTACCAGATCACGACCGACCAGCCGGGCAAGGAAGCCTGGCCGCTGACCAACCCGACCTACATCCTGATGTTCAAGTCCCAGGACAAGGCCGCCAGCGCCAGCGCCGCCCTGAAGTTCTTCGACTGGGCCTATGGCAACGGCGACAAGATGGCCGACGACCTCGACTACGTGCCCCTGCCCGCCGCCGTGAAGGACCTGGTGCGCAAGCAGTGGGCCGGCCAGATCAAGGACACGGCCGGCAAGCCCGTCGCCTACAAGTGATCCCAGGGCGCTGACCGCGGCCCGGCTCCGGCCGGGCCTTGCCACATCGGCGCCCATCCCCTGACCCGACTTTCCGGAGGTTCCTTGGCAGCCATCCTTCCCGCCGGCAGCGCAGGCGCTGACCGAAGCGAACCTCGCTCGCATACTTCGCCCATGGAACCCAAGCCCCAGCGCCGTCGCGTCGCCCCCTGGGCCGACGCGGTGTTCGCCGCCCTGTCGCAGGGTGCGGCCTGGCTGACGCTGGCGCTGATGGTCGGCATCATCGGCTCCCTCATCGTCGGCGCGGCACCGGCCTTGAAGGCCTTCGGCCTCGGCTTCCTGACCAGTGCGGAGTGGGACCCGGTGCAGGAGAAGTTCGGTGGCCTGGTGATGATCTACGGCACGCTGGCCAGCTCCTTCATCGCGCTGCTCATTGCCGTGCCGGTCAGCTTCGGCATCGCCATCTTCCTGACCGAGCTCTCGCCCAACTGGTTGAAGCGGCCCCTGGGCATCGCCATCGAGCTGCTGGCCGCCGTGCCCTCCATCGTCTACGGCATGTGGGGCCTGCTGGTGTTCGGCCCCATCCTGGCCACCTTCGTGCAACAGCCGCTGCAGGCGTTGTTCACCGGCGTGCCCTTCATCGGTTCGCTGTTCTCCGGCCCGCCGGTGGGCATCGGCATCCTGTCGGCCGGCATCATCCTGGCCATCATGATCATCCCCTTCATCGCCTCGGTGATGCGTGACGTCTTCGAAGTCACGCCGCCGATGCTGAAGGAGTCTGCCTACGGCCTGGGCGCGACGACCTGGGAAGTCGTCTCGCGCGTCGTGCTGCCCTACACCAAGACCGGCGTCGTCGGCGGCGTCATGCTGGGCCTGGGCCGGGCACTGGGCGAGACCATGGCCGTCACCTTCGTGATCGGCAACATGAACCAGCTGAACTCGCTGTCGGTCTTCGAGGCCGCCAACAGCATCACATCGACGCTGGCCAACGAGTTCGCCGAAGCCGGCGAGGGCCTGCACCAGGCCTCGCTGATGTATCTCGGCCTGGTCCTCTTCCTCATCACCTTCGTCGTGCTGACCATCTCCAAGCTGCTGCTGCTGCGCCTGAAGAAGAGCGAAGGAGCCCGTTCATGAGCTCGACCCTCGACACTCGCCGCCTGGCGATGCACAACAAGCGCAAGCGCATCAATGCCATCGCGCTGGCCCTGTCCCTGGGCGCCATGGGCTTCGGCGTGTTCTGGCTGATCTGGATCCTGTTCGAGACCATCTATCTCGGCATCGGCGGCCTGAACCTGGCCACCTTCACGCAGATGACGCCGCCGCCGCAAGGCGAGGGCGGTGGCCTGGCCAACGCCATCTTCGGCAGCTTCGTCATGGTCGGCCTGGCCACGCTGGTCGGCACGCCGGTCGGCATCCTGGCCGGCGTCTACCTCGCCGAGTACGGCCAGAAGACCTGGCTGGGCAGCGCGGTGCGCTTCATCAACGACATCCTGCTGTCGGCGCCCTCCATCGTCGTCGGCCTGTTCGTCTACGCCGTCATCGTCGCCCGCTTCAAGAGCTTCTCTGGCCTGGCCGGCGCCCTGGCCCTGGCCCTGCTGGTCATTCCCGTCGTCATCCGCACCACCGAGAACATGCTGAGCCTGGTGCCGAATGCGCTGCGCGAGGCGGCCTATGCGCTGGGCACGCCGAAGTGGAAGGTGATCCTGTCCATCACGCTGAAGGCGGCCCGTGCCGGCGTCATCACCGGCATCCTGCTGGCCCTGGCGCGCGTGTCCGGCGAGACCGCGCCGCTGCTGTTCACGGCCCTGTCCAACCAGTTCTGGACCAGCGACATCAGCTCGCCGATGGCCAGCCTGCCCGTCACCATCTTCAAGTTTGCGATGAGCCCCTACGAGAACTGGCAGAAGCTGGCCTGGGCCGGCGTCTTCCTGATCACCGTGGGCGTGCTGCTGCTGAACATCCTCGCCCGCGTGCTCTTCAAGAACAAACACTAAGGACTCCGATCATGGACGCCAAGATCGAAACCTCGTTGAGCGAGCGCGCCAAGCTGTCGGTGCGCAACCTGAACTTCTTCTACGGCAGCTTCCACGCCCTGAAGAACATCAACCTCGACATCCCCGAGAAGAAGGTCACCGCCTTCATCGGCCCGTCGGGCTGCGGCAAGTCGACGCTGCTGCGCACGCTGAACCGCATGTTCGAGCTCTATCCCGAGCAGCGCGCCGAAGGCCAGATCCTGCTCGACGGCGAGAACATCCTGGAGAGCAAGGACGATGTCTCGCTGATCCGCGCCAAGGTCGGCATGGTCTTCCAGAAGCCCACGCCCTTCCCGATGTCCATCTACGACAACATCGCCTTCGGCGTGAAGCTGTTCGAGACCCTGCCCCGCGTGGAGATGGACGAGCGCATCGAATGGGCCTTGAAGAAGGCGGCCCTGTGGACGGAAGTGAAGGACAAGCTCAACCAGAGCGGCGCCGGCCTGTCCGGCGGCCAGCAGCAGCGCCTGTGCATCGCGCGCGGTATCGCCATCAAGCCCGAAGTGCTGCTGCTCGACGAGCCCTGCTCGGCGCTGGACCCGATCTCCACCGGCAAGATCGAGGAGCTGATCCACGAGCTCAAGAGCGACTACACGGTCGCCATCGTGACCCACAACATGCAGCAGGCTGCGCGCTGCTCGGACTACACGGCCTATATGTACCTGGGCGACCTGATCGAATTCGGTCCCACCGCTGAGCTCTTCATGAAGCCCAAGCGCAAGGACACCGAGGACTACATCACGGGCCGCTTCGGCTGATCAAGGAGGACGGCATGACGGATAAACATCTCTCGACCCAGTTCGACGCCGAACTCAGCGGCATCTCGACCCGCGTGCTCGAAATGGGCGGCCTGGTGGAAGCCCAGGTGGCCCAGGCCGTGCAGGCCCTGGCCGACTTCAGCGCCGAGTCGGCCGACGAAGTGCTGGCCAAGGAAGGCCGCGTCAACACGATGGAGATCGAGATCGACCGCGATCTCTCCACCATCATCGCGCGCCGCCAGCCGACCGCCCGCGACCTGCGTCTGCTGATCGCCATCAGCAAGAGCATCGCCAACCTCGAACGCGTCGGCGACGAGGCGGCGCGCATCGCCCGCACCGTGCAGCGACTGGTGTCCGGCGGTGTCTCGAGCCGGCTGCGCCTGCCGATGGGTGACCTGGCCTTCGAGGCCGAGCTGGCCATCAAGCAGTTGCGCAAGTCGCTGGACGCCTTCGCCCGCCTGGACGTCGAGCGCGCCCTGGACGTGCTCAAGCATGATGACGAGATCGACAAGGAGTTCGACGGCCTGCTGCGCAAGCTCATCACCTACATGATGGAAGACCCGCGCACCATTTCCTCGTCCATCGATCTCGTCTTCGTGGCCAAGGCCATCGAGCGCGTCGGCGACCACGCCAAGAACCTGGCCGAGGTCGTCATCTACGTGGTCAAGGGCCAGGACGTCCGGCACAACTCGCCGGAAGCCGTAGAAACCATGGTTCGATAGCCCACCCCCTACCGGCTTCGCCGGCCCCCTCAAGGGAGCACTGTCAGTGGCCCGGCAAAGCCGGCTCCACGACAGTCACTCGGTAAGGCACTACTTTCGAAAGAGAACTCTTATGAGTCGAGTTTTGGTTGTGGAGGATGAATCGGCGATTGCCGAGCTGATCTCCATCAATCTGCGCCACGCCGGTTTCGAGGTGACGATCGCCGGCAGTGCCACCCAGGCCCAGTACGAGGTTGACCGGGTGTTGCCCGACCTCGTCGTGCTGGACTGGATGCTGCCCGGCCAGAGCGGCGTGGCCCTGGCCCGCCAGTGGCGCAGTGCGGCCCGCACCAAGGAGCTGCCCGTCATCATGCTGACGGCACGCGCCGAGGAAGGCGACAAGATCGCCGGCCTGGACGCCGGCGCCGACGACTACATCACCAAGCCCTTCTCGACCAACGAGTTGCTGGCCCGCATCCGCGCCGTGCTGCGCCGCAAGGCGCCCGAGGCCCTGGACAGCGCGGTCGAGGTCGGCCCGCTGCTGCTCGACCCGGGCACCCGCCGCGTCAGCCGCGATGGTGCCGAAGTCAAGCTCGGTCCCACCGAGTTCCGCCTGCTGCATTTCCTCATGACCCACCCCGAGCGCGTGCACAGCCGCTCGCAGCTGCTGGACCGCGTCTGGGGCGACCATGTCTTCATCGAGGAACGCACCATCGACGTCCACGTCAAGCGCTTGCGCGAGGCGCTGGAGCGCGTGCAGTGCGCCCGCATGATCGAGACCGTTCGCGGTGCCGGTTACCGACTGACCCAGCAGAGCAGCGCGCTCTCCGCCTGAGACTCGCCCGCAGTACATGACCTGGTTGTTGCCTCGACTGCTGATGGCCCTCGTGGCCAGTCTGCTCGGGTTTGTCATCGCTGTCGCGGTTCGCACGGCCACGGGCATCGACGGCCTGGGCCTGGGCCTCGGCGTCGTCGGTGGCGTCGTGCTGATGCTGCTGGTCGACGCGGTGCGCGGCCATCGCCTGTTGAGCTGGCTGCGCGGCAACCAGTTGGAGAACGCGCCGCGCGACACCGGCCTGTGGGGCGAAGTCGGCTACCGCATCGAGCGCGCCGTGCGCGATCGCGACCGCGCCGTGGGCCGCGCCCATCTGGAGCTGGAGCAATTCCTGTCCGCCATCGAGGCCTCGCCCAATGGCGTTCTGATGCTGGACCCGCAGGAGCAGATCGTCTGGTGCAACCGCGTCGCGGCTGATCACTTTGCCCTCGACCCGCAGCGCGACCTGCGCCAGCGCATCACCAACCTCGTGCGCGCGCCGGCCTTCGTCGCCTATCTGCAGGCCGGCAACTTCGCCGAACCGCTGGTGCTGGGCAACGGCCGCGGTCCGGGCACCCTGTCCATCATCGTGCGCGAGTACGGCGAGGGCATGCGCCTGGTGCTGTCGCTGGACGTCACCGAGCGCATGCGTTCCGAGGCCATGCGGCGCGACTTCGTCGCCAATGTCTCGCACGAGATCCGCACCCCGCTGACGGTGCTGTCCGGCTTCATAGAGACCATGCACACGCTGCCGCTGACGGCCGTCGAGCGCGAACGCGTGCTGGTGTTGATGAACCAGCAGACCCAGCGCATGCAGACCCTGGTGGCCGACCTGCTGACCCTGGCCCAGCTCGAAGGCAGCCCGCGTCCGGCACCGGACCGCTGGGTGGACCTGGACAGCCTGCTGCTGCGCATTTCGGCCGACGCCGAGGCCTTGTCCGCCGGCCGGCATCAGCTGCGCCTCAGGCCCGAAACCCATGTCGAGCTGGCCGGCATCGAGAGCGAACTGCTCAGCGCCATCGCCAACCTGGTGACCAACGCCGTACGCTATACGCCCGATGGTGGCGAGGTCGAGGTGGCCTGGCGCGTGCTCGAAGGCGGCGATGGAGAGCTGACCGTCATCGACACCGGCCCGGGCATTGCGCGCGAACACATCCCGCGCCTGACCGAGCGCTTCTACCGCGTCGACGGCAGCCGCTCACGCGAGACGGGCGGCACGGGGCTGGGCCTGTCCATCGTCAAGCACGTGATGCAGCGCCATGGCGGCGAGCTGATGATCCAGAGCGACGTCGGCAAGGGCTCGCGCTTCCGTCTCGTGCTGCCGGCCGCACGCGTGCGCCAGGCCAGCGATGCCGCCCTGGGAGACGAGGCGGCCTTCAACACCGCCGCCTTGTCAGATCACTGACGCTTCAGCAGCACCAGGCCGGCGCTGCCGCTGCGGTCCGTCGGTCGCTTGACCTGGGCGACGACCTGCCAGCCACGAGGCGTCGGCTGGCCCGCGCTGATGACGGCATGGCTGCATCCGGAAGCGTTCAGCGAACCGCTGCCGCGCACCTGCCAGCCGCCATGCCATTCCAGCGCCGCCAGCGTCGCGAGGTTCTGGCCCGATGCAGCCAGGCAGGAGATATCAGGGGGCGTGCGGGCCTTCAGGCGTGCCACCAGCGGTGCCAGGCTGCGGGCATAGTCCAGCGGCGGCAGCAGCAGGCTCATGACCAGCAGCCAGCCCAGCGCGACGCCGCCGGCGGGCAGGGCCAGGCTCTTCCACAGCGCATGGCGATGCCGGGCGGTGCGCCAGCGCACCAGGGCCAGCCAGGCCAGCGTGGCGGCAATGGCAAGCACCAGGGCCAGCAGGCTGAAGCGCGGCTCGAAGCCCTCGGCCAGGCGGCGCAGATTGGCCATGGGCCGCTCCGGCCAGCCGGTGTGCATGGAGACGTAGTAGAGCCAGCCGAACAGCGCGACGGCCGAGAAGATGAAGACGCAGAACCAGTCCACGGCCGCCGAGAAGCTGCGGCTCAGTGTCGGCAGCGCAAAGGCGGCCAGGATGGCCAGCGAGGGCAGGGCCAGCAGCAGGGCGCGCTCCGAGCCGTCCATGGTGATGCAGGCCATCAGCGGCACCAGCAGGGCGATGGCGGGAACGGTGATGTGGCGGCGCAGCCCGTGACGGCGCCAGCGCCATAGCGTCCACAGGGCCAGCGGCCCGGACGGCCAGCAGAACCAGGCCAGCAGGCTCAGCAGCGAGGCGAACTGGATGCCCGGCTGCACGCGCCAGGCCCAGCCGTCGAAGGCCCAGGCCGCGACGACGGCCAGCGTCAGCGAAGCCAGCAGCCAGACCCGCTGGGCCTTGGCCTCGTCATAGCTGGAGCGGTGGTTGAGCAGCAGGCCGAGCACGCCGAGAGCACAGGCCACCGTGGGCGCGCCGCTGGCGGCCAGCACCGGCAGGGCCAGCAGCACGGCGATGCGCGCGCGGCCGCGCCTGAACGGCGCCGCGGCCAGGCCGTAGAGATAGCCCGAGATGGCCAGCAACTGCATCAGCTCCGGCGTGGTCTCATGACCGAGTTGCAATAGGCCCAGCGACGCCATCAAGGCCAGCAGGGCGCCATCGGCCAGGGCGCGGGCGTAGTCCACGGCCTGGGCCTCGCCGCCGAAGGCAAAGGCCACCGGCTGGGCGGCCTCGGTGCGGGCCAGGTGGAAGCAGGTGTACCAGACCGCCACGAGCACGCCGACCAGCACCAGGGCATAGGGCAGGCGGGCGGCGATGGGGGCGTCCAGGAAGGGCAGGACCTTGATGGCCAGGGCGCCCAGCCAGTAGGGCAGGGGACCGCCCTCGGCCGGGATGCCGGCGATGGCGGGCTGCCACCACGGCGCATGGCCTTGCGCGATGCTGGCCATGAAGCCGAAGGCCGTCAGGTCGGCATTGCGCCAGGGATCGCGGCCGAAGATGCCGGGGATCACATAGGCCGCGCACAGCAGGATCAGCGCCAGGCGCGGCAGGCGCTCGACGCCGCGCTCGGCGACGATGGCGGGGGTGGGGAGATTCACTCGGGAAACTTCGATGGAGCCGGCCGGCATCATGCCGTCAAACCGGGTCTGGAAATGCAAAAGGGCAGCCTGAGCTGCCCTTTGGACGTTGGTGCGGCGAAACAGCCGCTGGCCACTTACTTCTTGAGGTGAGCGAACTTGTTGCGGAACTTCTCGACGCGACCGCCCAGGTTGTCCACGCTCTTTTGCGTGCCCGTGTAGAAGGGGTGCGATTCGCTGGTGGTTTCCAGCTTCACCAGCGGCATCTTCTGGCCGTCGATGTCGATCGTTTCCTTGGTCTGGACGGTGGAACGCGTCACGAACTGGAAGCCGTTGGACAGGTCGACGAAGACGACGTCGCGGTAGTTGGGGTGAATGCCTTCTTTCATGGGAACCTCTTGGCTAGGTCGGGAGCCACGCAGACCGCTGTTTTGAAGGCGGTGGGCGCACTTTCCGGGGGGTGTCAGGGCGGAAAACCGGCGATTGTAGCCGGCCTCCCCGCGGTTTGGCTAGTTCTGGGTAGGAAGGACTACCCGCCGCGCCGCATCATGTCGAAGAAGTCCAGGTTGTTCTTCGACGCCTTCATCTTGTCGAGGATGAACTCCATCGCCTCGATCTCGTCCATGTTGTAGAGCAGCTTGCGCAGGATCCAGCTCTTTTGCAGGATCTCGGGCTTGAGCAGCAACTCTTCGCGACGGGTGCCGGACTTGTTGATCAGGATGGACGGGTAGACGCGCTTCTCGGCCATGCGGCGATCCAGGTGGATTTCGCAGTTGCCGGTGCCCTTGAACTCTTCGTAGATCACCTCGTCCATCTTGGAGCCGGTGTCGATGAGCGCCGTGCCGATGATGGTGAGCGAGCCGCCTTCCTCAATGTTGCGCGCGGCGCCGAAGAAGCGCTTGGGGCGCTGCAGGGCGTTGGCGTCCACGCCGCCGGTCAGCACCTTGCCGGAGCTGGGCAGCACGTTGTTGTAGGCACGGGCCAGGCGGGTGATCGAGTCCAGCAGGATGATCACGTCCTTCTTCAGCTCCACCAGGCGCTTGGCGCGCTCGATGACCATCTCGGCGACCTGCACGTGGCGGGCGG
>CBHWBD010000216.1:0-8819 GCA_966111775.1 uncultured Comamonadaceae bacterium | reverse complement strand
GAACACCGACAGCCGCGTGAACAGGTTGGAGACCTGGAAGCTGCGCGACAGGCCCTGGCGGTTGATCTCGAAGGGCTTCTTGCCGTCGATGCGCTGGCCGTGCAGATGGATCTCGCCCGAGGTCGGCGCGAAGCGGCCGCTGATCAGGTTGAACAGCGTGCTCTTGCCCGCGCCGTTGGGGCCGATGATGGCAACGCGCTCGCCGGCCTGCACGGCCAGGTGGGCGCCGCGGATGATCTCGCTCTTGCCGAAGCTCTTGCGCACATCGCGCAGCTCGAGGGCAAAGCTCATAGGGCCTCCCTGCGCTTGATCTCTTTCTCGATGTCTTCCTGGATCTCGCCCCACTCGTGCACGTATTGGCGGCGCACGAGTTCGAACAGGGCCACACCGATGACGATGAGGAAGCCGGCACCGAACCAGGCGTCCAGGCCCGCGCTGTTCAGCGTCGCGCCCATGAACTTCAGCTCGGGGCCCAGGGCCTCGTTGAGCTGGCGGTGGTAGACCATCTCGATCATGATGGCTGCACCGATCAGGGCCGCCAGCGCCGTGCCGGCCAGGGCCAGATAGGACGTCCAGAGCTTCTTCAGCTTGCCGAAGGCCGCCACGCGCAGATTCATCAGGATGAGGCTGGCAAAGCCACCCGGCGCATACATGACCATGAAGAGGAAGATCAGGCCGAGGTAGAGCAGCCAGGCCTTGGTCAGCTCCGACAGCAGCACGCCGCAGATGACCATCAGCACCGCGCCGATGATGGGGCCGAAGAAGAAGGTCGCGCCACCGAGGAAGGTGAAGAGCAGATAGGCGCCCGAGCGCGAGGCATGCAGCACCTCGCCGTTGACGATCTCGGTGTTGATGGCGCCCAGGCCGCCCGCGATGCCGGCGAAGAAGCCCGAGATCGTGAAGGCCATGAAGCGCACCCAGTGGGTGTTGTAGCCGACGAACTCGACACGCTCGGGGTTGTCGCGCACCGCGTTCAGCATGCGGCCCAGCGGCGTGCGCGTCAGTGCGAACATGGCCGCCGTGCAGATGAAGCAGTAGAGGGCGACGAGGTAGTAGACCTGGATCTGCGGCCCGAAGCTGATGCCCATCAGTGGCTTGCCGATGACGCGATTGCTGGACACGCCGCCCTCGCCGCCCGAGAACTCGGGCAGCATCAGCGCCAGCGCGAAGACGAGTTCGCCGATGCCCAGCGTGATCATCGCGAAGGGCGTGCCGGCCTTCTTGGTCGACACATAGCCCAGGATGGCGGCGAACACCAGGCCGGCCGCACCGCCCACCAGCGGGATCAGGCTGACTGGAAGCCCCAAGGTGCCGGCACCCGCCATGTTCAGCGCATGGATGGCCAGGAAGGCGCCCATGCCGCTGTAGACCGCGTGGCCGAAGCTCAGCATGCCGCCCTGGCCGAGCAGGATGTTGTAGGCCAGGCAGGCGATGACGCCAATGCCCATCTGCGTGAGCATGGTCTGGGCCAGGCCGCTGGTCCAGATGCGCGGCGCGACGAAGAGGACGAGGGCGAACAAGCCCCAGACGATCCAGCGCCCGACGTTGAGGGGCTTGAAGTGGAATTCCTTGGACTTGCTCATCAATCTTCCCGCGTACCAAGCAGGCCCTTGGGCCGGAAGATCAGGATCAGCACCATCAGCAGATAGGGCAGGATCTGAGCGACATCCTTCAGCGCCAGGCGCAGCACCGGGTAGCCGGGGGTGTCCGGCGTGACGGTGAAACCGATGGACGTCAGCGCCGACGCCAGCGACGCGTCCACCGTCAGCGGCAGGGTCTGCAGCAGGCCGATGACGAGAGATCCGACGAAGGCGCCCGCCAGCGAGCCGATGCCGCCGACCACCACCACCACGAAGATGATGGAGCCGACGATGATGGCCATGTTGGGCTCGGTGACGAAGGTGATGCCGCCAATGACGCCGGCCAGGGCCGCCAGCGCGCAGCCACTGCCGAACACCAACATCAGCACCCGCGGCACGTTGTGCCCCAGGGCCTCGACCATCTCGGGATGGGTGAGTGCTGCCTGGATGACGAGGCCGACGCGGGTGCGAGTCAGCAGCAGCCACAGGGCCAGCAGCATCAAGAGGGCCACCAGCATCATGAAGGCGCGCGTCAGCGGGAAGGTGGAGCACAGCGCCGCCGTGCACAGCTCGGGCGCGGCCTTGCCCAGCGCGAAGGACATACCCTGGGTGGGCGAGGAGATGATGGTGAAGGCCGAGCCCTGCAGCACCTCGGGCGGCGTGAAGGGCACGGCCGTGCGGCCCCAGATCAGCTGCACCAGCTCCAGGATCACATAGGACAGGCCGAAGGTGATCAGCAGCTCGGGCACGTGGCCGAACTTGTGCACCCGCCGCAGCGCCAGCCTCTCGAAGCCCGCGCCCAGCATGCCGACGGCGACCGGCGCCAGCAGCAGGGCCGGCCAGAAGCCGATGATGCCGACGAGCGTGTAGGCGATGTAGGCGCCCAGCATGTAGAAGCTGGCGTGGGCGAAGTTCAGCACGCCCATCATGCTGAAGATCAGCGTCAGGCCCGAGCTCAGCATGAAGAGCAGCAGGCCGGACGACAGGCCGTTCAGCAGGTTGATGAAGACTTGATCCAAGGCGGTGGCCGGCAAAGTCAGGAAGATCGCGCCGCCGCTGGCGAGCGGGGCGCGGTCGGCTCAATCACCCAGGCGCTCAGCCCGGGCGCTTCATCTGGCAGGACGTCGGCGTCGACGACACATAGCTGTCGTACATCTTCACTGGCGCCAGCGTCATGCCCGTCTTCTCGGGGCTGTACGGATACTTGGCGTCGGCCTTCTGCCAGACCGAGATGAACAGCGGCTGCTGCAGCTGGTGGTCGGTCTTGCGCATCGTCACTTCGCCGTTGAAGCTCTTGACCGTCAGACCTTCCATCGCCGCGGCCACCTTCACCGGGTCGGTGGACTTGGCATTGGCCATGGCCTGGCTGAGCAGCGTGTAGATGTGCTGCACGCTCAGCGTGTACATGTCGTCGTTGAACTTCTTGTTGAACTCCTCGGCATCCTTCTGCGCCTGGCCGCCCATGTTGTAGTGGCTGTAGGCGACCTGGAAGACGCGGCCTGCGCCGCCCGTGCCCAGCGCCGTCGGCGTGCCGGTCACGCCGGTGTAGTAGGTGAAGAACTTGCCGTTGTAGCCGGCCTCGTTGGCGGCCTTCACCATCAGCGCCAGGTCTGAGCCCCAGTTGCCGGTGATGACGGTGTCGGCGCCGCTGGCCTTGATCTTGGCGATATAGGGCGCGAAGTCGCGCACCTGGGCCAGCGGGTGCAGGTCCTCGCCGACGATCTGGATGTCGGGGCGCTTGCGGCCCAGCATCTCCTTGGCGTACTTGGCGACCTGGTGGCCGTGGGCGTAGTTCTGGTTCAGCAGGAAGACCTTCTTGACGTCGGGCTGGTCCTTCATGAAGGTGGTAAGCGCCTCCATCTTCATGGACGTGTCGGCGTCGAAGCGGAAGTGCCAGTAGCTGCACTTGCTGTTGGTCAGGTCGGGGTCCACCGCCGAGTAGTTCAGGTAGACGATTTCCTTGCCGGGGTTGCGCTCGTTGTGCTTGGCCACCGCGTCACTCAACGCCAGCGCCACGCTGGAGCCATTGCCCTGCATGATGTAGCGGATGCCCTGGTCGGCCGCGGCCTTCAGCAGGTTCAGCGACTCGGCGGGGCTCAACTTGTTGTCGAAGGTGACGATCTCGAACTTCACACCGGCCGGGTTGCTCTTGTTGGTCTTCTCGCCGAGGAACTGGAAGGTCTTGACCTGGTTCTGGCCCACCGGGCCCATCAGGCCGGACAGCGCGTCGATATAGGCCAGCTTGACCGTCTCGCCCTTCTGCGCCTGGGCGGCGCCGGCCGCCAGGGCCAGCACGGCGACTGCCGTCAATGCACGCGGAAAGCGGGCCGAAGTGATGTCGAACATGCTTGTCTCCTGTTGTGGCTCTGAATGTGAACGAAAGTTAATCCAGCCCGGCTGCCGCGCAGTCCCGGGCTTACCCCAGACGAATCAGACGGTCGGCAACTTGTGATCCAGGAACTGCTCGCGCAGCTTCAATTTCTGCACCTTGCCGGTGGCCGTGTGCGGGATCTCGGTGACGAAGACGATGTCGTCCGGGATCTGCCACTTGGCGATGCGGCCGTCATAGAAGGCCAGCAACTCCTCGCGTGTCACGCTCGTATCGGGCTTCTTGACGATGACCAGCAGCGGCCGCTCGTCCCACTTGGGATGCCGGGCGGCGATGACGGCGGCCTCGTGCACGGCCGGGTGGGCCATGGCGATGTTCTCGAGGTCGATGGAGGAGATCCACTCGCCGCCGGACTTGATGACGTCCTTGCTGCGGTCGGTGATCTGCATGAAGCCGTCGGCGTCGATGGTGGCCACGTCGCCGGTCGGGAACCAGCCGGGTTCGCCATCCACGCTGACCAGCGGCGACTCGTCGTGGTTGAAGTAGCGGGAGATGACCCAGTGGCCGCGCACGACGAGATTGCCCGAGCTCTGTCCGTCCCAGGGCAGGGAGCGGCCCTCGTCGTCGATGATGGCCATGTCGACGCCGTAGATGACGCGACCCTGCTTCTCCAGCAGGCGTTGCTGCTGCTCCGCCGGCAAATTGAGCTGGCGCGTCGTCAGCTTGGACAGCGTGCCCAGCGGCGACATCTCGGTCATGCCCCAGGCGTGGATGACCTCGACGCCATAGTCCTGCTGGAGCGACTTCATCATGGCCGGCGGGCAGGCCGAGCCGCCGATGACGGTGCGCTTGAAGGTGCTGAACTTGAGGTTGTTGGCCTTGACGTAGTTCAGCAGGCCCAGCCACACCGTCGGCACGCCGGCGCTGAAGTTGACCTTCTCGCTCTCGAACAGCTCGTACAGGCTCTTGCCGTCCAGATGCGGCCCGGGCAGCACGAACTTGCAGCCGACGATGGCCGCGCTGTAGGGCAGGCCCCAGGCGTTCACATGGAACATGGGCACGACGGGCAGGATGACGTCGCGGCTGGAACAGTCCATCGCGTCCGGCAGGGCCGCGGCATAGGCATGCAGCACGGTGGAGCGATGGCTGTAGACGGCGCCCTTGGGGTTGCCCGTGGTGCCGGAGGTGTAACAGATGCTGGAGGCGGTGTTCTCGTCGAACTGCGGCCAGACGTAGTCGCCGGTCTCGGCGGCCAGCAGGTCTTCGAAGCACAGCAGGTCGGCAATGCTGCTGCTCGCCGGCATGTGGGCGCGCGAGGTCATCAGCACGAAATGCCTCACCGTCTTCAGCGCCGGCGCGACCTTCTCGACCAGGGGCAGGAAGGTGGCGTCGAAACAGAGGATGCGGTCCTCGGCGTCGTTGGCGATCCAGACGATCTGCTCGGGGAAGAGGCGCGGATTGATGGTGTGGCAGACCAGGCCCGAGCCCGAGCTGCCGTAATAGATCTCGAGGTGGCGGTGGCCGTTCCAGGCCAGCGTGCCGATGCGGTCGCCGGGCTGGCAGCCCAGCCGCGCAAAGGCCTGCGCGGCCTGGCGCGAGCGGCGCGCGACCTCGCGCCAGTTACTGCGATGCAGGTCGCCCTCGACCCGCTTGCTGACGATCTCGGTTTCGCCCGAATGCCGTTCGGCGTGCTTCAGCAACGACGAAATCAGCAGCGGGTCCGACATCATCCGGCCCATCAATGCCATGGTTGTCTCCTGGCGGTCTTATCGACCCAGTCTAGTCGCCACTGTGTTGACTGAAACGTCACAACCGCGACCCTCGTACCCCGGGGAAACACCCAGGCCAGCAGAGTGAAAACCCCTCTCACTAAACTGGGGCGATGAACCCGTTCAACGGTCTTGCCTGGACCAACCGTTTTGCCGACCTGGGACCCGACTTCTTCACCGAACTGCCGGCCCAGGGACTGCCCGACCCGCACTGGGTCGCGCAAAGTCCCGACTGCGCCCAGTTGCTCGGTTTGCCCGCCGACTGGACCACAAGCCCCGAAGCCCTCGCCGCCTTCGCTGGCAACGCGCCCTGGCGCGGCATGCGGCCGCTGGCCAGCGTCTACAGCGGCCACCAGTTCGGCGTCTGGGCCGGGCAGCTCGGCGACGGCCGCGCGCTGTGGCTGGGGGAGGTCGACACGCCGGCCGGCCCGCAGGAACTGCAGCTCAAAGGCGGCGGACTGACGCCCTACTCCCGCCGCGGCGACGGCCGTGCCGTGCTGCGCTCCTCCATCCGCGAATTCCTGTGCTCCGAGGCCATGGCGGCACTCGGCGTGCCGACGACGCGGGCCCTGTGCATCACCGGCTCGCGCCTGCCCGTCATCCGCGAGAGCGTAGAGACGGCCGCCATCGTCACCCGCGTGGCGCCCAGCTTCATCCGCTTCGGCCACTTCGAGCATTTCGCCCACCACGACCAGCTCGACGCGCTGCGCCGCCTGGCCGACTGGTTCATCGCCCATCACGCCCCCGAATGCGCCGACGCGCCCGAGCCGGTCGTCGCACTGCTGAAGAAGGTCTCGCTGCAGACCGCCGACCTGATGGCCCACTGGCAGGCCATCGGCTTCTGTCATGGCGTCATGAACACGGACAACATGTCCATGCTCGGCCTGACGCTGGACTACGGGCCGTTCGGCTTCATGGATGCCTTCAACCCCGGCCACGTCTGCAACCACAGCGATGACCGCGGCCGCTACGCCTATGCGCGCCAGCCCGCCGTCGGCTTCTGGAACCTGCATGCCCTGGCCCAGGCCTTCGTGCCGCTGCTGGAAGGCGAGCAGGACGCGGCCGGCGAGCGCCTGCTGGAGGCCGTCGAGGCCTATCGCGAGCGCTTTGCCAGCCAGATGCTCGCCCGCCTGCGCGCCAAGCTCGGCCTGGAAGGCGAGGACGCCGGCGACCAGGCCCTGGCCGACGATTTCCTGAAGCTGATGGCGGCCTCCAGCGCCGACTTCACGATCAGCTTCCGTCGCCTGTCCCGCGCGCTGTCCAATGCCGAGCCGCTGCGCGACATGTTCATCGACCGCGAGGCCCTGGACGCCTGGCTGGCCCGCTGGCGCGCTCGCGTGAGCCCGGGCGCCGAGGCACGCATGCTGGCCGTCAATCCGGCCGTCGTGCTGCGCAACCACCTTGCCGAGGGTGCCATCCGCGCCGCCCAGCAGAACGATTTCACGGAGACAGCCCGCCTGCTGAAAGTTCTGGGCCGCCCGTTCGACGAACCCACCGTCCCCAGCGACGCGGCCCTGCCGCCCGACTGGGCCCAGCACCTCGAAGTCTCCTGTTCATCATGAGCCACGACTCCAGCAAGACCTACCCCGTCCAGAAGACCGACGCCGAATGGCGTGAGCAGCTGGACGCCATGCAATACCAGGTTGCCCGCCATGCGGCGACCGAGCGCGCCTTCACCGGCCAGTACTGGGACCACTTCAAGGACGGCCACTACAACTGCATCGGCTGCGGCACGCCGCTGTTCGAGTCCGACACCAAGTTCGACGCCGGCTGCGGCTGGCCGAGCTACTGGGCGCCGGTCAACAGCGAGGTCATCGAACGCGTCGTCGACCGCAGCCACGGCATGGTGCGCGTCGAGGTGCGCTGCAACAAATGCGGCAGCCACCTCGGCCATGTCTTCCCCGACGGCCCCGAGCCGACCGGAGAGCGTTACTGCATCAACTCGGCCGCCATCGATTTCGTGAAAGACAATCCCGGCGCATGAAGCTGTTGCTCGACTTTCTTCCGCTGATCCTCTTTTTCGTCGTCTTCAAGGTTGCCGAAGGCCATGCCGATGTGGCCGCGGCCTTCGCGACCCAGCATCTGGGCTTCCTCGTGCAAGGTGGCGTCGTCGGTGCGCAGGAGGCCCCCGTGCTGCTGGCGACGCTGGTCGTCATGGTCGCGACATTGACCCAGGCCGCCATTTTGAAACTGCGCGGCAAGAAGATTGACTTGATGTTGTGGATCAGCCTGGTCATGGTGGTCACGCTGGGCGCGGCCACCGTCTGGTTCCACAACGAGACCTTCATCAAGTGGAAGCCAACCGGGATTTACTGGACGACTGCGCTGGTGCTGTGGATTTCCCAGGCCTTGCTGCGCAAGAACCTGATCCGCTCCATGCTCGGCGCCGAGATGGAACTGCCGGAAGACGTGTGGCTCAGGCTCAACCGAGCCGCCGTCGTGTTCTTCGCCGCGATGGGCGTCGCCAATCTCTATGTGGCCTACAACTTCTCGACCTCGACCTGGGCCAACTTCAAGGTGTTCGGCGCGACCGGGTTGATGGTGGCGTTCTTTCTCGGCATCGGCTTGTATGCAAGCAAATATCTGCCGCCGGAAGAGGACAAGCCGTCTTGAGCCTGAGCGCCGAAATCGAGCGCCGGCTGCGCGCCGAGCTGATGCCGTCCGAGCTGAGCGTCCGCGACGACAGCGCCCAGCACGCCGGCCATGCCGGTGCCCGCGAAGGCGGCCACTTTCATGTGGCTGTCGTGTCAGATCGCTTTACAGGTCTGCAAAGATTGGCCCGGCATCGCCTCGTTTATCATTGTTTGTCCGACCTGATGCAGCGCGGCATCCACGCGCTGGCCATCGACGCCCGCGCCCCGGGTGAACCCTGAGCCAGGTCGAGCGTGATTGAACCGCGCGCCCTGCACCGGGGCGCGATTTTTTTAGCCTGATCCACACTATCCTCATGAAGAAGCTTGCGCTCGCCGCCGTCATTGCGGCCACCGTTTCGGCACTGGTTCCGGTCGCTGCAATTGCGCAGAACGTCGCCACCGTCAACGGCAAGCCCGTGCCCAAGGCGCGCGTCGAGACGCTGATCCAGCAGGTCACCAAGAGCGGCCAGCAGCAGCGCTCGCCCGAGCTGGAAGCCCAGGTCAAGGA
>CBHWBD010000215.1:0-8829 GCA_966111775.1 uncultured Comamonadaceae bacterium | reverse complement strand
GTGCTGACCGCCGTGGACGCGGCGCTGATGGTCATCGACGCGGCCAACGGCGTGGAGCCGCAGACCCGCCGCCTGCTGCAGGTCTGCCGCGCCCGCAACACGCCCATCCTGACCTTCGTCAACAAGATGGACCGCGAGGTGCAGGAGCCGCTGGCGCTGATGGACGAGATCGAGCGCGAGCTGGGCATGACGGTGGTGCCCTTCACCTGGCCGGTCGGCATGGGCAAGCAGTTCCACGGCGTGATGGACCTGCGCCAGCAGCGCATGCGCGTGTTCGCGCCCGGCGAGGACCGCGCCGCCGGCACCGAAGAAGTGCTGGAAGGCCTGGACAACCCGGCCTACGCCGAGCGCTTCGGCATGCAGTACGACAACGCCCAGGGCGAGATCGAGCTGGTGCGCGAGGCGGCGCCCGAGTTCAGCCACGACGACTTCCTGAGTGGCAGGCAGACGCCGATGTTCTTCGGCTCGGCCGTCAACAACTTCGGCGTGCAGGAAGTGCTGGACGCCCTCGTCGAGCTGGCCCCGCCGCCGGATTCGCGCCAGGCCATGCAGCGCACCGTGCAGCCCGAGGAGCCCAAGTTCACCGGCGTGGTCTTCAAGATCCAGGCCAATATGGACCCGGCCCACCGCGACCGCATCGCCTTCGTGCGCGTGGCCTCGGGCCGCTTCGAGCGCGGCATGAACCTGAAGGTGGTGCGCTCCGGCAAGAGCCTGCGCCCCAACAGCGTCGTGACCTTTATGAGCCAGAAGCGCGAGCTGCTGGACGAGGCCTTTGCCGGCGACATCATCGGCATCCCCAACCACGGCGTGCTGCAGCTGGGCGACACCATCACCGAAGGCGAGGCCCTGCAATACACCGGCCTGCCCTTCTTCGCGCCGGAAATGTTCCGCGCCGTCGAAGTGGCCGACCCGCTGAAGACCAAGCAGCTGCGCGCCGGCCTGACCCAGCTGGGCGAAGAAGGCGCCATCCAGGTCTTCCGGCCCATCGCCGGCAGCGTGCTGCTGCTGGGCGCCGTCGGCCAGCTGCAGTTCGAAGTCGTCGCCCACCGCCTGGAGCACGAGTACGGCTGCAAGGCCCGCATCATGCCCAGCCGCTTCCAGGTGGCGCGCTGGGTCACCTGCGACGACCCGGCCGAACTCAAGCGCTTCATCGACGCCAACGACCACCGCATGGCCTACGACGCGGTCGACGCGCCGACCGTGCTGGTCGAGTACGCCCCCGAGCTGCGCGCCATCGAGGCCAATTGGCCCAAGATCAAGTTCCACGCGCTGCGCGAGCACGCCGGCCTGGTGTTCCAGCAAAGGCTGGACGGCTGAAGCCCCCCGCTCGGGGTCGCGCCTTCCTATCCCTTGAGGGGGAGAGCAGCCATCGGGATTGAGGACCGACGGCGCATGTGGTTTGCTTGTCGGCTCCAATCCAGGGAGGCGCCCATGCCCGTCCTCGCATCGCCCATCGCCCGCAAAACCCTTCTCACCGTCGCGCTGAGCGCCGCGGCCACCGCTGGCGTCCAGGCCCTGCCCGCTCTCCCGGCCGCGCAGGCCTATGCCCAGGCCACCAGCACCGACTTCGCCGGCAACGCCTGCGACAGCGGCCTGAAGATCGGCATCAGCGGCACTTCGGCGGGCTGCACGTCGATATCGGCCGGCGTGAATGCCGGCAGCCAGGCCACCGCGGGCTTTGGCAGCGTGCACATCAGCTCCAGCGCCGACACCCAGAGCGCCGGCACCGACAGCCATTCCGGCAATGGCTGGTCCAGCGCCAGCTTCGTCGACTCGATCGCCATCCATGGCCCGGCCGGCAAGACCGGGACGCTGACCGGCACGCTCTATTTCACTGGCGGCATCGGCGCATCGGCCAGCGGGTCGCCGAACGCCGCCACCAATGCGGGCGCCAGCTACAACTTCAGCGCCAGCTTCTTCGGCCAGAACGTGGCCCTCAGCGGCAGCGTGCTGGAGGCCACCAATGGCGTGTCCAACAGCAGCAACCCGGCGGGCGGCGCCTTCATGGTCACGGCGCCCATCAGCTTCGGCAATGACGGCTGGGCCATCGGCTCGATCACCATGACGGCCATCACGCAGTCGGAGTCTTCCGCCCGGCCCTACCAGCCCTTCTCGGGCGCGCCCATCATCACGGCCGATGCCCATGCGGCCGCCGGCTTCGGCCATACCCTGTACTGGGGCGGCATCAGCAGCCTGACCGTCGACGGCGTCGAGCTGGCGGGCTATGACCTGGCGTCGGCATCGGGCGCCGACTATCGCTTCTCCACCGCGGCGGTGCCCGAGCCCGGCAGCGTCGCGCTGCTGCTCGCCGGCCTGGCCGTCATCGGCTGGCGCCAGGGCCGCAGCCGCCGCTGAAGCGACACCGCCGTCAGCAGGACGACCCCAGCCAGCGGCCGGTGGACAGCATGCGCTGGTCCACTTCGTCCGCGCTCAAGGCATTGCCGGTGCGGCCGTCCACGGCGTTGCCGCGGCCGTTGAGTTCAATGCGGTAGCTGGTGGGGCCGTAGGTGGCGTTGAACTTGCCCTGGGTCAGCCCGCCGCCGCCGGTGCGGCAGGCATAGCTGCCGACCGCTTCGCTGCTGGTGAGCTTGACGCCGGTCGTCTCGCACTTCCAGGGGCCGGAACCGCTGAGGGCCGATTCCAGATAGGTCGGCAGGTCGATCCTGGACTGTTGCGGCGTCAGGCAGGCCTGCTTCTCCGCCGCCTGCTGCTTGTCCATCTCGGCCTTCTGCGCATCGGTCAGCCGGCTGCGCAGCTTGGTGCGCAGGGCCGTCAGCCCGGGCTTCATCGACTGGCCGTTGATCCAGATCTCGCTGTCGGAGGCCCAGAGGCCGGGGTTGACCTCGAGGACGGGGGCGGCGAGGGCCGGCAGCGCGGATGCGGACAGGGCCATGAAGAGGCAAAGGGAAGGCAGGCGAGGCATGTGGAAGTGAAGAGCTTGAAACGGCGCGCATTGCAGCAGCCGCTGCCCGCAAGCGGCAATCCCTCGATCGCCGGCCACGTGTAACGGCTCGCTACCATGCCGCCATGTCCACGCCCGCCTCCAGACCCTGTCCCTCCTGCGGCGACGCCCTGCTGGTGCACACGCTGCCGGGCCATCACGCCGGCAGCGTCGACATCGACTTCTGCTTCGGCTGCCAGGGCATCTGGTTCGACCACCACGAGAACCTGCAGCTGTCGCCCGAGTCCATCGTGGCGATGTTCAAGGCGATGCACCAGCACCAGGGCGACCGGCGCGGGCCACTGGCCGGCACGCTGCGCTGCGCGGAATGCAGCGCCCGGCTCGTGCAGGGTTTCGACTTCGTCCGCAGCGGCCGCTACGTCACGCACCGCTGCCCGCAGGGGCACGGCCGCTTCAGCAGCTTCTCGGCCTTCCTGGTCGAGAAGGGCTTTGTGCGCCAGCTCACCAAGCCCGAGATCGCCGATATCGCCAGCAAGATCGGCGTCATCCATTGCAGCAGCTGTGGCGCAGCGGTAGACCTTCGCAAGGAAGACGCCTGCTCGCATTGCCGATCGCCGCTGTCGCTGCTCGACCCGCAGGCCGTCGAGCAGGCGCTGCAGGGCTATGCCAAGGCCGCCGCCAAACGTCCGGCGCCCGAGAACGTGGCCGACGCGCTCGGCCTGATGCTGCGCGATCGGGCCCGCGCTGAGCGCGAGAGAGCGCAGCAGGGTCATTTCGGCGACGTCTATGCGGTGGACCTGTTCGCCGCCGGACTGAGCCTGATCAGCAGCTTGTGGGAAGACTGAAGGACGCCTGATCCATGGCCGCCAAACCCAGCGACTTTGACAAGGGTCTCGCTCTGCACCAGCAGGGCCGCCTCGCCGAGGCCGAGCAGCACTACCGCCGCATGCTGCGCACCGCGCCGACCCACTTCGACAGCCTGCACCTGCTGGGCGCCCTCTGCGGCCAGACCGACCGCTTCGACGAAGCCCTCGAACTATTGAACCGGGCCCTGGCCCAGCGCACCGACAGCGCGCCGGCCCTGAACAACCTGGGCAACACCCTCGGCAGCCTGGGCCGCCACGAGGAGTCGGTGCAGGCCTTCGAGCGGGCCCTGGCCGTGCGACCCAAGGATGCCAAGGCCCTGCGCAACCGCGGCACCAGCCTGCGCGCGCTGGAGCGGCCCGAAGAGGCCCTGGCCAGCTTCGACGCCGCCCTGGCCCTGCAGCCCGGCTACTCCGAGGCGCTGATAGGCCGCGCCGAATGCCTGCTGACCCTGCACCGAAGGGGCCAGGCCATCGCGGCCTTCCAGCAGGCCCTGGCCCTGGGCAAGGACGTCGACCAGATCCAGTACGCCCTGGCCGCCCTGGGTGTCGGCAGCGCACCGTCGACGGCGCCGGCCGGCTATGTCGAGGCCCTGTTCGACATGTATGCCCACAACTTCGACGAGCACCTCGTCAAGACCCTGGGCTATCGCACGCCCGCGCTGCTGGTGGCGGAGCTGCAGCGCAGCGAACCGCCGAAGGGCGGAGGGGACGTCATCGACCTGGGCTGCGGCACCGGCCTGTGCGGCCCGCTGCTGCGCCCGCTGGCCGCCCGGCTGACCGGCGTGGACCTGTCCGGCCTGATGCTGGCCAAGGCCCGCGAACTGTGCCTGTACGACGAACTCGTGCAAGGCGACATCGTCCAGGCGCTGGACGGTCAGCCGCAGCGCTTCGACATCGCCGTCGCGGCGGATGTCTTCGTCTACATCGGCACGCTGGACGCCGTCTTCGCCGCCACCGCGGCCGCGCTGCGACCCGGCGGCTTGTTCGCCTTCTCGGTCGAGGCCTGCGAAGACGAGGTGGACTTCCGCCTCGGCGCCAAGCGCCGCTACGCCCACTCGCTGCCGTATCTGCAGCGCCTGGCCGCGCGCCACGGCTTCACGATGGCATCGTCCACGCGCAGCGCCATCCGCAAGGAAAGCGACGAGGCCGTCGACGGGTTGCTGGTCGTGATGCGCCGCGCCTGAGGGCGGTGCCCGGTGCCGACCCGGCGGCGATCAGAACTTCTTCTGCAGCTCCTGCACGGGCGCGTCGCCCGGTATGGCATGGGGCGCGCCACCTGCCAGCGCCGCATGGCGGGAAAGCAGCCGCCAGGGGGTGAGGTCCGATTGCCACAGATCGACGACGAATACGGCCGCACGTCCCTTGCCGCGCGGCTGCAGCACAAAGCTTGCGAGCACTCGTCCCGTCGCCACCTCCTGCGCCGTCATGCCGCGCACGCTGTAGTCAACCGCGCCAGCCGTCTTGACCATGGCATCCACCCAGGCCTCGAAGGGCACGGGACTGTCCGGCCGCGCGGCGGAGATCATCATGAAGTCCTCGCCGAGCAGGCCCTCGAGCGCGCGGGGGTCACGGGCCCGGGCGGCGGCGAGCAGCAAGTCCTCCGCTTGGCTGGCTCCCTGCACCAGCCGCGTGGGCAGGGAGGCACCCGAACCAGCCGCCCCGGCAGGGGCGGCCAGCACGAGCGCGGCCAGCGTCACTGCCGCTTGTTGGCGTAGTCGGTGTAGCACTTGTTGTCCACCGGGGACAGGTTGCGCTGGATCAGGAAATTGCGTCCGGCCAGCGTCTGGTTGTAGGACGAACCGTTGGCCGCCGTCTGCTGGTTGCTGCCGAAGGTCCAGGCGCACTTGTCGGCGTTTTCCGCGCCGCTGGCGTCGTACCAGGCGTTGGCCTGCGGGTCGCTCAGCGTCTCCTCCAGCTCGTGAGCCACGACCGAGGCCATGCCATCCACGCCCGGGTTGCCGTTCGGGCTGATGGTCTGTGCCGCGCACGAGGCCAGGCACCGGTTGGCATTGCCCACGAAGCTGAACTTGACCACCTGGCCGGCGATGGTGGCCGAGCTGTGCCAACCACAGTACTTGTTGCAGAAGCCCGAGGACTCGGACACCTCGGTGGAGGTCAGCACGAAGTAGATGCCATTGGGGTCGGCCGCGCCCTTGCTGGTGATGTAGGACTTCACGACCGACTGCACCCGCGCGTCGCTCAAGCGCGTGCCCTGGCTGCCCGTGTCCACGCCCTCGTTGTAGGTGCCCAGCAGCCCGGACACGGCGCCGCTGCCGGAGGTGTAGTTCTTGTTGATGGCCAGGTAGTTGGAGCCGCTCAGGCCGGCGATCAGGTCGCGGATGATCTGCTGGCCGGCGGGGTTGTCGCTGCCGTTGGTCTGGTTCCAGTTGCCGTACCAGATCACGTGGACATTGGGCTGGCCGGTCATCACGGGACCGCCATGGTTGGTGACGGGTGACAGCGATGCCGTGCCGCCGGCCGTGGGCGCGTCGTGGCTGGCGCTGCCGTCGTTGACGCGGTGGGAGCCATGGCGGTCCGGGTTCAGTTCGGAGCCTGCCTGCGCCAATGCCGCAGCCGTGAACGCAGCGGCGGCCAACGACAGCCCGATTCGGGTCATTCTCAGCATGTGTGTTCCTTCAACGATGTTGATTGACTGGCCCCGTCGAGGTGACCCCGCCGAGGATGGCCCAGCGTAGACAAGCCCATGGGACGGCCGGCTTCACAGAAACCCTGGCGGCACGACACCAAGCTGACAGGCGGCCTTCGCCAAGCTGCCGGCTCGCCGTACCTCGCAGTCACAGCGCCAGCTGAGCGAAAGAGCGAAGATGGGGTCTTCCCTGCCCCACGCATCGCCGACATGAAGCCCCTGCCGACCCTCGCCTTGACCCTTGCCGCGGCCCTCGGCCTCGCGTCCACGGCCCAGGCCGCCCCCGAACTCGAAACCGTCGTCGACGGCCTCAAGACGCCCTGGGCGGTGGCCTTCCTGCCCGATGGCCAGTTCCTCATCACAGAGCGCGACGGCGCCCTGCGCACCGCCAGGGCCGGCGGCAAGCCCAGCGCGCCCATCCAGGGCGTGCCGGCCGTCGACGCGGTTGGCCAGGGCGGCCTGCTGGACGTGCAGCTGGACAGCGACTTCGCGCGCAACCGCACGATCTACTTCTGCTTCGCCGAGCCCAGCGCCGACAGGAAGAGCAACAGCACGGCCCTGGCCCGCGCTCGCCTCAGCGAGGACAGCAAGCGCCTGACCGACGTCAAGGTCATCTTCAGCCAGAAGCCCAAGGTCGAGAGCAAGCACCACTTCGGCTGCCGCATCGTCGAGATGCCCGACGGCAAGCTGATGCTGAGCATGGGCGAGCGCTACTCCGGCATGCAGAGCGCCCAGACCCTGGACAACCACCTCGGCAAGATCGTGCGCATCGGCAAGGACGGCAGCGTGCCGGCCGACAACCCCTTCGTGAACACGCCCGGCGCCCTGCCCGAGATCTGGAGCTATGGCCATCGCAACTCGCAAGGCCTGACCCTGGACGACAAGGGCCAGCTCTGGGAGCACGAGCACGGGCCCCAGGGCGGCGACGAGCTCAACCTGATCCGCCCCAAGCTGAACTACGGTTGGCCCGTCATCACCTATGGCGAGAACTACGGCGGCGGCAAGATCGGCGACGGCATCTTCGCCAAGGCCGGCATGGAGCAGCCCGTCGTCAAGTGGGTGCCGTCCATCGCCCCCTCGGGCCTGGTGCGACTCAAGAGCGCCAAGTACGGCCCGGCCTGGCAGGGCAATTTCTTCATCGGCTCGCTGAAGTTCGGCTACCTCGAGCGCGTCAAGCTCGACGCCGACAACCGGCCCATGGAGCAGGAGAAGCTCTTCGCCGACGCCGGCCGCATGCGCGATGTGCGTGAAGGCCCGGACGGCCTGCTCTATCTGCTGCTGGAAGCCCACGGCAGCCTCGTCAGGGTCAAGCCTTGACCTGAAGGGGTGATCGGGCCGGATACTCGGCTCCGATGCCTACGCCTACCGACCCCGCAGTCCGGCAAGCCGCATTCGCGCAATGCGCGCAGGCGCTGCGCCGCACGCTGGCGACGACGCCGCTGGGCTGGGGGCTGATCTTCTGGATCTGCCATGGACAGGTGGCGCTGGCGTCGCTGCTGACCTGGCTGGGCGTGTTCGCGGCCTGCTGGGCCGTCGGCCTGATGACGCTGCGCGCCATCGACCGCGCCGGGCCCGACCCGGACCGCCACGCCCGCGCCCTGTTGATCGTGGCGGCGCTGGACGGCATCGGCTGGGGCGCGATGAGCCCGCTGCTGATGGGCGGCGACGCCATCCTCAACGCCTGGCTCAGCGCCATCCTGTGCGGCGTGGCCGCCGTCAACGCGCCGGTCTACCTGACCTGGTTCGCGGCCTATGGCGCGCAGACGGCGTCGATCTGGCTGCTGGCCGCCCTCGGCCAGCTGATGCACCCCGACCGGCCCGCCGGCATCCAGGGCATGGTCGGGCTGACAGTCTTCCTGGTGGTCATCACCAGCTATCTGCGACCCATCGCGGCGCGCATCGTCGAGGGCATCCGCCTGCAGTTCGCCAATGCCGACCTGACTGGCCAGCTGCGCGGCGCCCTTGAGGCCAGCCGGCGCGAAGCCGAGACCGATGCCCTGACCGGCCTGCCCAACCGCCGCGCGCTGGCCGAGGTGCTGCAGGCCCAGTTGCAGCGCGCCGGCCACCAGCGCATCGGTTTCGCCGTGCTGATGCTGGATCTCGATCACTTCAAGGCCGTCAACGACAACCACGGCCATGCCGTGGGCGACCAGGTGCTGCAGGCCTTCGCGGCGCGCGTGCGTGAGACCCTGCGCGACGGCGACGTCTGCGCCCGCCATGGCGGCGAGGAGTTCGTCGTCGTGCTGCCCGGCGCCACGCTGGACGTCGCCCTGGCCGTGGCCGAGCGCCTGCGCACCGGCGTGTCCGCAGCGCCTTTGCCCAGCACGCCGACGCTGGCCATCACCGTGTCCATCGGCGCCGCCGCGCACGCCAGCGGCGAGGGCGCGCAGGACCTGCTCGCCCGCGCCGACACC
>CBHWBD010000214.1:0-8871 GCA_966111775.1 uncultured Comamonadaceae bacterium | reverse complement strand
ACGGCTTCGATCCGCGCACCAACCAGCGCGACCTGGGCGACGACCCGCTGGCCTATGCCAAGAAGCGCCTGAAGCTGAGCCAGGAGCTGTGGGAGCGCGTGCAGGCCCGCCCGGCCACCGTCGGCGACGACCCGCTGCGCAACCGCCGCTCCATCTTCGAGAGCTTCCGCCAGCTGGGCATGACGGCCAACAACATCAGCAAATACGTCGGTGGCCTGTATGCCGAGCGCACCGTGCCGGGCGTCACGGCCGGCCCGGCCTTCAAGCCGGTGGACAACGCCCAGCAGCGCGAGGCCCTGCGCTTCATCGCCGGCGGCCTGCTTTCCAGCGACTCGTTCAAGTTCAAGCCCGAGTTCCTGGTCACGCAGACGGTGGACTACAACGAGTGGGACCGCGGCCTGCCGCTGTCCATCCCGGACAGCGTCAGCGCGCTGCAGGGCCGTGTGCTGGACCGCCTGATGTCGCCCAACACGGCACGCCGCCTGATCGAGCAGGGCGCCTACCTGCCCGAGGCCCAGCGCAAGGGAGCGGTGTCGCTGAGCGAGGTCTACGGCACGCTGCAGGGCGCCATCTTCAGCGAGCTGAAGACCGGTGCCGAGATCGACCGCATGCGCCGCAGCCTGCAGCGCGAATACCTGCGCCGTCTGCAGGCCCAGCTGAACCGCGCCACCAATGGTGCCGCGGTCTACGCCGACGCCTTCTCGATGGCCCGCTGGCACGCCAGCCAGCTGCTCAACGATCTGCGCGCGGCCTCCGCCAAGCCGGGCCTGTCGGTCGAGACGCGCGCCCATCTGGCCGAGACCCAGGACATGCTGAACAGCATGCTGAAGGCATCCCTGGTGCGCAGCTGATCGCGCCTCGCGCTCGCGCAAAGGCCGGCTTCATGCCGGCCTTTTTTCTTGTCTTAGCATGGCCAGCATTGCGAGGAATGCTGATGTCCACACCTGACAAACTCAACCAATTCGGCGCCAAGAACCTGCCCGGCCATCTGGGCATCGTCTTCACCCAGGCCGACCCCGCCGAGATCAAGGCCGAGCTGGTGGTGCGCGACGAGCTGATGGCGCCCAACGGCTATCTGCATGCGGGCAGCGTCGTGACGCTGGCAGACAGCTGCGCCGGCTACGGCTGCCTGGCCAATCTGCCGCCCGGCGCGGTGGGCTTCACGACCATCGAGCTGAAGTCCAACCACTTGGGCACGGCACGCGAGGGCACCATCGCCTGCGTGGCCCGGCCGGTTCATCTCGGCAAGACGACGCAGATCTGGGATGCCGTCGTGACCAACAAGGACACGGGCAAGACGATGGCCTTGTTCAGGTGTACGCAGATGGTGCTGTACGGGAAGTGATTGGGTTCGGTTTGCTTGTGCGGCTGTCCTGATTGCTTGTGTGCATCGCGCCGGGGCGGACTCCCGGCAATGCTTCGAGCAGACGCTATTTGGACAGAGCGTCCAACAGCTTCTCGTGAATCCCGCCTTCGAGCCTCAGGCTCGGGCGGCCAAGCTTTGCAATAACTTCTCGTGAATGCCGCCAAACCCGCCATTGCTCATGCACAGCAGATGGTCCCCCGGCTTGGCCGCCTTGACGACCGCCTTCACCAGCTCATCCACATCCGCGCCGACGACAGCCTGGGCGCCCATCGGCGCCAGCGCTTCCTTGGCATCCCAGCTCAGCCCCTGCTGATTGCAGAAGGCCAGATCAGCCTCCTCCAGCGCCCAAGGCAACTGGGCCTTCATCGTGCCCAGCTTCATGGTGTTGGAGCGCGGCTCGAAGATGGCGAGGATGCGGTCGACCGGCGCGATGCGGCGGCGCAGGCCGTTGATCGTCGTGCGGATGGCCGTCGGGTGATGGGCGAAGTCGTCATAGACCTTGATGCTTCCACCGTCACGTTTGGCCTCGCCCCGCAGCTCCATGCGGCGGCGCACGTTCTGGAACTCGGCCAGCGCTGCAGCTGACTGTTCCGGGCTCACGCCGACATGCTCGGCCGCGGCGATGGCGGCCAGCGCGTTGAGCTGGTTGTGCTCACCGATCAGGCCCCACTCCACGCGGGCGACCTTCAAACTGCCACGCAGCACATCAAAAGCCTGCGGCTCGCCTCGAGCGCGCAGCATGCCGGCCTCTTCCTTCTTGGCGCCGAAGCGCTGCACCTCGCTCCAGCAGCCGCGCGCGATGACGCGTTGCAGGGCCTCCTCGCGGGCATTGACGACCAGGCGGCCGCTGGCCGGCACGGTGCGCACCAGGTGGTGGAACTGGGTCTCGATGGCGGCCAGGTCCGGGAAGATGTCGGCGTGGTCGTGCTCGAGGTTGTTCTGGATGGCCGTGCGCGGGCGGTAGTGGACGAACTTGCTGCGCTTGTCGAAGATGGCGGTGTCGTACTCATCCGCCTCGATGACGACGGGCTGGCCCTCGCCGCGCGGTCGCGCGGCGTCCACATGCCCGAGGCGCGCCGACACGCCGAAATTCTGCGGCACGCCGCCGACCAGGAAGCCCGGTTTCTGGCCGGCGTGTTCCAGGATCCAGGCCAGCATCGACGTCGTCGTCGTCTTGCCATGCGTGCCGGCCACGGCCAGCACATGCCGGCCCTGCAGCACATGCTCGGCCAGCCATTGCGGGCCCGAGGCATAGGGCAGGCCGGCGTCGAGGATGGCTTCCATCAGCGGGAAGCGCTCGCCGCGCGTGACGACATTGCCGATGACGAAGACCTCGGGCTTCAACTCCAGCTGCTCGGCGCCGAAGCCGGTGATGAGCTCGATGCCGAGGGCCTCGAGCTGGGTGCTCATCGGCGGGTAGACGTTGGCATCGCAGCCGGTGACCTTGTGGCCGGCTTCGCGCGCGAGTGCCGCGAGGCCGCCCATGAAGGTGCCGCAGATGCCGAGGATGTGGAGATGCATGGCAGTGGCGCCCGGAGGCGCTCTCAGGATCAGCGCAAGGCCGTGCGCGCGGCCGCGAGCGTGGCGTCGAGGTCGGCGGGGCTGTGGGCCGCCGACACGAAGCCTGCTTCGTACAGGGCCGGCGCCAGATAGATGCCGGCGTCCAGCATCGCATGGAAGAAGCGGTTGAAGCGCTCCTTGTCCGTCGTCATGACGGTGGTGTAGTTCTGCGGCAATTCGGGCAGCAGGAAGAAGCCGAACATGCCGCCTTCGCAGTCGGCACTGAAGGGCACGTCGTTCTCGGCGGCGACGGTCTTGAGGCCGTCGACCAGCTGGCGGGTCTTGGCCGACAGCGACTCGAAGAAGCCGGGCTTCTGGATTTCGCGCAGCGTTGCCAGGCCACAGGCCGTGGCCACCGGGTTGCCGGACAGGGTGCCGGCCTGGTAGACGCCGCCCAGCGGCGCCAGATGCTGCATGACCTCCCGCCGGGCGCCGAAGGCCGCCAGCGGCATGCCGCCGCCGATGACCTTGCCGAACACCGAGATGTCGGGCGCGAAGCCGGGGATGAGCTTGGCGTAGTGGGCCTGGGCCGAGCCGAGGCCGACGCGGAAGCCCGTCATGACCTCGTCCAGCACCAGCAGGGCGCCGTGCTGGGTGCACAGGCGGCGCATGGCGCTCATGAAGGCCAGCGACGAGCGCACGAAGTTCATGTTGCCGGCGATGGGCTCGACGATGACGCAGGCCAGTTCGTGGCCGTGCTGGGCGAAAGCGGCTTCCAGCTGCTCGACGTTGTTGTATTCCAGCACGACGGTGTCGGCGGCCGCACCCGGCGTGACGCCGGCGCTGGTCGGGTGGCCGAAGGTGGCCAGGCCCGAGCCGGCCTTGACCAGCAGGGCGTCGGTATGGCCGTGGTAGCAGCCCTCGAACTTGATGAACTTGGGCCGGCCGGTGGCGCCGCGCGCCAGGCGGATGGCGCTCATGGTCGCCTCGGTGCCCGAGCTGACCAGGCGCACCTGGTCCATGCTGGGCACGAGCTTGAGGATCTCCTCGGCCAGTTCGATCTCGCGCTCGGTCGGCGCGCCGAAGGAGAAGCCTTCGACCGCGGCCTTCTGCACGGCCTCCAGCACGGCCGGATGACCGTGGCCCAGGATCATCGGCCCCCAGGAGCCGATGTAGTCGACGTAACGCTTGCCTTCGGCGTCAAAGATGTAGGCGCCTTCACCGCGGGCGATGAAACGAGGTGTGCCGCCGACGGCGCGGAAGGCGCGCACGGGCGAGTTCACGCCGCCGGGAATGACGCGAGAGGCGCGCTCGAAGAGCTCTGAATTGCTGGCCATGGAAGGGAAATCAGGAAGTCAATGCATGCGCCGCGGCGTCTTGGGCGGCTGCTCGGGTTCGGGTTCGGGCTCGAAGCCCGGGGGCTCGCCGCCTTCCTCGTCAGCCGCGGGCAGGGCCCAGAAGAAGCGGTCGGGGATGACATTGCCCATGCCGGGGCGAAAGCCCGCGTCCAGCGACTGGTCCAGGAAGGACAGGGCCTCGCTGACGGCCGAATGCAGCTCGGCGCCCACCGACAGCAGGGCGGCCAGGGCCGCGGCCAGGGTGTCGCCGGAGCCGACGAAGGCGGTCTCGAAGCGCTCGAACTTCTCGCCGGTGATGGGCCCCTGGGCGTTGGCCAGCACGTTGTCCACATACTGGTTGGGCAGCTGGATGCCGGTCACCAGCACGTGCTGGGCGCCGGCCTGGGCGGCGGCCACGGCCAGTTCGCGGGCCGACGGGGCGCGCTCGTTGTCCCAGTCCGGCAACAGGAAGTCTGTCATGGTCTTGTGGTTGCCCACCAGCACCGCCGTCTGCGGCAGCACCAGCTCGCGGACCGCGTCCAGATAGCTCTGCTGCTCGTCCTCGTCGATCCAGGCGACGGAGGGGAGATAGGTCACCAGGGGCACGTCCGGGTAGTCGCTCAGCACCTCGGCGACGGCGGCGACGGACTCGGCATTGCCGAGGAAGCCGACCTTCCAGGCCGTGATGGGCACGTCTTCCAGGATGTGGCGGGCCTGCTCGGCGACGGTGTCAGGGTCGAGGTTCTCGTGCTCGAAGACCTCGGCCGTGTCGCGCAGCACGATGGCGGTGACGACGGGCAGGCAGTGGGCGCCCATGGCCGCTATCGTGGCCACGTCGCCCGCCAGCCCGCCGGCGCCGGAGGCGTCACTGGCATTGAAGCTGAGCACGCAGGCCGGCGGCGGGCTTTCCTGCTCGTCCTGGGGTTCTTCGACCTCGGGGTCGGTGGGAAGGGGTGTTGGGCTCATGAGGAAGTCGTGGCGATTGCGGCTCAAAGAGCGCCGCAAAGCGTGGAGTCTGCCGCTAAAAGCGCGCTTCTGAGGCCCGGGGCACAGGCGTTTGCCCTCAGCATTGCGCTCTCGGGCCCTGGCTAGAATGATTCGATTGTAGTGAGCAAACTCTAAGCACCGTGAGCGAACCCAGTACCTGGATGTGCCTGATCTGTGGATGGATCTATGACGAAGCGACAGGCGATCCTGAGCATGGCATCGCGCCCGGCACCGCCTGGGCCGATGTGGACATGAACTGGGTCTGCCCCGACTGCGGAGCGCGCAAAGAGGATTTCGAGATGGTGCGCATCTGACTCGGCCCCCAAAGCCTCACAGGGGGCCGACAAGGCCTGGCCCCGAGCTGAAGTTCCGAGGAGACGACGTTTGAACGAGCAAGTTTCCGGTGCAGGACCCACCCGCATCCTGGTCATCGACGACAGCAACACCATCCGCCGCAGCGCGGAGATCTTCCTGAAGCAGGGCGGCCACGAGGTGGCCCTGGCCGAGGATGGCTTCGACGCGCTGGCCAAACTGGGTGATTTCCATCCCGATCTCGTGTTTTGCGACATCCTGATGCCCCGCCTCGACGGCTACCAGACCTGCGCCATCATCAAGCGCAACCCGCAGTTCTCGGGAGTGCCGGTGATCATGCTTTCGTCGAAGGATGGCCTCTTCGACAAGGCCCGTGGGCGCATGGTGGGTTCGCAGGACTACCTGACCAAGCCCTTCACCAAGGACCAGCTGCTTCAAGCGGTGCTCCAGCACCGTCCCTGAGAAGCACCTTTTGAGAGAGAACTGCCATGAGCATTCAGAACATCCTGCTGGTTGACGATTCCAAGACCGAGCTGCATGCCCTTTCGGAGATGCTGGTCAAGCGCGGCTTCAATGTCCGCACGGCCGAGAATGCCGAGGAGGCCATGAAGCGCCTGGCCGAGGCCAAGCCCGACCTGATCCTGATGGACGTCGTCATGCCCGGCCAGAACGGTTTCCAGCTGACCCGCGCCATCACGCGCGACGAGCGCTATGCCGGCGTGCCCGTCATCATGTGCACCAGCAAGAACCAGGAAACCGACAAGGTCTGGGGCATGCGCCAGGGCGCCAGCGACTACGTCGTCAAGCCCGTCAAGGCCGAAGAGCTGCTGGCCAAGATCAAAGCCCTCGGCTAAGGCGACAAGCGAATGACGCCCCCACGCTCACTTCGTTCACTGCCCCCCGAGGGGGCGCTTCAGCGCCTTCGGGCGGCCGGGCGGCACTGATGGCAAACAAAACGGCACTCCGCGAGCTCCAGCAGCGCCTGGCCGACCGCATGGCGGCCGCGCGTGAGCAGACGCTCATCGCGAACTGGCTGGCCGTCGAATGCGCCGGTGCCGGTCTGCTGTTCTCGTTGAAGCAGGCCAGCGAAATCTTCGCGCCCGTGCCCATCAAGTCCGTGCCCTATGCCAAGCCCTGGCTGGCCGGCGTGGCCAATCTGCGTGGCGGCCTGTTCACGGTCGTCGACCTGGCCGTCTACCTGGGCCTGCGCGATCCCGCGCCCGGTCGCGCCCTGCCGGCGCAAAGCCGCCTGGTGTCGCTGGGCAGCGATCTCAATCTGAACTGCGCGCTGCTCGTGGACCGGCTGGCCGGCCTGCGCAGCGATGAGCAGTTGCCACTGGCCGAGCAGCAGCCCGCCGGACCGCTGCCGCGTTTCGCCGGCGCGCTGCGCCGTGACGAAGCCGGTCGTAGTTGGCAAGAAATCAATCTCGAGGCGTTGTCGCGGCAGGAGAATTTCCTGCACATCGTCGCGTGATGAACGCAACCATTTCCAAGCTTCCGAGCTCCGAGCCGCTACAAAACGCGGACATCACAAACACTGAAGGACGAGGGTGAGATGAGCCTGCTGGACAAAATCAGGGGAAAGTCCGAAGCCGATGAGCTGCCGATGGCAGTTCCCGAGGCTGCCGACACGACGATCGACTCGCGCAGCAACGTCGGCTTCGACGCCACCCGCAATGCCGATTCCACGCTTGCCGGTGTCGAGATTCCCGTTCGCACCGAGGCCTACCCGCGCACGGAGGCCCCGTCCATCATTTCGCAAGCCGTGCCGACCGAGCCGGGCCCGAACAGCGAGTTCCCGCCCAGCAGCACGATGAGCTTCGCGCCGACCACCCAGGCGGCCGATCCCACCATGCTGCCGACGCCCCAGGCCGCCACCGGTGCCGAGAAGCTGACCGACCTGTTCGGCAAGCATCGCCAGCGCGTGCTGACGGGCCTGGTTGCCCTGGGCCTGGTCGGCACCGCGGTTTCCGTCTCCCTGGTGCTGGCCAGCTCCAACCGCAGCGCGGCCCAGGTGCGTGCTTCCGGTCAGGCGCTGATGCATTCGCAGCGCATGGCCAAGTCCGTGTCCGCTGCCCTGGTGGGCAACCCCGCGGCTTTCGCCGAACTGCGCGAATCGGTCAGCACGATGAGCGGCGTGGTCAACAACCTGCGCACCGGCGAAGGCGATCTGGCCAAGGCGCCCGATGCCGTGCAGCCGACGCTGGACGGCCTCAAGCCCCTGGTCGAGCGCGCCGAGAAGAACGGCAAGGTCGTGCAGGGCCAGGAAAAGATCCTGACCCAGGTCGGCCAGGCCCTGCGCGCCATCAACCGCCAGTCCAGCGACCTGCTGGAAAGCGCCGAGGCGGTGTCGTCTCAAGCCCTGCAGATCGGTTCGTCGGCGGGTGAAGTCTCCGCCGTCGGTCAGCTCGTCATGCTGACCCAGCGTATCGGCAAGAGCGCCAACGAATTCCTGACGCAGGAAGGCGTGAGCCCCGAAGCCGTGTTCCTGCTGGGCAAGGACCTGAACTCCTTCAAGCTCATCACCGAGGCCCTGATCAGCGGCAGCCCCGAGCTGCGCCTGAACGCCGCGCGTGACCCGCAGCTGAAGGAACGCCTGCAGACCCTGCTCAAGCAGTACGAGCAGACTCGTACGCAGGCCTCGGCCATTCTGGGCAATCTGCAGGGCCTGGTGTCCGCTCGTGAAGCCCAGACGGCCATCCTGAACGATTCCGAACCGCTGCGCAAAGGCCTGGAACAGGCCGCTGCCGAGCTGGAAAAGTCAGGCGGCGCCGGTGCAGGCCTCATCATCCTGCTGATCCTGTCCCTGGTCGCTCTGATCGTCGGCGCCGTCGGCTTCCTGCGGCTCTACCTGGCCGACCAGGCCGGTCGTGCCGAGATCGCGGAAGCCCAGAAGCGCGAAGCCGAGGCGCAGGAGCAGGAAGCCAAGCGCGTCAACGACGCCAACCAGGCCGCCATTCTGCGTTTGATGAACGAACTGGCCAGCGTCGCTGAAGGTGACCTGACACAGCAAGCCACGGTGACGGAAGACATCACCGGCGCCATCGCCGACTCCGTGAACTACACGGTGGAAGAGCTGCGCAACCTGGTCGGCCAGGTGCAGGCCACGGCAGCCCGCGTGACGGACACGACCGGCGCGGTGGACCAGACGTCCACCGACCTGCTGGCGGCGTCCAAGGAACAGCTGCACGAGATCCGCGCCACCGGCGAGGCCGTGCTCGGCATGGCCGGTCGAATCACCGAGGTGTCCGCGCAGGCGCAGACCACGGCCGAGGTGGCGCGTCAAAGCCGTCAGGCCGCCGAGCAGGGTCTGTCCGCGATGCAGAACAACATCGCCGGTATGAACACCATCCGTGACTCCATCCAGGA
>CBHWBD010000213.1:0-8922 GCA_966111775.1 uncultured Comamonadaceae bacterium | reverse complement strand
CAGGCGCGCGATTGTGTTCCTAGAATCCGCGCCCCTCGTCAGTGAAGCCCCCAGGGGATGATTCGGTGTGACGTCATGAACACCTCACTCAATTTCTGCGCCATCGACTTCGGCACGTCGAATTCGGCCGTCGCCGTGCCCCAGGCCGACGGCCGCATGCGCCTCATCGAGCTGGAACCCGGCCAGCGCACCATGCCCACGGCCGTCTTCTATTACGCGGAGGGCCCGCACGACATCGACGGCCCGCCACGCGCTTTCGGGCGCGCCGCCGTGGCCGCCTACGTGGCCGGCCACGACGGCCGGCTGATGCGCTCGATGAAGAGCATCCTGGGCTCGCCGCTGATCGACCAGACCACCGATGTCGGGGGGGGGCGGGGTGCCAAATATGCGGACATCGTGGCGGGCTATCTGAAGCGCCTGCGCCGCCTGGCCGCCGAACCCGAGCGTGCGGTGCTGGGCCGGCCGGTCTTCTTCGTCGACGGCGAGCCCGAGCGCGACTCAGCCGCCCAGGCCCAGCTGGAGGCCTGCGCCCGCGCGGTGGGCTTCCGCGAGGTGCAGTTCCAGTACGAGCCCATCGCGGCGGCCTTCGACTTCGAGCAGCAGACCACGCGCGAGCAGGTCGTGCTGGTGGCCGACATCGGCGGTGGCACCAGCGACTTCTCCATCGTGCGCGTCGGCCCCGAGCGCATGCAGCGCCTGGCGCGCCGCGACGACATCCTGGCCAGCCACGGCGTCCACATCGCCGGCACCGACTTCGACCGCCACATCGAGCTGGCCGGCCTGCTGCAGGAGTTCGGCTACCGCGCCACGGGGCCCACCGGCCGCGAGGTCCCCAGCGGCATCTACTTCGACCTCGCCACCTGGCACCTCATCAACACCTGCTACTCGCCGCTGCGCGTGGCCGAATGGCGGGGCATGAAGAGCTGGTTCAACGACGTGCGCCAGCATGCCCGGCTGATGACGGTGCTGGAGGAACGCCTGGGCCACGAGCTGGCCGCGCGCGCCGAGGGCGCCAAGATCGCCGTCTCCGGCGGCGAGGACACGACGGTGGACCTGGGCCACGTCGAGCCCGGCCTGGTGCTGCCGCTGAGCGAGAAGACCGCCGTGGATGCGCTGCGCGCCGACCTGGATCGCATCATCGCGACCGCCCACGAGACCGTCGCCATGGCCGGGCTGAAGCCCGCCCAGATCGACGCCCTCTACTTCACCGGCGGCTCGACGGGCCTGCGCCTGCTGGTGGACGGCATGGCCGCGGGCTTTCCGCAGGCCGCGCGCGTCAGCGGCGACCGGTTTGCTTCGGTCGCGACCGGGCTGGGCCTGCACGCCCAGCGGGTTTTTGCGCCTGCGGTGAATCGCTAGTGCCCCCACGGCCGGGCTCGCCCGACCTGCCCCCCGCGGGGGCGCGGGCGCCTTGGGAACGGCCCGGCGCCGCCCGGAGCGGCCGCGACACGTCGGCCAGCATCAGCACGGCGCTGACTAGGCCCTCGACGGCCTCGTCCAGGTCGGCCGGTGGCTCCAGGGATTCGATCTCCTCCAGCAGCGCGTCGGCGTCCTCGAGGTCGTCAGGGTCCAGGTGCAGATAAATCGCCGCCAGCGGCTCCAGCAGCGGCTCCTCGGGCCCGCGCATCAGGGCCGGATGGGCGTCCAGCGCATGGGCGAAGCCGGCCACCCAGGGCAGCACCGTCTCGCTGGGGTTCTCGACCTCGTCGAGTTCGAAGATCCAGGGGTCGAACCATTGCCGGCCGGCGATGGCGACATTGAGCTCCTTGTGGCGGCGGCGCAGCAGGGCCAGCAGCTCGTCGTTGAGCCGCGCCGGCGTCGGCCGGCCTTCGCTGTCCAGCAGCGGGGGCAGCCAGGCGTTCAGCGGCACGGCCTCGGGCTGCAGCAGCACGCCGCAGAGATAGCCGTCGAGCATGCTGACGTCCAGCGGCTCCAGCGGCGCCGGCAACGCGTCCAGCAGGGCCTGCAGGCGCTCCAGTTCGGCTTCGGAGAAGGATTCGGCGGCGGGGTGCTGGGGGGCGGACATAGCTGCTGATTTTGCGGGACAGACCTTGGAGCGACGCGAGAAGCTCTGTCCCCAACTGACCGAAAGCGGCAGGCGCAAGTGAATATTGCCCACCTCGGCACCGAGCGGCCGCCTACAGTGACTCCATCCCAACGACGCCCTCACCCGAGGGCTTCACGACCCGGCAGCCCGCTGACCGGGTCTTTTTTTGCCGGTCACGGGGCACGCATCTCGCTGGCGCGAGCTGCTCGGCGCTGGAGCGCCGGGGCCTGGCGGCCCTGTGCCCAGAGGCCCGTCCGCGCCTGGAGGCGCGAGGTCGGTCACGCGGCCCATGGCGCGAGGTCGGTCCGGGTTTGAGGGCGAAGAGTTCCGGCAGCCCTTCACGCCCTGCGTGAGGTGGGGCGGCTCAATCTTGCGTTGAGCTTTCATACTGCCAGGCATGACCGCCGCCGTTCTCGCGCTGCGCTTCGACCCGGCGGTCGTGGTGCTGTCCTACCTGACCGCTGCCTTCGCCTCCTATGTGGCGCTGGACCTGGCCCAGCGCGTGCGCACGCCCGATGCACTGGTCGCGCGCACCTGGTGGATCGCCGGCTCGCTGTCCATGGGCACCGGCATCTGGGCCATGCATTTCGTCGGCATGCTGGCCCTGAAGCTGCCGTTTCTGGTCGGCTACGACACCGCCGTCACCCTGTTGAGCTGGCTGGCCGCCGTGGGCGTGTCGGCCATCGCCCTGCGCGTCGCGGCCGAGGAGACGCTGACCCCCGCTCGCCTGGCCCTGGGCGCCGTCAGCATGGGTGCCGGCATCTGCGCCATGCACTACACCGGCATGGCCGCCCTGGTGCTGGCCCCCGGCATCCAGTGGAACTGGACGCTGGTGGCTGCCTCGGCCGCCGTCGCCACCGGCGCGGCCGCCGCCGCCCTGGTCATCTTCTTCGGCCTGCGCCGGCTGCCCCGCGCCTGGGCCCGCTGGGGCCAGCTCGGCGCGGCCCTTGTCATGGGCGCGGCCGTGGCCGGCATGCACTACACCGGCATGGCCGCCGCCGGCATCGCCGAGGGCTCGGTCTGCCTCAGCGCCGACGCGCTGCGCGGCGACAACCTCGGCAACCTCGTCGTCGGCGCCACCTTCGCCCTGCTGCTGCTGACCCTCATCACCTCGGCGCTGGACGCTCGCGGCCCGCGCCACACCAACCGGCTGCAGCAGTCCCTGCAGGCCGCCACGACGGAACTGCAGCAACTGGCCCTGTGCGACCCGCTGACCGGCCTGGCCAACCGCCAGCTGCTGAACGACCGCCTGCAGCACGCCGCCGCACGCGGCAGGCGCGAAGGCGTGCGGCTGGCGCTGCTGGCCGTCAACCTGGACGGCTTCAAGCCCATCAACGACAGCTTCGGCCTGGCCGCTGGCGACCACGTCCTGCGCGAGACCGCACGGCGCCTGCAGGGCCTGGCCCGGGGCCACGACACCCTGGCCCGGCTGGCGGCCGATGAATTCGTGCTGGTCGTCGAGAGCGAGGCCAGCGAGACCACGCTGGCGCAGATCGCCCAGCGCCTGCTGGACGCCCTGGCCGAGCCCATGACCGACGTGCCGGGTGCCGGCAGCGCGCCGCTGCGGCTGTCGGCCTCGGTGGGCATCGCCCTGCACGACGGCGACGCGCCAGGCGAGTCCCTGGTGGCGCAGGCGGATTCGGCCGCCCAGTCGGTCAAGCGCGCCGGCGGCAATGGCTTTGCCTTCTTCGAGGCCCATATGCAGGCCGGCGTGCGCGAGCAGGTCGAGCTGGCACGCGACCTGCGCGCCGCCCTGGCCGGCGAGCCCGGTGCCGGCCGCCTGGCCCTGCATTACCAGCCCAAGATCGCCACGCTGGCAGGCGAGGTCACCGGCGTCGAGGCGCTGCTGCGCTGGCAGCATCCGCAGCGCGGCGCCATCAGCCCGGGCGTCTTCATCCCGGTGGCCGAGCGCTTCGGCCTCATCATGCCGCTGGGCGACTGGGTCATCCGGGAATGCTGCCGCCAGGTGGCCCTGTGGCAGGAGGCCGGCCTGCTGATGCGCGTGGCCATCAACCTGTCGGTGCAGCAGCTGCGCCAACCCGACGCGCTGCTGCGGCGCTTCGAGGAGGCCCTGTCCCAGCATGGCGTCGACGCCCGCCACCTGACCTGCGAGATCACCGAGTCGGTCGCCATGGACGACGCCTCGGCCACCGAGCGCACGTTGCAGCGCCTGGCGGGCCTCGGCCTGTCGCTGTCCATCGACGACTTCGGTACCGGCTACTCGAGCCTGGCCTATCTGCGCCGCCTGCCGGTGTCGCAGTTGAAGATCGACCGCAGCTTCATCCAGGACCTGGAGACGAGTGCAGACGCCCGCGCCATCGTCAACGCCGTCATCGAGCTGGCCCATGCCCTGGGCCTGCAGGTGGTGGCCGAGGGCGTCGAGACCGAAGGCCAGGCCGAGGTGCTGCGTGGCAAGCGCTGCGACAAGCTGCAGGGCTTTCTGTTCGCCCGCCCCATGCCGGCCGAGGATCTGACCCGCTGGGCCATCGACCAGCGCGCCGCCGAAGACGACCGGCTGCGCTTCAGCCCCTCGGTCTACGCGACGACGGAACCCGTGATCTAGACCGCCATGCGCTCCGGCGCCACATAGAAGCGCCGGAACTCCTCGAAGTCCAGCGTGTCGGCGGCCTCGATGCGCGCCTGCTCGGCCAGCGAATCGGCGGCCATCTTCTCGAAGCGGCGCTGCAGCTCGTCGGTGAAGGGCATGGCCAGCAGGGCCGCGCGCGTCGCGTCGCTCTGGCGGCGGATGAAGCCGACATAGCTGTCGTCGAAGTCCTGGGCCATGACGGTCAGCACGCGAGCCGAGGGACAGAGCTCGGGCTTTTGCAGGCGCTCGGCGACACGGCGCAGCGCGGCGCGGTAGGCGTTGCCGCCGTGGGCGGCATCCAGGGCCTCGGCCTGCGCCGCACAGGCGGCGAGGATCTCGCCCGCCCAGTCGGACAAGGACCGTTCACCGCCGCGCCAATGCTCCAGCATCAAACCCGGCTCGCGGCCACGGGCGGCGACGCGGTGCTGGTTGCGGCTGTTGGCGGCGATCTCTTCCGGCGTGTCGTCGGGACTGTCGCTCTTCAGGCAATGCAGCAGGAAGGCGTCCAGCACGCGGATGGTGTCGGCACCGATGCCGACCGGCTCGAAGGGGTCGAGGTCCATCAGCCGCACCTCGATGTATTCGACACCGCGTTCGCGCAGCGCATGCAGGGGGCGCTCGCCAGAGCGGATCACGCGCTTGGCGCGGATGGTGCTGTAGAACTCGTTCTCGATCTGCAGCAGGCTGGTGGAGAGCTGGTTGTAGTCGCCGCCAGGCGTCTGCACGCCGATGGCTTCGTAGGCCGGGTAGGGCCGGCTCAGCGCGTCCTGCAGCGAGGCGGCATAGCTTTCCAGGCAGTTGTAGGTGACGGCGATGCTGGACTGGGCGTCGCTCTGGTAGCCCAGCCGCCCCATGCGCAGCGAGGTGGCATGCGGCAGATACAGCGTGTGGCCCGACAGACGCTGCAGGCCGTGGTCGCGGCCGTGCACGAAGCTGTCGCATAGGGCCGGGCTGGCGCCGAACAGATACAGCAGCAGCCAGCCCTCGCGGCGGAAGTTGCGGATGGCGCCGAAATAGCCTTCCGTCGACACGCCGGGCAGCGACCAGTTGTAGTGGATGCCCGAGATGGTCTGCATGCGCCGGCCATAGCGCTGGCCCAGGCCCATGCGGTAGATGCTCTTGGCGCGGCCGACATTGCTGCTGCCGTAGCGGCCGATGGGGATGGTCTCGTCGGCCGGCAGGCCGCAGGGCATGGAGCCCACCCAGAGGCGCTCGTCGGCCAGGGCGCGGTAGACGGCCTGGTGGATCTCGGTGAGCTCGGAGAGGACCTCGTCGACACCGGCATGCACGCCGGTGATGAGCTCCAGCTGCGACTCGCTGTAGTCCGTCGTGATGTGGGGATGGGTCAGGGCCGAGCCCAGGGCGGTGGGATGCGGCGTCAGGGCCAGGCCTCCGCCGACCAGGGCGCGCAGGCTTTCCTTCTCGATGCCACGGCGGATGCCGAGCAATGTCTCTTTGTCGTTCATGGCGTCCGCGGACCGGGAATTGGACCGAAACGGTATCAGAACGGCGTTAAAGCTGCCCTGGAGCGTCGTGGTCAGCCAGACTCGGCCTCAGGGCATGTTCGCCCGCCTGTATGCCTTCGTGGTGGCTGAGGTAGAGGGAGACGTCATGGCGCTCCAGCCAGCCCACGGCCTTCAGCCGGTCCAGCACCGGCCCCTTGACCTCGGAAAACTCCAGCCTCAGCCCCTCGGCCCGCAGCGCCGCGTGCAGGTCCTGCAGGGCCACCAGCCCCGACACGTCGATGTGGTTGACCGGCGCCATCAGCATCAGCACGCGCTGCGGCGCACCGACGCTGGCACGGTGCTCGCGCACATGGGCCAGCACGACGTCGGTCAGGCCGCGCGCGTTGGTGAACACCAGGCTCTCGTCGATGCGCAGCCCGACGACCTCGGGCCGGCATTCGACGGCATAGCGTTCGATGTTGCGGTAGTGCTGGGTCCCCGGCACGCGGCCGATGCGGGCCACGTGGGGCTGGGCGGTGCGCTGGATCAGCAGCGCGATGGAGCCGACGACGCCGAGGGCCAGCGCCGCCGCGATGCTCCAGCACAGCACGGCCAGCGTCACCGCCACCATCAGCAGGCCCTCGGCCCGCGCATAGCGCCAGGCCTCGCGATAGGGCTGCAGCGAGAAGCCGCCCAGCACGGCGACGACGATGGTCGCCGCCAGCACCGGCTTGGGCAGATGGGCCAGCGGCTCGGCCAGCAGCAGCATGGCGATGAACATGAAGGCGGCGACGAAGACCAGGCTCCAGCGGCTGGCCGAGCCGGCCTCGTGCAGCAGGATGCTGCGCGAGAAGCTGCCCGCCACCGGCATGCCGCCGCTGACGGAGGCGACCAGGTTGGCCGCCGCCAGGCCGCGCAGCTCAGCGGCCGGCAGCAGCTTCTCGCCGCGCCGCTGCGCCAGCGACTCCGACACCGCCAGGCTGGACACAAAGCCCATCAGCCCCACCAGGGCGGCCGACGGCAACAGCTGCAGCCACAGCGCAGCCTCCAGGCGCGGCAGGCCCAGCGGCAAGGCCAGGGACGGCAGGGCGCCGACCTGGGCCACACCCTGCGCGGCTGGCGTGAAGGCCGACAGGGCCATGGCCGCCACCATCAGCAGCAGCGGCGCCAGGCGTGCCAGCATGCGCGAACCGGCACGGCGCGACAGCAGCAGCAGCGCGACGCCCACCCCGCCCCAGACGGCGCTGGCCACACCGAAGCCCCCCGTCGGGACGGCGCCGAGCAGGGTCGGCAGCGTGAAGCCGGCCGCCGTGCTGCCCAGCAGCACCGGCAGCTGGCCGGCCGCGATCATCAGCGTCGCGCCGTTCTCGAAGCCGCGCAGCGCCGGCACCGACAGCAGGCTGGACAGCGCGTCCAGGCGCAGCAGCGCCGCCACGCCCAGCACCAGGCCGACCTCGGCCGCCAGCACCAGGGCTCCTTCGGTGGCGCTGACGTCGGCCGGCAGCGCTCCCAGGGCCTGGGCAATCATCAGCGCCAGCACCGCCACCGGGCCCAGGCCCAGCACCGGGCTGGAACCGAGGGCCGCATAGGCCAGCAGCGGCAACAGGCTGGCGTACAAGCCGACCTGCGGCGGCAGGCCGGCCAGCATGGCGTAGGCCAGGCTCTGCGGGATCAGCAGCACGGCGACGACGGCGCCGGCGATGAGGTCGGCACGCCAGGTTTTGGACAAAGGCATCAATCGACTTTCGCGCCCGATGCCTTCACGACCTTGGCCCACTTGGCAGTTTCTGCGGCGATCAGCGCCGCGAACTCCGCCGACGTGCCGCCACCGGCCACCGCCCCCTGTCCCGCCAGCCGCTCGCGCAGGGCCGGCGTGTTCAGCGCCGCCGCCGCTTCGCGCTGCAGGCGGGCGACCTGGTCGGCCGGCTGATGCACCGGCGCCAGCAGGCCGAACCAGGAGCTGGCCTCATAGCCCTTCAGCACCGCGCCACCGGCCTCGGCCACCGTCGGCAGGTCGGGCACGGCGGGGCTGCGCTGGGCGCTGGTGACGGCGATGGCCAGCAGCTTGCCGGCCTTGATCTGCGGCAGGGCCGAGGGCAGGTTGTCGAACATCAGGTCCATATTGCCGGCGATCAGGTCCAGCAGGGCCGGGCCCGAGCCGCGGTAGGGGAAGTGCAGCATGTAGCTGCCCGTCATGCTCTTGAACAGCTCGCCGGCCAGGTGGATGGACGTGCCGTTGCCGCTGGACGCCATGTTGAGCTTGCCGGGGTTGGCACGCGCGACGCGGATCAGGTCGGCCACGGTCTTGATGCCAAGGCGTTCGGCATTGGCCGGGTTCAGCACCAGCACATTGGGTACCGCCGCGACCAGCGTGATGGGCGAAAAATCCTTCACCGGGTCATAGGGCAGCTTGGGATACAGCGCGCCGTTGATGGCATGCGTGCCGACGGTGCCCATCAGCAGCGTGTGGCCGTCGGTGGCCTTGGCGACTTCGGCCGAGCCGATGTTGCCGCCCGCGCCGGCCTTGTTGTCGACGACGACGGCCTGGCCCAGGCGCTGCTGCAGCTCGGGCGCCATCGCGCGCGCCAGCAGGTCGGTGGTGCCGCCGGGCGTGAAGGGCACGACGAGGCGGATGGGCTTGCTGGGCCATGAGGCTTGCGCGAAGGCGGGCAGCGCGAGGCTGCCGGCCAAGGCGGTGACCTGGCGGCGATTCAACTTCATGGCAGTCTCCATCGCAGTTGTTCGTATTCGGGCCGAGCGCCGGGCCTGCCATAGGCCAGAGGCCCATGGCCTTCCGTAGGCACAAGCAGTCCGCAGGGACTGCTTGTGTCCGACTCCAGTTC
>CBHWBD010000212.1:0-9000 GCA_966111775.1 uncultured Comamonadaceae bacterium | reverse complement strand
ACCTGCGGGAAGATCTGCGGGTGGATCACGAGCTGCGGGTGTACCTGCGGGAAGATCTGCGGGTGGATCACGAGCTGGGGGTGTACCTGCGGGAAGATCTGCGGGTGGATCACGAACGGCGGCTGTGGTGGCAGATGCGGCAGAGCTTGCGGATTCATCTCGAACTGCGAACGCACCTGCGGAAATATCTGTGGGTGGACCTGCGGAAATATCTGTGGGTGGACCTGCGGAAAGATCTGTGGGTGCACCTGCGGAAAGATCTGCGGATGGACCTGTGGGTGGATCACGAGTTGTGGATGCACCTGCGGGAAGATCTGCGGATGGATCACGAGCTGCGGGTGCACCTGCGGGAAGATCTGCGGGTGGATCACGAGCTGCGGGTGTACCTGCGGGAAGATCTGCGGGTGGATGACGAGCTGCGGATGCACCTGCGGAAATATCTGTGGATGCACCACGACCTGCGGATGGACCTGCGGGAAGATCTGCAAAGGTGTGTTCGGGAACATGGCCGGACTCCCTTGATTGGCTAAGTTGGCATGCCCAGGCGCAGCACGCACGACCGGCTGGCCGGCGTCGGCACCTTCGGGTGCGCCGGGCGGCTTCACCATGTCGACCACGAGAACTGCGGCCGGCGTCGGAGGTGTGAACGAAAAGCGTTGCCCACTGAGGCGGGCATGAATCGCCCAGGGCTGACCGCCTTTCAGGATCGCTTGGTCGACATCGCTGATGCCCGCGGCTCGCATCGCACCGTCCGGATCCTTGACGTACGCGCCAAGCCGTGCCGGGTCGGTCGCCAGCGCAACCATGAAGGCACGGAATTCGTCGGGTGCCGAGGCATCGGTCGCACCCGCCGCAGCTGCTGCCTCGGTGGAGGAGGGAGCAGGGGGCGCAACGTCGCCTTCATCAGCATTGCCACGCTTTTGGACTGCCATCGGGGCCCCGCTCAAAGCCAAGGTTTGAAGGGAAGCTAGTCCACAGCCTTCTGCTCTGCAAGGCCGCGAACGGCGACGCTCTCCTCCGGTCTAGGGATGACAGGTGCTAATGCACCAACAGGTTGCACACCAAGACAGGCCGACGACAGCCTGCAGTCAGGCCTCGCGTCTGCCAACAAGCGCAGCCTCCAGACATCAGTCGCTCTGCAATGCCTTTGGGCCCAGGCTCTTCAAGGCGTCTGCGCCGTCCAGCACCACCAGCGCCCGCCTGAGGCTGCTCGCGCTGGGCGACTCCACGTAGACGCAGCGCTTGTTGTGCCTTTTGCAATGGTCCTTCACCCGCCAGTAGGCGTCGTGGCTGATGCAGCCGGTCTGGCAGATGACGAGGTCGGCCGCGGCGAGCTGGGGCTCGAGCTGGGCCGGCTTGTGCTCGTTGCCACCGTCGTGATGCAGGAACTGCGCGCCACACCCTTCCACCGCCTGGCGGTACTGCGGCACGCTGCCGCCGCGGCCGCCCACGCAAAGGACGACGCGGCGCTCCAGCTTGATCGGCACGGCCTCCCCTTCGGGCTCGCCGCCCAGCGGTGGCGCTGCGGGCTCGCTCGAGTCCAGGGGTGCGCGCGCAGCAATGCGATTGAGCTCCCGCTGCAGCGTCTGATTGCGCTCGACCTGCTCGGCCAGCCGCTCGCGCAGCTGCTCGCGCTCCGGAAGATCGGGCTGGACCACGCGCCAATGCGCCAACTGCTCCTGGGCCTGGGCCAGTTGGGTCTGCAGCGCGATGTGGGCGGCGCGCTGCCGCATGCGCTCCCGGTCCCAGGCCTGCTGCTCGCGACCGCGCTCCAGGCTCCAGGCGGTCACGCGCTGCTGCACCTCGGCATAGTCGCGCGCCAAGGCCTGGTGCTCCGCCGCCAACTCGCGATGGCGCACCAGGTCCACGCGTTGCGCGGCGCCGACCTGATGCTGCAGCATGTGGACCTGGCCGAGCACGCGCATCTCCAGCCATTCATCGCAACGGGCATGCGTCAGCGTGGCCCACAAGGCACCGGCAATCTCGCCCTGGCCCGCGCGAGCGCGCCACCAGACCATCAGCGACTCGCGGCATTTGGCTTGCGCAGCCTGCCGCACATCGAGCGAGAAGCGCTGCTCGAGGTCCTTCTGCAGCGCCTCGGCCACCGCATTGCGGCGCGCGACCGCCGTGACGAGGCTGCAGTGCAGGGTGTAGTCGTCTTCGTCACCTTGCAGCACAAGCAGCTTGCGGGTCAGCACGCGCACGCGCTCCAAAGGCAGGCACACGCCGATGACGGGACAGTGGGCATGGCTGCCCAGTTCCCACAGGCGGCGGCGACGTGAACCGGTCGAGGGAGGCGCAGCAGCGTGCACGGCGCAGCAAAGGTCGGCCATGGGAGGCTCCAAGGGTAGGCGCTGGCGGGCGACGGCTGGCGGGCGCGGTGGCTGTGAGACTTACTTGGTCAGGATGAGCTTGCCCAGGGACGTCACGCGCAGGCGGTAGACCTGCTGCTGGTGGACGATGAACACCTCTCCGCGCGGGCCGAGTAGCGTGGCGCTGTCGATCTGGCGGGCGGCGCCTGCAGCGGCGGCAGAAGCACATGCCGGTGGCTGGGGTGATGGAAGGCTGGCGAGCATGCAACCACTGTAATGAGAATCATTCTCGATTGCAAGCCGCAACTGGGGATGCGCCTTGCCCCTCGGCAAGGCCCCCCTGGTCGCCGTCAGTCCTGGTAGCCGCTGCCGACCAGCAGCATGCCGCTCTCGCCCGCCACGACCGGCTGGCGCGAGCCGGCGAAGCCCACGGTCTGCCAGAAGTAGGTGTCCCAGAAATCCAGATCGCGGTTCCAGGTCTGGCCGCCGTCGCTGCTGCGGTAGATGCCGAGGATGCTGGTGACGATGCCCAGCTGCCCGTCCGCGGAGAAGCGGACGGTCATGAACCACTCCTGCGGTGTCGGCGCCGAGAGCACCGTGCGCCAGGTGATGCCGGCGTCATCGCTGCGGATCAGCCTGCCGAAGTTCTGCAGCATGAAGACCGTCGAATTGCCGACCCAGGTCATGCTGACGGGAGTGCCGCCCGGGTAGGTGAAGACCCGCCAGATCGCGCCACCGTCGATGCTGCGGTACATCTGGCCGTTGGCGTCGGGTGCCAGCACCACGTTGCCATGCGCACTCACCGTCCGCATGCCCAGCTCGGCTGGGCCGGGCGTGATGGCCAGGGTCTGTGCCCAGTGGCTGCCGCCATCCGTCGAGCGGATCACGCCCCTCGGGAAACTCATCAGCACCGTGCTGCTGTCCGCCAGCGCCACACCGTTGTTGCCGGTGACCGGGTAGGTGGGCATCTGCGTCCAGCTGCGGCCGCCATCCGTCGTGCGCAACAGCGGGCCATTGGTCCGCGCCGCCATGCCGACCTGCGAATCCAGGAAGGTCGCCGTGGTTTCGGCGTCGCTGCCGGTCGCGGCGAACTGCTGCAGCGGCCGCCAGTTGCGGCCTCCGTCGTCGGTCTGGAAGAGCACCGTCGTCTGCGCGATGCTGCCGAAGGCGATGCCATGGCCGTCGTTGCCGGGGAACTCCAGCGCCTGGATCGAGACGCGGTCCAGGCCCTGGCTGCCATAGGGCGTGCTCCAGGTGGCGCCGTTGTCGGTGCTCTGGCGCAACTGGCCACCGGAGCCCACGCCCAGGAACACGCCGCTGGACGACAGGTCCGCATCAATGGACGAGATGTAGCTGTAGCCCTGGCTGATCCAGGTCTGGCCGCGGTCGGTGGAACGGATATCACCCGACAGGGAGAAACCCGTCTGGCCGTCCGCGCTGAACTTCAGCTCCGAAGTCGAAGTACCGGCCGGCGGCAGCGCCCAATGATTCCAGGTCACGCCGCCGTCGGTGCTGCGCGCGAACCTGCCGCCACTGGCCATCACCGTCTGGTCGTCGACGAAGGTGAAATAGGTGGCATAGAGAGTGGGGAAGAAGGACACCGGCGCGTTCAGCGCCGTCCAGCTTGCGCCGCCGTCGGCGCTGCGGAACCAGGCACTCTCGCCAGCCGCGAGACCCACCAGGCCGCGCAGCGTGACGCCCCTGAGCTTCTCGAAGGGCTTGGCCGGGTCGGACGACGGAATGCGTGTCCAGGTCAGGCCGCCATCGACGCTGCGGAAGGCGCCGTCATCGGGCGACACCATGACGCCGATGCTGGCATTGCGGAAGCTCAGCGCAGCCAGGTTCTTGGTGATCGGAATCGGAATGCTTCGCCAGGTGAGGCCGGCGTCTTCGGAGCGGATCAGCGTGCCGTTGTCACCGGCAGCCAGCACCGTGTTCGCGTCGAGCACCGCCAGCTTCGAATACTCCGGCTGGCCGGGCATGGGCTCCTGAACGAACTGCCAGGTCGTACCGGCATCCGCCGTGCGGATGACGATGCCGCGTTTGCCCACCGCGACCGCGACCCGCGTGTCCAGCCAGCGGATCGACTTCATCGCGCTGTTGACGAAGCTCGGCGACACGGCCGTCCAGCGCGCCTTCTTGATGCGTGCAGCGCTGCTGTAGGCAACGCCGACGGAATTGCTGAGCTTGGCGCGCAACAACTGGCGGTCATCGGCGTTGGTGGGCGACCAGGTGTAGCTGGCGGCCGTGGCGCCGCCGATGTCCTGGTAGCTCGCACCATCATCCTTGCTGGCCTGCCATTGCACCGTGGGCGCCGGCTTGCCGGTGCCGGCCACGGTCAACGTGACGGCAGGCCGGCTCACGCCGGAGACCACGTCCTTGGGCTGGAGGATCACGACCGGCAGACGCAGCAGCGTCAGCCGCGCCGCGGACGACACGAGGTCGCCTGCCAGGTTGCTCGCGACAACACGGAACAGCTTGCCGTCGTCGGCATCCACCGTCGTCTGGAGTTCCAGCCGCATGCCGGTGGCGCCATTGATGTTGGCGAAGGTCTTGCCGTCGTCCAGGCTCACCTGCCATTGGTAGGTCGGCGTCGGGTTGCCACTGGCCTGCACCTCGAAGGCCGCTGACTTGGACTGCAGCACCTCCACCGGCTGGGGCTCGCGCACAAGGGTCGGGAGGACCGCCGGGGCGATCGTCAGCCGCGCGATGGCGCTGGTTTCACTGCCCTGGGTATTCGTGGCCACCGCACGGTAGCGGCGGCCATCGTCCGCCTTGACAACATTGGCCACGACCAGCGTCGCCGTCGTGGCGCCCGCCACGCTCGCCCAGCTCTGGCCATCGAGGCTGGTCTCCCACTGCAGGGTGGGCGTCGGCTCGCCGCTGGCGGTGGCCGTGAAGGTGGCGCTCTGTCCCGCATTGACGCTGCGGTCCTGCGGCTGCGCCGTGAACTGCGGCTTGGCCAACGCTGGCAGCACGCTCAGCGTCACGGCCCGCGAAGTCACGCTTGCCAGGTTGTTGCGTACCACGACGCGGTAGAGCTTGCCGCTGTCGGCCAGCGTGGCGGTGGGCAGGGTCAGCGTCTCGGTGGCGGCGCCGGCGACATCGGTCCAGGCAATGCCGTCAACGCTGCTCTGCCATTGGTAAGCGACATTGGTGCCGCTCGCGGTGACGCTGAAGCTCGGCGCCTGGCCCACCCGCGCCTGCACATCGCTCGGCTGCACGGCAACGCCGGCCGGCGCGGGCGGCGTGACGCTGAGGGTGGCCGCCGAACTCGTCAGCACCACCGTGCCGGCCTTGACCATGGCTCGGTACTGGCGGCCGTTGTCGGCCTCGGTCAGTCCGGTCAGCACCAGGTCGGCCCCCGTGGCGCCGGCGATGTCCGCCCACTGCGAGTCAGCCCCCAGGCGCTGCCACTGGAAGCTGGCCGCACCATTGGCAGCGACGCGGAAGGTCGCCCCGCTGCCAGACGTGACACGTTGGTCGGCGGGTTGCTGGGTGATGGCCAGGCTGGGCTGTGTGACCGAATCACCGCCGCCGCTTCCGCCGCCGCCGCCGCCGCATGCGGCCAGGACCAGCGTGGCCAGCACAACGGCCAACCAGCCCCGCAGGCCGCCCACGGAAAGGGCTCGGGCCTCGAAGCGCCCGATGGCGAGACTGAAAATCATGGAACTCCCTGTTCGTCTTGTCCGCCCGAGGGCACTGCCGGCCCGTTGGCGTCGCCCCTGGATCGAGGCGGGCGGATTATTTGCGAAACAGGGGCAGGGCCAGGGCGACCGGAGCGTTAGCCCCCCCAATCCGGGGAATTCAGATCAGCCCTTGCGGCGCTCGCTCTCGTACAGGCAGATGGCCGCGGCCGCCGCCACGTTGAGCGACTCCTCGCCGCCCGGCTGCGGGATGCCCACGCGCAGCGCGCAACGGGCCATCAGTTCATCCGAAACGCCCTGCCCTTCGTGACCCATGACCCAGGCACAGGGGCTGGGCAGGGCGACGCGGTGCAGCGGCTGGCTTTGGTGGGAACTGGTCGCGACCAGGGGCACGGCGAGCGTCTCGAGGTCGGTCGCTGCCAGGCCTTCGATGAGGCGCAGGCCGAAATGGGCGCCCTGCCCGGCCCTGACGACCTTGGGCGACCACAGCGCGGCCGTGCCCTTGATGGCCAGCACCTGGCGCACGCCGAAGGCGGCCGCGCTGCGCAGGATGGCGCCGACGTTGCCGGCATCCTGCAGGCGGTCCAGCACGACGCTGGCGGCCTTCGCGTCGATCACCGGCGCTTCGGGCAGGGTCAGTTCGGCGCCGATCTGCGCCGGTGACTCCAGGCCGCTCAGCCCCTTGAACAGCGCCGCCGGCACGACCAGGGCGCGCGGGGCTGTCTCGGCCAGCGCGGCCAGCGCCGCGTCCTGCATCGCCGCTTCCGTCAGGACGACGAGCGACGGCTTCCAGCCCCGCTGCAAGGCCGCGCGCAGCAGATGGTCGCCTTCGATCCAGATGCTGCCGGTCTTGCGATAGCCGCCGGCATCGGCCGTCAGCTTGCGCAGGCGCACCAGCGCCGGGTTGTCGCGGGAGGTGATGTGATCGAGCTTCATGCCAGCGGATTGGTCGTCATGTCGATGCAGACTTCTCTCACCGGGGCGAAGCTGCGGCGGTGCCAGGGGCTGGCGCCATGCGCCTTCAGCGCGGCCAGGTGCTCGGGCGTGCCATAGCCCTTGTGCGTGGCAAAGCCGTATTGCGGATGGCTGGCATGCATTTCCTCGCAGAACAGGTCGCGCGCGACCTTGGCGAGGATGCTGGCGGCCGAGATGGCCTGCACGGTGGCATCGCCCTTCACGATGGCTTCGGCGGCCATGGGCAGCACGGGCAGGCGGTTGCCGTCGATGCGCACCAGGGCGGGCTTGAGGCGCAGGCCGTTCACGGCCCGCTGCATGGCCAGCATGGTGGCCTGCAGGATGTTGATCTCGTCGATCTCCTCGGTCGTCGCGTGCGCGATGCAGCAGCACAGCGCCTTGGCGCGGATCTCGTCATAGAGCCTGGCGCGCTTAGGCGCAGTCAGCACCTTGGAGTCGGCCAGGCCCTTGATGGGCTGCAGGTCGTCGAGGATGACGGCGGCGGCGAACACCGGGCCGGCCAGCGGCCCGCGGCCGGCCTCGTCCACGCCGGCGACGAGGCCGGGCGGCGTCCAGTCGAGGGAGCCCTGCTCAGGCGCCGATGAGCGTCGCGATGGCATCGCTGGCGCGCTGCGCGGTGTCTTGCCGCAGCAGCTCATGGAGTTGGACAAAGCGCTTGTGCACGACCGCGCGGCGCGGGGAGTCGGCGAGCCAGGCCTCGGCCTCACGGGCCAGGTTCTCGGGCGTGCAGGCGTCCTGGATCAATTCGGGCACCAGGAATTCCCGCGCCAGGATGTTGGGCAGGCCCACCCAGGGCTGCAGGCCGCGGCCCTTCATGCGCCACCAGTTCAGCGCGTTCATGCGGTAGGCAATGACCATGGGGCGCTTGAACAGCGCCGCTTCCAGCGTGGCCGTACCGCTGGCCAGCAGCGTCAGGTCGCAGGCGGCCAGGGCGGTATGGGACTGGCCGTCGATGAGCTGGATGTCTGCGCCCTGGATCAGCGGCTCGACGAGGCCACGCAGGCCGGGCACGACGGGCATGATGAAGCGCCGGCCCGGTCGCGCCATCAGCCGCGCCGCGCCGATCAGCGCCGGCGCGATGTAGTTGATCTCACTCTTGCGGCTGCCGGGCAGCAGCGCGATGACGGTGTCGTCCTCCGGCAGCTTCAGAGCCTCGCGGGCCGCGGCGCGAGGCGCCTCCATCGGGATGGCGTCGGCCAGCGGATGGCCGACATAGGTCGCACCGATGCCGGCCTTGTGCAGGATCTCGGGCTCGAAGGGGAAGAGGCAGAGCACATGGTCGGCCGCCGCCTTGATCTTCACGACGCGCTCGGGCCGCCAGGCCCAGATGGACGGGCAGACGAAGTGGACGGTCTTGATGCCGGCCTCGCGCAGCCGTGTCTCCAGGCCGAAGTTGAAGTCGGGCGCATCGACCCCGATGAAGACGTCCGGCCGGTTCGAGATGAGGCGGGTGCCGAGCTGCTTGCGGATGGACAGCAGCTCGCGGATGTTCATCAGCGCGTCGACGTAGCCGAAGATGGACAGCTTGCTGTGCGGCCACCAGGTCTCGAAGCCCTGGGCGATCATCTTGGGGCCGCCAATGCCTTGGCTGCTCAGCCCCGGCCAGCGCGCACGCAGGCCTTGCAGCAGCAGGCCGGCCAGCAGATCACCGCTGGCCTCGCCGGCCACCATGCCGAGGCGGGGCGCGGTCTGCATCAGTTCAGCGGACGATGCCGCGGGTGGAGGCGGCGAGGAAGTTCAGCATCACGTCGATGTCGCCATCGGCCGCGCCCGCTTCCGTACCGCGCAACGCCGCGATGGCCGCCTTGGCCTCGTCCAGCGTGTGGCCGCTGCGGTAGAGCAGCTTGTAGATCTGCCGGATGACGGCGATGCGCTCGGCGCTGAAGTCGCGGCGCTTCAGGCCGACGACATTGACGGCGCGCGCGGCCAGCGGATTGCCGTCCACCGTCATGAAGGGCGGCACGTCCTGGGACACATGGGCCTGGAAGCCGATCATGGCGTGGTCGCCGATGCGCATGCGCTGCAGGATGCCGGTCAGGCCGCCGATGGTGACGTGGTCGCCCACC
>CBHWBD010000211.1:0-9111 GCA_966111775.1 uncultured Comamonadaceae bacterium | reverse complement strand
GTGCTGGTCAACAACGCCGGCATCACCAAGGACCGCATGTTCCTGAAGATGACGCCCGAGGACTGGAAGGCCGTCATCGACACCAACCTGAACTCCATGTTCAACGTGACCAAGCAGGTCGTGCCGGGCATGGTGGAAAAGGGCTGGGGCCGCATCATCCAGATCTCGTCAGTCAACGGTGAGAAGGGCCAGGCCGGCCAGACCAACTACTCGGCTGCCAAGGCCGGCATGCACGGCTTCACCATGGCCCTGGCCCAGGAGCTGGCCGCCAAGGGCGTGACGGTCAACACCGTCAGCCCGGGCTATATCGGCACCGACATGGTCAAGGCCATCAAGCCCGAGATCCTGGAGAAGATCGTCGCGACCATCCCCGTCAAGCGCCTGGGCACACCCGAGGAGATCGGCTCCGTGGTGACCTGGCTGGCCGGCGAGGACAGCGGCTTCACGACCGGTGCTGACTTTTCCTGCAACGGTGGCTTGCACATGGGCTGAGGGTTTGCGCCCCAACAAAGCCGGCTGCCAGCCGGCTTTTTCTTTGCCCGCACCGCTCTGGGGCGTGATGGCAACGATTTCACGCCAGGCCGCCGAACGACGTGCGGCTGTGAAGTTGTCACCTGAAACAGGGACTCGGTCTGACTACATTTCGGCATCTGCGCCCCCTTGAGCTGGCGCATTAGCAACCGGAACGAGTCGGATGAATCTTGTCTTTCTGCCTGCCGTGCGACTGATGCGCCGCCTGCCCATGGCGCACAAGTTCTTCATCGTCTGCCTGTGCTTTGCGATCCCACTGGTCTATCTGCTGGTGTCGCTGGCGGGCGACCGCTCGGATGCGCGCGACTTCTCGGCCAAGGAGCTGGTCGGCGTCGTCCAGGTGCGTGAAGTGAGCGCGCTGCTGAACACGGCCATGGTGTTGCGGGGCACCTCCATCGGCCTGAGCGCGAAGTCGCCCGGCGCCGAAGCCAGGCGCGATGAAGCGCTGGCCGGCTTCAATGCCCGGGCCGATGCCTTGCAGAAGCTCATCGGCGCGGAACAGGACCCGCTCAAGCTCGCTGCCGGCCTGAGCACCGCTCGCGACAAGGTCAAGGCCCTGGTGGCCCTGGGCGCCGGCGATCCCGAGGCCGTCATCGTCGCCAGCTTTGCGCTGACCGATGCCGTGCAGTCCATGGTCGAGCAGGCTTCCTCCGAGTCCAACCTGGCGCTGGACCCCGACGCCGACACCTACTACCTGATGCTCAGCGTCACCGATGCGCTGCCTCATTTGCGGGATGCCGTGGGCCGCATGCGCGCTCTCGGCGCTGCTGCCGCCCAGATGGGCACGCCGCCCTATGGCATCGTGCAGCGCCTGCACCAGGCCGACACGCTGACCGAGGAATACCTGACCCGCCTGACCGCTGCGCTGAACCGCGTGGCGGCCGCCAACCCCGATGCTGTCAAGGGCTTGGACGTGCAGCTGCCGGATCGCGTCCGCAAGGACTTCCGCGAGAAGTTCGCCCAGAGCTTCGTGCTGGGCGAGGCGCCCAAGGTCGAGGCCGCCGAATGGTTTGCCCTCGGCACGGCGCAGATCGCCGCGACCGACAAGCTGGAGCGGGCCGCGGAGGCCAAGCTGGCCGAGCTCGTCGAAGTCCGCGTCAAGCGCCTGTCGCGCGAGCTGTGGACGGCCATGGTGCTGGCCATCGCCTTCGTCGTCATCGCCATCTACGCGCTGGTGAGCTATTACCTGGCCTCGCGCAGCACCTGTGCCGCCCTGGGCCGCCGCATCGAAGCGCTGGGCGCGGGTGACCTGAGCGAAACCGCCGCCCTGCACGGCCGCGACGAGGTCGTGGTGGCTGCCAACGCCATGCGCGAAGCCGTGAAGCGGCTGAGCGGCCTCGTGCACGAGGTGCGCGCCGGCGCCGAGCACATCTCCAGTTCGGCCACGCAGATTTCGGGGGCCAACCAGGACCTGTCGGCGCGCGGCAATGCCATGGCCTCGGTCGTCGAGCAGACCAGCGCCAGCACCGGCGTGCTGGAGCAGACGGTCGACCACAACATGAGCAGTGCCCGCGAAGCCCATGACCTGGTGCAGGGTGCGGCCGACCTGGCCGGCCGGGGTGGCGAGATCGTGCAGCGTGCGGTGAGCTCCATGGAGGAGATCACCGCCAGTTCGCGCAAGATCGGCGACATCATCCAGGTCATCGATTCCATCGCCTTCCAGACGAACATCCTGGCGCTCAACGCAGCCGTCGAGGCGGCGCGCGCGGGCGAGCAGGGCCGCGGCTTCGCGGTCGTCGCCGGCGAGGTGCGATCCCTCGCCCAGCGCTCGGCCGAGGCCGCGCGCGAGATCAAGACGCTGATCAACACTTCCATCGAGACCGTCCACCAGGGCGAGGCCTATGTGGCCCAGGCGGGCGGCTCCATGAGCGAGATCGTGCAGGCCATCCACCGCGTTGCCGCCATCGTCGGTGACATCAGCAGCCAGTCGTCCTCGCAGGCCGACCAGATCCGCCAGCTGGCCGCAGCCATCCGCGAAGTCGACTCGACGACGCAGCAGAACGCCGCGCTGGTCGAAGAGACGGCCGCGTCGGCCTCGATGCTGGAGGATCGCGCCGGCCAGCTGCGCGATGCGGCGGCGCGCTTTCGCATCATGAGCGGTGCTACTCAGAGCTGAGGAGGTTTGCGGCGGCGCCACTTGGCCGGCGCGGGGCTGACCACTAACTTGGACTGGACGCGGCGGCGACCGCGTTCCAACAACCAGGCTCAAGGAGGTCCCCATGTCGCGCTATCTCGTCACGCTGTTGCTCGCCGCGGCCTGCTGCTGCGTCCAGCCCGAGGCCCAGGCCCAGGTCAACTTGCCGACCGTCGGCGTCAGCGGCTCGCGCGCAGCCGCCGCGCCGCGTGTGGATGTGTCGCGGGCCTGCCCTGGCTACGCCGAGCAGTTGCGCGCCCGCCTGAGCCTGCCCGAGGTCGACCAGGCCAGCGAGATGCTGGTGGTGTTCGAGCTCGAGCAGGGTTCGGTGTCGCGCGTCGGTTTCCAGGGAGCGCCTTTCGATTTCCGCCGCGGCATCCGCAGCGCGGTGTACCGCCTCGACTGCGCTCACGACGGTGAAGCCAATCAGCGCTTCGTCTTCCTGCTCCGCCATGAGCCCCACGCCGTCGGCGGCACCCAGGCCGTCGCGCTGAGCGCCGAATCGCCGCTGCGCGTGGCGCTCATGGACTGAGGCAGCGCCGCGACTCAGGGCTGGGCCGACAGCTTCCAGCCCTGCTGGGCGCTGCCGTCGCAATCGGCGATCTGCAGGGCCGCGCCGTTGACGGTGGAGCCACCGGCCACCGTCAGGCAGCGGTTGCTGGCCTGGCCGACGAACTGGTAGTAGCCATCGTTGCGCAGCACCGGCCGCCATTGCTGGTTGGCCCCGCCGCCGTAGGCCCACAACTGGGTCGGCGAGCCATTGGCCGAGGCGTTGTTGGCGACGTCCCAGACTTCCGAACTCGCGCCGCGGTTGGCCACCTTGCGGACGTCGCCGTTGGCGCTCTGGAACTGCCAGCCCTGGTTGGTCTGGTTGCTGCCGCAAGCCCACTGCTGCAGCAGCGTGCCATTGGCCGTGCCCCAGCCGGCCGCATCGACGCACAGCCCGCTCTTGACGTTGACGACGTTGAACCAGACGCCGGTCGAGACGCCGCGCGGGCCGTTGACGCCGCCGCCGGAGATGCCCAGGGCCGGGTTCTTGGCGAAGGCGTTGGCCGTCGTCCACTGCGCCCACTTGGACGCGATGCTGGCCTGTGAGTCGTTCGCGATATCGGGCGTCTGCGGCCAGAAGGTCGGGTTGTAGAAGCCCCAGCTGTCGTTGCCCAGGCCGTGGGTGGCCTTGTAGGACCACATCGTCCAGCTCAGGCCGGCGTTGTTGTAGGCGTTGACGGTGTACTGCCAGGTGGCCGAGCCATTGCCGAAGTCGTTGAACTCGCCGATGAAGCCGGGCACGTTCCAGCCGGCGTGGTTGTTGAAGTCGTTGACCTGCTTGTCGGTGCCGGCGCGCACGCCCGCATCGCTCATGTTGCCGTACTGGTACTCGTGCATCTGGTAGACCACATTGGTCCAGTTGTGCGAGGCGGGCGAGGGCAGCATGTCCCAGTTCCAGCTCGAGAAGGTGCCCTCGAGGTAGACGATGTGGTCGGGGTCGGCGGAGCGCACCGTGCTGTAGAGACTGTCGTAGGCCGAGATGACGGCGGCGTTGTTCGGCGCGCCGGTGGGCTCGTTGAGCAGGTCATAGCCCGCCACCGTCGGGTTGCCCTTGTAGTGGTTGGCGATCTGCCACCACATATAGCCGGTGTTGCCCTGGTTGTTGCCATTGCCCCAGTAGGCATTGGTGTTGGCCTGGCCGGTGGTGTCGGCGGTGGACTGGCTGCCCACGGCGCCGTGCATGACGATGACGACGTACAGGCCGCGCTGGGCGCAGGCGTTCACCAGCCAGTCCAGCATCTCGAAGGCGTCAGAACGCCAGCCTGCATTGGAGACGTTGTCCAGCGGATAGAACTGGCCCCACCAGACCGGCACGCGCACGGTGTTGAAACCTGCGGCCTTGATGTTGTCGAGGTCGGCGGTGGTGATCCAGTTCTGCTGGTAGCCCTTGATGAGCGCCTGCTGGGCGGTGACGCCGAAGCGGTTGTTCAGCGTGCGCATCACGCTGTAGGTGTCGGGGAGCGAGCCGCTGTCCAGCGGCGTCATCCATTTCTCCATGACGAACCAGCCGCCCAGGTTGACGCCGCGCTGCGGCACGACATTGCCGGCGGCGTCGACCACATTGCGGCCGCTGGCCCGCAGCATGGGGAGGGCGGCTTGCGCCGTGGCGGTGAGGCCGGCAAGCGCGCCGATCAGGAGCCCTCGTGTCAAGGGCGAGCGGAAATGGTTCTTCATGGTTCGGTGTCTCCGTTGTTTGCGTGTTCACGCTTGTGTGCGGCGACCCGATGGCCCTGCAAATCAAGGTCCGACCTCGAATCGCCGGCGGCATTGGAACCGGTTCCAAAATCGAGGTCGACTAGGGTTTACGCAGGAGCTCGATGAGCTTCTAGGGATGCGGCTTGGGCCTTCTGCATCGCCAGCAGATAGTTCACGCCCATCCAGTTGCCCAGCTTGAAGGTCCTCGTGATCGGGTGGTAGCGAAGACCTTTTTCTTCACGAAGCACCAGACCGGTGGCGGTGGCCATCGCCTTCAGTTCGGCAGGCCGAATGAGCTTGGCGAAATCATGCGTGCCGCGGGGCAGGATCTTCAGAACGCGCTCGGCGCCAAAGATGGCGATCAACCAGCTGAGAGGCGAACGGTTGATCGTCGAGAAGAACACCCAGCCGCCGGGTTTCAGCAGCGCCGAGCAGGCGGCGACGACCTGGGCGGGATCGGGCACGTGTTCGAGCATCTCCATGCAGGTCACCACGTCGAAGGCAGCCGGCGCTTCGGCTGCGAGGTCCTCGGCAGCGATATGGCGATAGGCCACCGCAGCCTGGCTTTGGGCCGCATGCAGCGCTGCCACCTTCAGCCCCTTGTCGGCCAGATCGATGCCCAGCACGGTGGCGCCACGATATGCCATCGCTTCGGCCAGGATGCCGCCCCCGCAGCCGACGTCCAGTGCCTGTTTGCCGGCCAGGCCCGCCAGCTCATCTATCCATTCGAGCCGGTGCGGGTTGAGCGCATGCAGGGGCCAGAACTCGGAATGCGGGTCCCACCAGCGCGAAGCCAGCGCCTGGAACTTGTCGAGCTCGGCCGCGTCGAAGTTGGTGCGGGTGGCCATCTTGTTTTCCTTGCTGGAGTCGATCACCAGTGCCCCCGGCGGCGGTTCCAGCGGTAGAGCTGGCGCGCGAAGGCGTTGTAGGCCCAGGCGGCGAGGGAGCGCAGGCCGGGCAGGCGTAGCGGCCAAAGCAGTCAGCCCCAGTGGCGCTGCAGAGACCAGGTCGTGAGCAGGGCAGGCGCACCGATCTGCAGCCGGCCTGCGGCGTCGACGAGGTGCAGCCGTTCGCGGACGTCTTCCAGGTCGAGCCCCAGCGCGTCGAGGCGCTCGGGGTTGCGGCGCACGTCCACCCATTCGACTTCGCCCTCGGCAATGCGCGTGCGCATTGCGCACACGCCGGCGTCGCAGACGGGGCAGGCGCTGTTGTAGTAGACGGTGTGTGGTCGTGTTGGCGTGTCGGACATGGCAGCTAGGCCCAGAGCGAGGGCTTGTTGACCATCAGGAAGAGCACCGCCAGCATGGCCGTGAAGGCCGGGTAGCCCAGCCACTCCCAGGCCCGCTGCCACCGCCGGTACTGCGTCGCGAGCGGCCGGCGTTGCGCCAACGCAGCCTCGACCTCGCGAGCCATCTTCAGCTGCAGCCACAGCACCGGCAGCCAGCAGGCGCCGGTCAGCAGGTAGAGGCCGATGGAGGCGAGCAGCCAGGGCGTCGAGACCGGCCAGCCGGCGACATGCGCGAGCCACAGGCCGCTGAGGGGCTGCACGATGACGGCCGGCGTCGTGAACCAGAGGTCGGCCCTGACGACGAGGCGGGCGACGACGGCGCGGGCTTCGAGACTCTCGCTGCGGTTGGCGAAGAAGAGATAGAAGGCCGTGCCGAAGCCGGTGCCGACGAGCACGACGCTGGAGACGATGTGCAGCCATTTCACGAGCAGATAGGTGTTCATGCGGTGGGACGCTCCAGCAGGGCGAGCAGGGCCAGCACGGGCAGGTTCTTCAGGAAGGGGCCGAAGGGGTCCAGCCACAGCGCGGGCAGCAGGACCGTGGCCAGTGCCGTCATGACGACGACGCCGGCCGCGGCGAGGCGATAGGTGAAGGCGCCGGGGCGCAGCAGGATGAGCAGGCCGATGGCGGCGTCCCAGGCACTGCCCAGCAGCACGACGGCGAGCGCCGTGCTGGCAGCCATCCCCGTGCTTTGCTGAAGCAGCGCGATGCCAGCCGTGCCGCCGTCATGCAGGCTGGCCGCGACGGTGCCCCACCACAGCAGCACCAGCGAAGCGCGCGCCAGGGAGAGTCGGTTCGCCGTCATGCCCAGGCGCCTTCCATGGCGTTGCGCAGTGGCCTGCCCAGCGGTGAGGTCTCGACGGGCTCTGCGCTGTCGTGGGCCAGCAGGTCGAGGGCCGTGCTGCACCACGGGCCGAGGGGGACGAGGTCACCCAGGCGGGCCGAGGCGCGTGTCAACGCGTCGGGCAGTTCGACCTGGCGGGCCGGGCTCAGGCCCCGCGTGGCGCGCCGACGCGCGATCCATTCGGCGACGGTGGCGGCTTCGGGACCGACCGCGGTCCACGACGGCGCGTTGGGTGTGGCCAGCGCCGCGACGATGCCAGCCGCGAGGTCTTCGACGCGGATGGGCTGCACGCGGCAGTGCGCGACGGCGGTCGGCAGGGGCAGCCAGGGCAGGCGGCTCAAGCGGTCCAGCAGGCGGCTGCTGATGCCGCCGACGCCGATGATGAGGCTGGGCCTGACGATGCAGGCGCGCCCGGCCAGCGCGGTCTCGCCGGCCTGCTTGCTGCGCGCATAGGCGCTGACGCCGCCGCACAGCGCCGACACGTGCACGAGGCGGTTGATGCCGCGGGCCTCGCAGGCATCGGCCACGGCCGCCGGCGCGCGGTGGTGCATCAGGTCCAGCAGGTCGCCCACGCCGCCCGCCTGATCGCGCAGGCACCCGGCCGTGTAGACGACGCCGTCCACGCCCTTGAGCTGGGTTTCCCAGGCCTCGGGCAGGTCCCAGCAATCGACCGGCTCCAGGTCGGCCCGCCGCGCTTCGTGCCCGGCCGCTGCGAGGGCCGCGAGCACATGACGGCCGACGAAGCCGCCGGCGCCGATGACGAGGATCTTCATGTGTGCCTCCTTGATCAGTGAATGCGGCAGGCGCCGTCGACGGGGCAGGCGCGCTCCTGGATGCGAAAGGCCGTCCGCACCAGGGTGTGAGGCATCTGGTAGCGGTGCTTCACGAGCCAGGGGTAGGCGCGCGCGGCCAGGCGCGCGAACCCCGGCCGGCGCAGCCAGCGGGCGACGTTGGGGAAGCCGGTGGCCTCGTAGATGACGACGAAGGCTGGGATGCCGACGAGCCAGCCGCCGTCGGGCCGGCGCACATGGATGAGCTGCAGCATGGCGTCCAGGCTGGCGCCCAGGGGTGCGGGATCGAAGCCGGGCGCGGCGATGTCGATGAACTCGAGCAGGCCGCTGGTGTTGCGCGCCTTCAGCAGGGCCATCTCGCCGCGACACAGCGGGCAGGCGCCGTCGAAGTAGACGGTGTGGATTTGAGGAGTGTTTGCAGTCATGGCGTTTATTTCTGTCAAAAGAGAAATTAAAAGACAAAAAAAGGGCCTCGCAGGGAGGCATGGGGGGTCACCCCATCGGCGGCATCGGCGGCGTGACCGGGAAGACCGTGGGCGCGGCGGCCTCGGCTGCCTCGCCGGGTCGCACGAAGCGCTGCACCTGGGCGCCCAGGCGCAGGATCTTCTCCAGCGTGGCGGGTGACAGGCGCAGCATCTCGTCGCTCCAGCTGCCCAGGGTCTGCATGAAGTCCAGGGTGCTGCGCAGCCGGTCCTGCAGGGCCGGGGCTTCCTGGTCCAGGGCCGGGTCCTGCGACAGCTCGCGCAGCAGGGCGACGGTGGGATCGAACTCGCGTTCCTTGCGCTCGCGCACGATGGTGCGGAACAGCTCCCACACGTCGCCCGAGGTCTCGTAGTAGTCGCGCCGGTCGCCCAGCACATGGGTGACGCGGATCAGCCGCCAGTTCAGCAGCTCCTTCAGGCTGTTGCTGACGTTGGAGCGGGCCAGCGCCAGCGTGTCGGCCAGGTCCTCGGCGTGCAGTGGCTGGCCATGCACGTAGAGCAGTGCGTGGATCTGCGCGACGCTGCGGTTGACGCCCCAGTTGGAGCCCATCTCGCCCCAGTGGACGATGAAGCGGCGGGCGATGTCGGTGAGTTCCATGGCTTGCAGCGTACGCCGTCTGTAATTTCTGTCAATAGAGAAATAAAAATCGAAGACGCCAGCCGTGGCTATCATGCGGGCCGTTTTTGATACCTGGGAGAGCCGCCATGGCCATGGATGTTGTCGACTATGAGATCAAGGGTGCCGAGATGCAGTTCGTCGAGATCGAACTCGATCCCGGCGAGGCGGCCATCGGCGA
>CBHWBD010000210.1:0-9244 GCA_966111775.1 uncultured Comamonadaceae bacterium | reverse complement strand
TCTCCAGCGCGACGAAGGGCAGGCCGCGTTCCACCAGCTGAGCCACGGCCGCCAGGCCCACGGGGCCGGCGCCCAGCACCGCCACGGGCCATGCGGCCTCTGCGACCGGCGCCTCGCGCAGCGTCAGCGTCATCAACGCCGCACAGGCCGGGCAGGCGCCCTGGAACTCGGCCGAGGCCTTCAGAGCCTGGGGTGCGTCCTCGATCTTCATGCGCTTGAAGCCGTACTGCGCGAAGTACTCGGGCGCGGTGACGGTCAGCAGATAGAGAGCGGCGATGTCGCGCGAGCGGGCCTCGTGCAGCAGGCGCTCGACGAGCAGCCGGCCTATGCCCTGCTTCTGCAGGCCTGGCGCGATGGCGACGGAGCGCAGCAGCGCGACGGTCCCGTAGACCTCGGCACCGGCGCAGCCGACGACCTCGCCGTCGCTGGTCGCGAGCAGATAGGTGGCGAGGTGCTCGTGGGCGCCCTCGGTGGGCAGCTTGCTGGCCTGCAGCAGGGCCTGGATGGCGGGCCAGTCGGATGCGCCGGCCTGGCGCAGCGTGATGGGGTGGTTCAGCAACATGGTTTGGAGTCCCGGGTGGGCTCCTGGGCAGGCTCGGGCGGCAGGCAGCACATGGCGGCCGGGTCTTCGCGCAGGGCCTTCAGGAGCGTCAGCAAAGAGGTCTCGACGGCGTCGCGTTCGCGCGGGCTCAGGGCGGCGAGCAGCGCGTCGGCGTGGTTGTCGAGGGTGCGGTTCAGCTCACGGACGGTGCGCTCACCGTCGGCGGTGAGCGTGACGAGCCAGCTCCTTGCGTCTTGCGGGTTCGGCTCCTTGGTCACCCAGCCACGGGCTGCCATGGCCTCCACGGCACGCGACACCCAGCTCTTCTCCAGGCTCACCCGCGTGCCCAGCTCCGACAGCGGCAGCGGCCCGGAGCGCCCCAGCTCGGTCAGCAGATGGCACTGGGTGCTGGTGGTGCTGCAGCAGTCGGCCACGACGCGCTGGGCGCGGGTGTACATGCGGGCGACTTCGCGCAGCAGGCCGCCGGCGGTGGATTCGGGCATTTGGATGTGAATAGCAACTATCTCCACGCATGATCCTGGCAGCAGCTCTGGTTGTCATTAGCAACTATGTGGGTCAAAACGAGGGGGCCGCCGCCCGGTGTCGTTCGCGCCGGGCTCAGGCGGCGCGGGGCCTCTGGTCTTGCGAGAGCATCCGGTCGACCAGGACGGCCAGGGCCGCACCCATCAGTTCGGCCATGACGAAGCCCGGGGCGCTGGCCGGTGCAATGCCGGCAAAGCTGTCGCTGAACATGCGGCCGAACACGGCGGCCGGGTTGGCGAAGGAGGTCGACGCCGTGAACCAGTAGGCCGCGCCGATATAGGCCGCCACCATGGCCGCGACGCGCGAGCCCGGCGCGCGCAGGATGACCAGCAGCAGCCCGAAGGTGGCGACAGCTTCGGCGATCCACTGGCCCGTACCGCTGCGCAGCTTGGTCGAGAACTGCAGGAGGCTCATGTCGAACATCGCGTGAGCCAGCCATGCACCGAGCATGGCGCCCACGAGCTGTGCCGCGATATAGGGCAGCAGGGCGGCCGAGGCCAGCTCGCCGCGCCAAGCCATCACGGCGCTGACCGCCGGGTTGAAGTGTGCACCGCTGATCGGACCGAAGACCTCGATCAGCACGTAGAGGCCGCCGACCGTCGCCAGCGTGTTGGCCAGCAACGCGAGGGCGACATTGCCACCCGACAGGCGCTCGGCCATGACGCCGGAGCCGATGACCACGGTCAGCAGCAGGGCCGTGCCGAGCAACTCGGCGAGGAGCTTGCGAGAGAGGTTCATCGCGTCAGCTCTTGGCAATGTCGGCCAGCGCCTGTTGCAACTCGGCCTTGCTCATCGTGGCCAAGGGCAGTTGCAGCAGCTGCAGCATGCGGTAGCCGATGGCCTGGCGTGTCAGCTCGAAGGCGCGGCGCTTGCCCTCGTCGCCGCCATCGGCATTGGATGGGTCCGGATAGCCCCAATGCACCTTGACGGGCTGACCATTGCCGCCGAAGAACACCGGGCATTGCTCGGCCGCTGCGCTGTCGCAGACGGTGATGACGATGGACAGCGGCGGTGCGTCCGGCGTTGTGAACGCGTCCCAGCTCTTGCTGCGGTAGCCGGCGGTGTCGACGCCAGCGTTCTGCAGCGCCTCGACGGCGAAAGGGTTGATGCGGCCACTCGGGGCACTACCGGCGCTGTGGGCCCGCACATCCTTGCCGAGCTTGACGGCCCAGTGGTTGAGCATGCCCTCGCTGAGGACGCTGCGAGCGGAGTTGTGGGTGCAGAGGATGAGGACGTGGGTGGTCATGGGGGGCTCAGCCGCAACAGGACGTGGTGGTGGCGCCGGGAACGGCGCAGGCCTCGCCCTGGCAGCAGTTCTCGGTCAGATAGCCCAGCAGGCCATTCATCTGCCCGTAGTGGGCGCGGTAGATCAGGTTGCGGCTGGCGCGTTCCTGCGTGATGAGGCCGGCGTTGACCAGCTCCTTCAGGTGGAAGGACAGGGTGGCCGGAGCCACGCCCAGGCCTTCCTGCATGGCCCCGGGCGTCAGGCCGGCGTCGCCGACGACGACGAGAGCGCGGAACACCTGGAGGCGCAGTGGCTGGGCCAGGGCAGCGAGGGATTTGACGACGGCTGCTTCATCCATGATTCCATTATTATGGAAATATAAGATGAATTGCAAGCGGGGCAGTGCGATCGCTTCAGCGCCGGCTGTCGAACTGGCGTGCGACGAAGCGCCAGACCATCCTCGACGCATCCGGCCCGTTGGCATCGCTGAAGCGTTGGCGCGCCGCGCCGCCGCTCCAGGCGTGGCCGAGGTGGTCCACCTCCACCAGCGTGGCCACGACGTCGCGTGCCCGCTTGAATTGCGTGACTCGCATCGGGTAGCGCTTGCCGCGGCGCTGCTCCTGCGCCGGCTCGGCATGGGCGCCCGCCGCCTCCGACCACATCAGCGCGGCCGAGCCGGCATTGCGTGCCGACACGACGCGATCGGCATCGCCGTGGATGACCATCAGCGGCGGCCAGTCATGCGCCGCGGAGGTGGGCATGGGCGCGCGCCGGCCCTGCATGGCGCCGATGGCCGAGACGGAGGATGACGCCGTCCCAGGCGGCACGCCCGAATGCATGACCAGGGCCTTGAAGCGCTGCGGGTAGCGCGTGGCCAGCAGGGCCGCCATGCTGGCGCCTGCCGACAGCCCGGCCACGGCGATGCGCTCACGGTCGGCCTGAAACAGCACACAGGCCTGGTCGACTGCCTTCATGATCCAGGCCGCTTCGCCGAATGCGCGGCCCGACTGGGTCTCGAACCAGTTCCAGCAGCCCTGGGCATTGCACAGCCGCGGCTGCTCGGGGTAGAGCACCAGGAAGCGCTCGCGCGTGGCGACCGCGTTCATGCGCGTGCTGTCGGCAAAGCTCCTGGCGTCCTGATGGCAGCCGTGCAGCATGACCAGCATCGGCAGGCGCTCGCCGAAGCGCACGCCGGCCGGGCGGAACAGGTAGTAGCGGCGCGGGCCGTCCGGCGCCATCACCAGGCCCATCAACCAGCTGCCACCCCCGGAGGGCGGGCGATGGCGCTCGCGCAGCGGTCGCGTCGCGCTGCGGATCAGGGCAGCGTTGCGGTTCAGCAGCGCAGCCCAGGATGGCTGCTTCATGTCATTCCGCCTGAGGCAGTTCTTCCGGATCGGGGTGCTCTCTCAGCAGCGCATTGAGCTGGTCGATCTGGATCGCCCAGTCACCGTCGTCGGCATGCCATTCCTCGCGCAGGAAGGCGACCTGGCTGGCGTTCCAGAACGGCGCCTCCGACAGATTCAGCGTCTGCGGCAGCGGCCGGTGGCGGCGGATGAACTGCGCGATCTCGGCGCGCGAGTCGGGCAGGCCCAGCTGGCAGAACAGAGACTCCAGCGGGTGGTGGGTGGTGGTGTCCATGGCGTGTCCTTTCACGTCGTCTGCCCTGACCTTATGCGGGCGCCGTGCGGGGCGGTGTCAGCCGACGCCTCATCGCGCGGCCCTGTCAGCCGAGGCCCACAGCCCCCGCTGCCGCTGGCTGACAGACCGACGGGCGGTCGGCGCTTAGGGTCTGGGGAGTTCGATTGAATGGAGGTCACCATGACCTGGAACGATGCCCTCGCCCGCGTCGAAGCCGCCTGGCCCGACGTCGGGTGGACCGAAGTGCTGCCCGCCGTTCTGGCGGGCCTGTTGACCATCATCGTCATCAAGGGCGGTCTGCGCCTGCTGGTGCAGCGCCTGCGCGCGTTGTCGGCGCGCACGAGCACGACCCTGGACGACGGCCTCGTCAGCGTGCTGGAGCGCACCAACGGCGCGCTGATCTGGATTGTCGGCCTGTTGGTGGGCCTGAACATGCTGCCGCTGGACGACCGCTGGCATGACCGCGTGTCCCAGCTGTGGTTCGCCGTCGTCGTGCTGCAGATGGGCCTGTGGGTCCAGCAGGCCGTGGCGCAGGTGCTGGCCGCCCAGCAGCAGCGTCACGGCGGCGGCTCCACGCTGTCGGCCTCGGCCACGCTGCTGAGCTGGGGGCTGAAGGGCGCGCTGTGGGTCATGGTGGTGCTGGCCGTGCTGTCCAACCTGGGCGTCAACATCACGGCCTTTGTCGCGTCTCTGGGCATCGGCGGCATCGCGCTGGCCCTGGCCGTGCAGAACATCCTCGGCGACCTGTTCGCGTCGCTGGCCATCGCGGTGGACAAGCCCTTCGAGGTCGGCGACTCCATCACCGTCGGCGACGTGACCGGCACCGTCGAGCGCGTAGGCCTGAAGACGACGCGCATCCGCAGCCTGGGCGGCGAGCAGATCGTCATGTCCAACGCCGAGCTGCTCAAGCGCACGGTGGCCAACTTCAAGCGCCTGCAGACGCGCCGCGTGCTGTTCGCCTTCGGCATCACCAGCGACGCGACGGCCGACGAGGTGGCCTCGGTGCCACCGCTGCTGCGCGAACTCATCGAGGCGGACCCGCAGCTCGAGTACGTCCGCGCCCACTTCAGGGGCTTCGGCGAGAACTCGTTGAACTTCGAGGTCGTCTACCGCGTCAAGGACGCCAACTACGACGTCTACATGGACCGCCAGCAGGCCCTGAACCTGGCGCTGATGCGGGCCTTCCACGAACGCGGCCTGCACTTCGCGACACCGGCGACGCCGACGGTCAACGTCATGGGCGCGCCCAATCCACCGGCCGGCAAGACCGTGCCCACGCCGCGCGGGCCACAGGTGATCGCCGACGGCGTCACGCCGCAGCCGGCGGGCGGCTGATCCATGCCCCACGGCGGCGGCTCCGAACTGCTGGTGGCCGCCGTCGCCCTGCTGGTGCTCGTCGCCGTTGCCGGTGCGCTCTACACGCACCGCTTCGGCCTGAGCCATCTGCTCGTTTTCATGGCCGTCGGCATGCTGGCCGGCGTGGACGGGCCGCTGGGCGTGCCCTTCGACGATCACAAGATGGCCGTCGCGGTCGGCAACCTCGCGCTGGCTCTCATCCTCTTCGACGGCGGCCTGCGTACGCGCTGGGACGAGGTGAAGCGCGGCATGCTCCCCGCCGGCCTGTTGGCCACACTGGGCGTGGTGATCACCGCGGTCGTCGTCGCCGGCATCGCCAACCAGGTGCTGGGCATGCCGTGGGTGGAAGGGCTGTTGCTCGGTGCAGCCGTGTCGTCGACCGATGCGGCCGCCGTGTTCGCGCAGTTCAGCGCCAGCCGGCTGAAGCTGGAACCGCGCCTGGCGTCCACCATCGAGGTCGAGTCGGCCATGAACGACCCCATGGCCATGGTGCTGACCCTGGGCCTGATCGCCTGGCTGGCGCCCTGGACCCAGGCCGGCGAGGCGCATGTGTCCAGCCTCAAGGATCTGCTGCCCATGCTGGGCGAGCAGCTCGGCCTGGGGCTGCTGGTTGGCGTGGGCGGCGGCCTGCTGGGCGCCTGGTGGGTGAGCCGGCTGCCCATCGCCGACGACCACGACGGCCTGTCGGCCCTGCTGATGGCGGCCTTCGGCGTGCTGATCTTCTCCGCGACCAATCGCGGTGGCGGCTCGGGCTTCCTGGCCGTCTATCTTGCCGGCCTGCTGATGCGCCATCGCGCGGGCCGCGTCGCCGAGCTGAGCCTGCCGGGCCTGAACGGCTACACCTGGCTGGCCCAGGCGGTGCTGTTCCTGCTGCTGGGTCTGCTGGTCACGCCGCACGAGGTCTTGCGCATCGCCGGGCCGGCCCTGGGGATCGCCGCGGGGCTGATGCTGCTGGCGCGGCCACTGGCCGTCATGCTGTGCCTGGCGCCGTTGGGCTTTGGCTGGCGCTCGCAATGCTTCGTGGCCTGGTCAGGCCTGCGCGGCGCCGTGCCCATCGTGCTGGCGACCTACCCGGTGCTGGCCGGGTTGAAGGACGGCTGGCGCTTCTTCGACGTGGCCTTCGTCGTCGTGCTGCTGTCGCTGCTGATCCAGGGGCCGACGCTGGCGCCGCTGGCGCGTCGCCTCGGCCTCGACCAGGGCGAGCGCTAGGTCACGGGCGCCAGCAGATTGGCGTCGCGGGCCAGCTTCCAGCGGCCGTCTTCCTTGCGCAGCACGGTCAGCGTATGGCCTTCACGGCGCGTGGGCAGCGATCCGTCCTGCGGCGTGACCGTGACGCTGAGGCGGCTGCGCATATAGGCCCAGTCGCCCATGACCTGCACTTCCAGCACCTCGCTGTGGCCTTCAAACTTCGGCGCCTTGCCACGCGACTGGGCCTCGGCGGCCTTGGAGAAATCCGTTTTGGTCATGGGCGCTCGGCCCGGCGTCAGGAAGACGGCGTCTTCGGTCATCAGGCCCAGCACCGTCTGCACGTCGCCATCGCTCGTGGCATTCATCCAGGTTGCGACGAGGTCGCGGATGGCTTGTTCATCGCTCATAACCCCACCTTAGCGCGTCAGGACGCGTCGGCTGTTTCAGGTTGTGCCAGCCAGCGAATCGGCCTGCGTGACCAGGCTGCCCGGGGCGACGCTGCGCGTCAGCCAGACATTGCCGCCGATGACGGCGCCGCGGCCGATGGTGACGCGGCCCAGCACGGTGGCGCCGGCGTAGATGACAGCCTCGTCCTCGACTATTGGGTGGCGTGGCTGGCCCTTGACGAGGTTGCCGTCGCCGTCGGTGGGGAAGCTCTTGGCGCCCAGCGTGACGTTCTGGTAGATGCGCACCCGCTCACCCAGGATGGCCGTCTCGCCGATGACAACGCCGGTGCCGTGGTCGATGAAGCAGCCGCTGCCTATGGTGGCGCCGGGGTGGATGTCGATGCCGGTGTCCGCGTGGGCCAGCTCGGCGACGACGCGCGAGATCAGCGGCAGGCCGAGCTTGTAGAGCTCGTGGGCGATGCGATGGCTGATGAGCGCCCGCACGCCGGGGTAGCAGAGCAGCACCTCGTCGACGCTGCGCGCGGCCGGGTCGCCCTGGTAGGCGGCGAGCACGTCGCTGTCCAGCAGCACGCGCACGGCGGGCAGGGTGCGCAGGAAGCGGCTGGCCAGGTCAGCGCCGGCTTCCAGCGTGGGCAGGTCTTCGCCGCGCTGTCGGGCCTCGTGGCGCAGCTCCAGCGCGGCCTGCTGGCGCAGCGTCGCCATGGCGGTGCCGATGGTGTGGCCGACGTAGAAGTCCTCGTTCTCGGGCTGCAGCGTCGGGGGGCCCAGGCGCATGGGGAACAGGGCGCCCGACAGGCACTGCACCATGCCCGCCAGCAGCTCACGCGACGGCAGCTCGCGGCCGTCGCCGCCGCGGCGGTGGGTGTCGCGCCACTGGCGCCGCGCGCCACGCAGGGCCTCGACGACGGACTGCAGTTCATCGCCAGGCGCGGGCGTCGACGTGGGAGCGGGAGCTGGGGTCATGGCGGGCGCCGCGCAGGCGTTGGGCAAGGGCGGTCAGTATAGAAATCCCCCTTCTCCCTGCGATAGCCAGGGCCGACGTCACGGCCATCATGGCCGCCATGTGCACGGCCACGGCTGCCAGCGCCATCCACAGCGAACCTGAGGCCGTGATCTCGCGCGCCGGCGAGGCGCTCAGGCACAGTGGCACCAGAGCCGGCACCAGCATCATGCCGCTGCCGTGGGCGCTGGCCAGCAGACAGGACCACAGCGCAAGGCCGGCCTCCCTGCGCTTCATCAACAGGGCCGCAAGCAGCAAGCCGCCGCAAGCCCATTGCAGTGGCGTCGCGCTGGTCGATACGCCGAGTGCGACCAGGGCCGCCACACCGCCGACGGCGGCCGCATGCCCGAGGGCGATGGGCAACAGGGCACGGCGCGCGTCCCTCGAGCAGGCGGCCAAACCCCAGCCGGTCGCGGGATTCAGCCCGTGCAGGGCGCCGGCACCTGCCAGCACGAGCCAAGGCCAGACGCCGCTCATGATGCTCAGACCTTGGCGCCACCGCAGCAGGCTGCGGGCGCGGGTGCAGGCGATTCGTAGCGGTCGTGGTGACGCACCCACTCCATGGTGTAGCTCAGGCCCGCCTCGTCGCGGCCCTTGGGCGTCAGGTCGATGAGGTTGTAGGTCCCCATCATCACTTCCACGCCGCGGCCGAAGGTCGAGTAGGTATGGAAGACCTGGCCGGCCTCGTCCTTGCAGAAGATGCTGATGCCGGGCGCCTCGTCCTGCGGGAAGGGCGTCATGTGGAAGTTGTAGAAGACCTCGCCGTCGACGCGGTCCGCTGGTGTGAAGCTGACGTGGAAGTCGCGGTTGAAGTCGTTGCCGTTCGACGAGGCCCAGGCGAACTGCCAGCCCATGCGGCGCTTGAAGGCCTCGAGCTGGGCCAGCGGTGCGCTTGAGATGGCCAGCAGCGTGATGTCGCGCTGGGCCAGGTGGGGCGCCATGCTGTCGAGGTGGTCGGCCATGAAGGAGCAGCTCTTGCAGCCCTGCTCCCAGCCGGGCCCGAACATGAAGTGCTGCACCAGCAACTGGCGCCGGCCCTGGAAGAGCTCGCTCAGCTTGCGTGGGCCTAGGGGCGTGTCGAAGACATAGGCCGCGTCGTCCAGCTTGACCCAGGGCAGGGCGCGGCGCTCGGCGGCGATGCGGTCCTGCTGCTGGGTCAGCTCCTTCTCGCGGGCCAGCAGGGCCTTGCGCTCGGCGATCCAGCGGTCGCGGGTGACGATGGGATGGGGTGTCGGTGCGTTCATCGAAAGACTCCGGGGGGGTGGGAAGGCAATGCAGCGGCTGCACCACGGGCCCGGGGGGGGGGGGGGTAGGGGGCCATCACGCCGCGCCCGAGCGCCTGGGGG
>CBHWBD010000209.1:0-9254 GCA_966111775.1 uncultured Comamonadaceae bacterium | reverse complement strand
AATTGCACCAGTACTTCTGGCTGCACAAGCGCTTCAAGTCGCGCCCGCCCGGCGAGGCTGATTTCTACGCACGATGAACAACATCCCCTATATCAAGCTCGGCATCGTCGCGATCTTCATCGCGAGCACGATGTATGTGCACTTCCGCGGCCGCGTGCGCCTGCGCTTCTTCCGCCAGTTGATGGATCACTCCACCTTCATGGCACCCATCAACTGCCTGATGTATCTGTTCTCCCGGCTGCCGGCCAAGCCCTATCTGCCGGTGGCGGGCTTCCCCGAGCTGAAGCTGCTCCAGGAGCATTGGCAGGACATCCGCGCCGAGGCCTTCAAGCTGGCCGAGGCCGGCGAGATCAAGAAGAGCGACAAATACAACGACGCCGGCTTCAACAGCTTCTTCAAGACCGGATGGACCCGCTTTCACCTCAAGTGGTATGGCGACGCCCACCCCTCGGCGCGCGAGCTCTGCCCGGTGACGACCGAGCTGCTGCAGCGCATCCCGACCGTGAAGGCCGCGATGTTCGCCGCCCTGCCCCCGGGCGGCCGCCTGGTGACCCACCGCGACCCCTTCGCCGGCTCGGTGCGCTACCACCTGGGCCTGGTCACGCCCAATGCCGACAGCTGCTATATCTCGGTCGACGGCGAGCGCTATTTCTGGCGCGACGGCGAGGGCGTCATCTTCGACGAGACCTATCTGCACTACGCCGAGAACCAGTCGGACATGATGCGCATCATCCTGTTCTGCGACGTCGAGCGGCCGCTGAACAACCCGGTGGCGCGCTGGTTCAACCACTTCATCAGCCACTCGCTGATCCGTGCCGCGGCGGCGCCCAACTCGGACACCGACAAGACCGGCGGCATCAACAAGGCCTTCGGCTATGTGCAGCAGGTGCGCCTGTTCGGCAAGCAGATCAAGGCCAAAAGCCGCTTTGCCTATTACGCGATCCAATGGATCGTGTTCGGCGGCCTGATCGTCTGGTGGCTCTGGCCATAGAACATGAGGCCCCCACGCGACCTTCGGCCGCTGCCCCCCGAGGGGGCGCGTCAACGCCTACGGGCGGCCGGGCGCCGTTGACATGCTCAGGTTGCGCCTGCTCGGGGGGTTCGAGGTCGAGCGCGCCGGCCGCGTCGAGCTGACCCGCCTGCCCAGCCGCGCCGCCACGCTGCTGCTGGCCCGTCTGGCGCTGCAACCCAAGCGCCAGCATCCGCGCGAGGAACTCGTCGAGCTGCTGTGGCCCGGCGTCGAACTGGACGCCGGCCGCAACCGCCTGCGCCAGACCCTGTCCACGCTGCGCGCCTTGCTGGAAACACCCGAGGCGCCGCTGATCCAGGCTGACCGCCTGCAGATCTCGCTGCTGCCCGGTGCCCTGACCTCCGACGCCCAGGAATTCGAAGCCCTGCGCGACACGGCCATCTATGGCGGCGAGTTGCTGCCTGGCTATTTCGACGACTGGGTCGTCGAAGAGCGTCACCGCCTCGCCGCCCTGGCCGAAGCCATGCCCCAGCACCCACCGCTGCGACCCGAGCTGGCCATCGCGCCGGCGTCGGCGCCCGCCCAGCCCTCCTTTGCCATCAGTCTGCCGCGCTATCTGACGCGCTATTTCGCGCCGCCCGGCCGGCTCGAAGCCCTGGCCGAGCGCCTGCCCGAGCTGCGCCTGCTGACCTTCATCGGCCCCGGCGGCGTCGGCAAGACGCGGCTGGCGGTGGAACTGGCCTGGCGGCAGTTCAGCCAGCGGGACTGGAGCTGTGGCATGGCCGCCCTGGCCGAGGTGCGCGACGAAGCCGGCCTCGTCGCCGCACTCGAGCGTGGCCTGACCATCACACGGGGCGGTGGCTGGCCGGCCATCGAGGCGGCGCTGCAGGACCCCGGGGCCCTGCGCCTGCTGGTGCTGGACAACGCCGAGCAGGCCATGGGCGTCGTCGCCCAGGCCGTGCAGCGGCTGCTGGCGATCTCGCCCGCGCTGTGCCTGCTGGTCACGTCGCGCCACGCCCTGGAGCTCGATGGTGAAACCCTGGTCGACGTGGCGCCCCTGTCCGAAGCCCAGGAGACTGCGCAAGCCCTCTTCATCGACCGCGCACGCGCCGTGCGGGCCGACTTCCACGCCAGCCGCGACAACCAGGCCGCGCTGACCGAACTCATCCGTGAGCTGGAAGGCCTGCCGCTGGCCCTGGAGCTGGCCGCGGCCCGCGTGCGCAGCTTCTCGCCCGCGCAGATGCTGGAGCAATGGCGCAACCTGCGCACCGAGTCCAGCACCTTGCCCAGCTGGCTGGCCAGCCCGACGCGCGCGCCGCGCCATGCCTCGGTGGCCGGCCTGCTGGACTGGAGCCTGGCCCTGCTCGGCCCCGAGCCGCGTGCGCTGCTGCAACGCCTGGCGACCCTTCCCGGCGCCTTCGCCTGGGCCGACGTTGCGGCGCTGGACGGCACGCCGGCCCTGCTCAACGAGTTGACCGGGCATTCGCTGATCCAGGCCGCGGGCGACGCCGAGCCGCGCTACCGCATGCTGGAGCTGCTGCGCCGCGGCGTGCTGACCCGCGTGGACGCCGCGGCGCAGCGCGCGGCACGCGGCACATTGCGCGCCGAGCTCTGCGACTGGGCCGCGTCGCTGGGCCTGCAGGCGCCCATCACCGCCTGGGCGCCGCGTCGCGAACTGGCGCGGGCGCTGATCGCCAACGCGGCCGACGACGGCGATGCCACCACCGGCCTGAACCTGGCCCTGGCCATGCGGCCCTGCTGGGAAAGCGACGGCGTCGACCGCACGCTGGTCGACCAACTCGGCCAGCTGCTGCAGCTGGCACCGCCCTCGTCCGCCGGTCATGAGCTGCGCGCCCACCTGGCCTTCACGCATGGTGATCGCACCCTGGCCCTGGCCGAGGCAGAGCAGGCCCTGCATCTGGCCGGCAACGATCCGGCCGCGCGCGCACCGGCCCTGGTGCGCCGCGCCTGGGTGCTGCTGGCCGGCGACAACCGCGAGCAGGGTCAGACCCGGCCGCTGGAGGAAGCCGTGGCCCTGGCCCGCCGCGTCGGCGACGTGACCACCGAGGCGCGCGCCTGGCAGCAGCTCGCCGCCATCGCCGTCTCGCGCGGCCAGCCGGCCCAGGCGGAGGCGCTCTACGCCCGCGCCCAGGAGCTGTGGGAAGCGGTCGGCCATTCCCGCCAGGCCGCGGCGCGGCTGCGCAACCGCGCCCAATGCCTGATCGAACTGGGCGCCGTCGCCACAGCGGTGGGCTGGATCACGGCCTGCCAGCGCATGGCCGAGGCCGATGGCGATGGCGTGGGACAGCTCGACGCGGCCTATTCCCTCGCCATGGCCCATGAGTCCCGACGCGACTGGCCGGCCGCGCTGGCCGCGGCACGCCAGGCCCTGCGCATCGCCCATGGCCGCCAGCATCTGCATGCGCGGGCACTGACGCTGCAGCTCTTCCCGCGACCGCTGGCGCGGCTGCGTCATCCCGAGCATGCGCTGCAGCTGGCGGCCTTCGCCGAGCAGTACTGGCAGCGCCACCTCGGCGCCCTGGGCAGCCGCGAGGCCCGCTCGCTGGCCCGTGTGCGCCGGCTGGCCACCTCGCAGTTGAGCGGCGACCGCGCCAAGGCCGCGTGGAGCTCGGGACAAACCCTCAGCTTGAGCGAAGCCCTGGCCCTGGCCGGGGCGTGACGAACGGGCGGGCAAGCCGGCCTTCGCTAGCATCGAAGGTTTTGGTCTTCCCCCACCCGACCTCATGTCACGTCTGACCTTCGCCCCCTCATTGCTGCTGGCCGCCGCCCTGGTCGCCAACGCCCAGGAAGCCACCAAGGAGCCCGCGAAAGAAGCGCCCAAGCCGGCGGCGTGGAATGTCAACACGCCACCCGGCGTGGCCAAGACGGCCAACATCGACGTGAAGACCGGCACCTGGATGAGCGTGGACGTCAGCCCCGACGGCAAGACCCTCGTCTTCGACCTGCTCGGCGATCTCTACACCCTGCCCATTGGTGGCGGCGAGGCCAAGGCACTGACCCACTCCATCGCCTGGGAGCACCAGGCCCGCTTCTCGCCGGACGGCAAGCAGATCGCCTTCCTCAGCGATGCCGGCGGCGGCGACAACATCTGGGTCATGAATGCCGACGGCAGCGGCGTTCGCGCCGTGACCAAGGAAGACTTCCGCCTGCTGAACAACCCGGTCTGGCACCCCAGCGGCAAATACCTGCTGGCGCGCAAGCACTACACCGGCACGCGCAGTGCGGGCTCGGGCGAGATCTGGCTGTATCACGTCGACGGCGACGCGGCCAAGAACAAGGGCGTGCAGCTCAATGAGAAGCCCAACTGGCAGAAGGACCTGGGCGAGCCGGCCGTCTCGCCGGACGGCAAATACCTCTACTACTCCCAGGACACGACGCCCGGCCGGGTCTTCGAATACAACAAGGACAGCAATGGCGAGATCTACAAGATCTTCCGCCAGGATCTGGGCGACGGCTCGGTCGAGCCCTTCGTGACCGGCCCCGGCGGCGCGGTGCGCCCCACGCCTTCGCCCGACGGCAAATACCTGGCCTTCGTGCGCCGCGTGCGCAACCAGAGCACGCTGTTCCTGAAGGACCTGGCCACTGGCCGTGAGCTCCCGGCCTGGAGTGGCCTGTCGCGCGACCTGCAGGAGATCTGGGCCATGTGGGGCGTCTACCCCAGCTTCGCCTGGATGCCCGGCAGCAAAGAGATCGTCGTCTGGGCCGAGGGCAAGATCTGGCGCGTCGACCCCTTCAAGGGCACGGCCGCCGACATCCCCTTCCACGTGAAGGACAGCCGCGAACTGCGCGAGCCGATGCGCTATGCCCAGGTGGTGGCGCCCGAGAAGTTCACCGTGCACCAGCTGCGCAGCGCCCAGGTGTCGCCGGACGGCAAGCGCGTCGTCTACTCGGCCCTGGGGTCGCTCTACGTCAAGGATCTGCCCGACGGCAAGCCGCATCGTTTGACCAAGCAGGACGAGTCGTTTGAATTCGCCCCCAGCTGGTCGCGCGACGGCAAGAGCCTGGTCTATGCGACCTGGCGCGACGACACGCAGGGAACGATCCGCCGCCTGGACGTCGCGTCCGGCAGGGACAGCATCGTCGTCAAGGAGCCTGGCAAATACCTCGAGCCGCGCCTGTCGCCGGACGGCAAGCAGGTGGTCTACCGCAAGGTCAAGGGCGGCGGCCTGACCAGCCCCTGGCACAGCCTGGACACCGGTCTCTACCTGGCCGCCGCCGATGGCTCGGGCAAGCCCGAGCGCATCAGCAAGGACGGCAGCGCTGCGCAGTTTGGCGCCAGGAGCGACGAGGTCTTCTTCACCAAGACCAGCAGCACCAGCGAGGTCGAGCAGCGCTTCTCGCTGACCCGTCTGAACCTGCGCGACCGCAGCGAGACCGAGATCGCGCGCAGCGATGCGGCTTCCGAGTACACCGTGTCGCCGGACGGCCAGTGGCTGGGCTTCGTCGAGCGCTATCACGCCTATGTGACGCCGCTGCCGAATGTGCAGGGCCAGTCCGGCAAGGCCATCACGGTCGGCGCCAAGATGGACGCCCTGCCGGTGCGCCAGCTCGACGTCAACGCCGGATCCGCCCTGCACTGGAGCGGCGACAGCAAGCAGCTGCACTTCACGCTGGGCGACGAGCTGTTCACGGCCAATGCCGAGGGCAAGGACAAGGCCACGGCGCAGAAGATCGGCTTCGAGCAGGCCAGCGACAAGCCCAGCGGCAAGGTCGCGCTGACCGGTGCCCGCATCGTGACGATGAAGGGTGATGAGGTCATCGAAGGCGGCACCATCCTGATCGACGGCAACCGCATCGTGGCGGTCGGCAAGGATGTCGCCGTGCCGGCCGATGCCAAGCGCATCGCCGCCGACGGCAAGACCATCGTGCCGGGCTTCATCGACGCCCACTGGCATGGCGCCATGACCGACTCCGGCCTGATCCCGCAGACCAGCTGGGTCAACCTCGCGTCGCTGGCCTTGGGCGTGACGACGCTGCACGACCCGTCCAACCTCAGCTCGGCCATCTTCACCCAGGCCGAGATGCAACGCGCCGGCATCGTGCTGGGCCCGCGCATCTACTCGACCGGCACCATCCTCTACGGTGCCCGCACGCCCTTCTATTCCAACGTCAACAGCCTCGACGATGCGCTGACCCACCTGAACCGCCAGAAGGCCGAAGGTGCCATCAGCGTGAAGAGCTACCAGCAACCGCGCCGCGACCAGCGCCAGCAGGTGCTGGAGGCCGCGCGCCAGACCGGCATGATGGTCGTGCCCGAGGGCGGCTCGCTCTTCCAGCTCAACATGAGCATGGTGGTGGACGGCCACACGACGGTGGAACACGCGCTGCCGCTGGCCGAGGTCTGGGACGACGTGAAGCAGCTGTGGAGCCAGACCGCGGTCGGCTACACGCCGACGCTGAACGTCGGCTACGGCGGCCTGGACGGCGAGCATTACTGGTATGCGCGCACCGACGTCTGGAAGCACCCGCTGCTGAGCCGCTACGTGCCGCGCAGCGTGCTGGAGCCGCGCTCGGTGCGCCGCGAAACAGCGCCCGAGGAGGACTTCAACGTCATCCGCGTCGCCCGCACGGCCACCCAGCTGTCACGCGCCGGCGTCAACACCTCCATCGGCGCCCACGGCCAGCGCGAAGGCCTGGGTACGCACTGGGAGATGTGGATGTTCGTCATGGGCGGCATGACGCCCATGGAGGCCCTGCGCACCGCCACCATCAACCCGGCGCGCAACTTCGGCTTCGACAAGGACCTCGGCTCGCTGGAGCCCGGCAAGCTGGCCGACCTCGTCGTCATCGACGGCAACCCGCTGGCCGACATCCGCCAGACCGACCGCATCACCCAGGTGATGCAGAACGGCCGCCTGTTCGACGCGATGACGATGAACCAGGTCGCCCCGGTGGCCAAAGCGCGCAAGCCGCTGTTCTTCGAAGGTGCCGACGGCAAGAGCATGCCCATCGACGGCGAGGCCCTCGAGTCGGGGCATATGGGTGACTGAGCGCGACTAAGTGCGGGACAGGCGTCGCCGGACGAGCAGCACGGCGGCGCCGCACAGCGCCATGGCCAGCGTGCCCGGCTCGGGCACCGGCGCGGCCTGCAGATAGTTGAAGCCCGAACCCGAGGTCAGGGTCACCTGGTTTTGCGGCACGCCATTGAGCAGCACCGTCATGCCGCCCCAGCGCAGGGTGTGGGACAGGTCGAAGGAAGAGGAGGCCAAAGCGCCGCCATAGCCGTCGTATGCCGTCTGGGCCGTCCCCGTCAGCTCCACGATCAGCGGCAGGGTCTGGCCGGTCATGAAGGTGGCCGTGCCGTTCAGCGGGCCCAGCGGGTCGCCGAAATAGCCATGCTTGGCCAGCGACGGCGAGTTGTTGTACAGCGTCGCGTCGCCGCCCAGGTCATAGGCGCCGCCGCCCATGTCGGCCCTCACCTGCCAGGAGGTCGAGGCAATGTTGGAGTTGTTGACGCTGAGCGTGCCGTCGAACAGCAGCTGGAAGTTGACCGTGACCTGGGTGTTGGCGGGCACACCGGCCAGGTCGAGCTTGAAGTCGTCGCGGAAACTGGCTCGCACCACACTGTTCAGGCTGCCTTCGGACGTGCCGTCCACCTTCAGCGCACCGATCTGCGCATAGGCATGGCCCGTACCGCTGGAACTGAAGCCGCCGGTCACGAGGCCGCTGGTCAATTCGGCCGAGACCGGATCGTTCAGGACGGAATTCACCGGCCCCGTGCCACCGCTGAAGTTCGGATTGATGCCCAGTTGCGCGGTGACCATGGTGACCGCACCGGCGGACGCGCCCAGGGTGGCCATCGCCCCGGCCAATGCAAGATGGGAGAGCTTCACGGCACGCTCCTCAGAAATGAGTGGCGTGAGTCTGCTCTCCACGGTTCGCCGGGACAGCCCCTAGTTATGAATAGAATCCTCATTCGTCAGGAGAGCGCCCCGTTGAAGTTGGGGGCCGCCGAAGGCGCAGGGTTTCATCACTCGAACGCTCAGGCAAAAGGACTGACAAAACGCCACCGGTGGCAGACACTGGGGCGTTCCTCACTGGAGAGAGGCGGGTCCTGGAGCCCGTCCACCGAAGGGGCAAGCGAGCGCGGGACTGCCAACCGCCTTGTCAATCTCTCAGGTACCCCGGACAGCGAGGACATCCAAACCCGAAATCCGTCGGAGCTCTTGATGTCCTCTTTGCTGCAAACGCCTCTTCACGCCCTCCACGTCGAACTCGGCGCCAAGATGGTGCCCTTCGCCGGCTACGACATGCCGGTGCAATACCCCGCCGGCGTGATGGCCGAGCACAAACACACGCGTGCCGCCGCGGGCCTGTTCGACGTCTCCCACATGGGCCAGGTGCGCCTGGTGGGCGCCGATGCCGCCGCCGCTCTCGAAACCCTGGTGCCCGTCGACATCGTCGACCTGGGCGTCTTCAAGCAGCGCTATGCCCTGTTCACCAATGAGCAAGGCGGCCTGCTGGACGACCTGATGGTCTGCCGGCGCCCCGACGACCTGTTCGTGGTGGTGAATGCCGGTTGCAAGGAGCAGGACATTGCTCATATGCAAAAGCACATCGGCGGCCGCTGCGAAGTCATTCCGGTCCCTGAGCGCGCCCTGCTGGCCCTGCAAGGCCCGCAGGCCGTCGACGTGCTGTCCCGCCTGAACCCCGAAGTCGCCAAGCTGACCTTCATGACCGGCGGCTTCTTCAAGCTCGACGGCATCGACACCTTCCTGACCCGCTCGGGCTATACCGGCGAAGACGGCTACGAGATCTCCGTCCACCAGGACGACGCCGTGGCCCTGGCGCGCAAGCTGCTGAGCCATGCCGAGGTGCTGCCCATCGGCCTGGGCGCGCGCGACTCGCTGCGCCTGGAAGCCGGGCTCTGCCTCTATGGCCACGACATCGACCAGACGACCACGCCGGTCGAAGCCTCCATCACCTGGGCCATCCAGAAGGTGCGCCGCGCCGGCGGTGCCCGTGCCGGTGGCTATCCAGGCGCGGCCGTCATCGACGAGCAACTGGCCAACGGTGTGGTTCGCAAGCGCGTCGGTCTTGTTGGCAAGGAGCGCATGCCCGTTCGGGAAGGCGCCAAGATCGTTGATGCAACCGGTTTGGAGATCGGTGCAGTCACAAGCGGCACGCTTGGACCCACGGTCAATCAGCCGGTCGCACTCGCATACATCGATACGGCGCATGCCGCCGCCGGCACCGAAGTCTTCGCCGTCGTGCGCGACAAGCGCACGCCCATGGTTGTTTCCTCCACCCCCTTCACCCCCAA
>CBHWBD010000208.1:0-9255 GCA_966111775.1 uncultured Comamonadaceae bacterium | reverse complement strand
GGCGACTGGGGCGGCATCGGTCCTCAAGGCTCGTTCAAGAACGTGAACGTGTCGCAGTACGGCTTGTCCAGCTTCTTCGGCCGCATCCCCGGCAGCGGCGACTCGCGCCAGTTCCCGACCTTCTTCGTGCCTGACTTCGACGCACTGCGTGCGCAGGCCGTCAAGAACGCCCAAACCTACCGCCCGACGTCGCTCGGTGCCGGCGCTCCGCTGACCCAGGCACAGGCGGAAGCCTACTTCTCGCCATTGCCGGACTACTCCGCCGGCACCGATTGGCGTAGCACCGAGAAGTCCACCTCGCTCTACGGCCAGTGGGACCACTCCTTCGACACGGCGATGCCGATGAATCTGTCGCTTGGCCTGCGCTATGAGCGCACCAAGATCGAATCGTCGTCGCAGGTCACCGCCTACTCCGGCACCGATTGGTACGCGGAAAACGAGGTGTCTCTGACCGGCGGCACCAACGCCTTTGGTACCAAGACGGGCAGCTACAAGTACTTCCTGCCGAGCATCGACTGGGATATGGACGTGACGTCCGACCTCAAGGTGCGGGCCAGCTACGGTGTCAACATCGGTCGCCCCAATTTTGGGGACATGCAGGGCGGCGTCAGCCTGAACGCCAACTCGGGCCGCTACAACATCCACGGTAGTGGTTCGACCGGCGACCCGGCGCTGAAGCCGCTGAAGTCCAAGAACCTCGACCTGTCTGCCGAGTACTACTACGCCAAGTCGTCCTATGTGGCAGCTGGCGCCTTCTACAAGAAGGTGACGGACTTCTTCAGCACCAAGGTTGTCCAGGCGACCTTCGCGGGCCTGAACCAGCCCGCCAGCGGCCAGTATTACGACGCCGCCCGGGCGGCGGGCATTGCCGCCGACAAGCCCAAGCTGCTGCGCAACTACATCTTCCAGAACTACGCCGGCAAGCCGGGTGTCACGATCACGGATGCAAGCGATCCGACCTTCCTGAAGGGTGACATCCTGGGATCTGTCCCAGGTGCTCAGGCGCTGGTGTTCGATATCTCGACCCCGTCCAACGGTGCCGGCGACACCATCAAGGGCCTGGAGTTCAACTTCCAGCACATGTTCGGCAACAGTGGCTTCGGCGTTTCGGGCAACTACACCTCCGTCAAGAGTGGCCTGAAGTTCAACAACAACAGCGCCAGCGACAGCCCGCAGGCCGGTTTGGTGGGTATCAGCGATTCCGCCAACCTCGTGGGCTTCTTTGAAAACGAGCAGTGGTCCATTCGCGGCGCCTACAACTGGCGCGGCGAGTTCCTCGCCGCACGTACCAACGGCGGTGCCAACGACCCGGTGTACACCGAGCCTTATGGCCAGATCGACGCATCGATCGGCTACAAGATCGGCAAGAACCTGACCCTGCAGGCCGACCTGCTGAACTTGAACGATGGCTACATTCGCCAGCACGGCCGCAGCAAGAGTGAAGTCTTGTCCAACGTGCAGACCGGCCGCCGTTACCTGATCGGTGCCCGCTATCGCTTCTGAGCGATCAGCCAGGCTGCCTGAAGCTCCGCCCCGCCGGGTTGGGCTTCAAGGCGGCTGACCCCCGGGCCGGACGAGCGTTTGACGCGCGTCCGGCCCGTCCTGTTTTATCGCCGGCGCGCGGCCACAATCAGGTTGCACCGTCCCTGTCGCGAGCCCATCCACACACCATGCTGCAACTGCTCAACAACATCACCCACAAGGACCTGCGCGTCATCACCCGGCGCGGTGCGCCATGGGGCGACGACATCATGTCGGCGCCCGTCACGGTGGACGAGTTCCGCAAACTCCAGGCGCACTACCCCATCGTCTTCCAGCCTGACGGTCAGGGCGGCTTCGCGCCGGCGGTGCTGTTCGGCCTGCAGGATGGGGAGAACCTGTTTCTGACCGAGCAGGGCTGGGAGGCCGACTACCTGCCGCTCTCCGTGCAGCGCCTCCCGTTCTCCATCGGCATCGCCGACGACGAACTGCGCATGATGGTCGACATGGACAGCAAGCGCATCAGCCATGGCGCCGAGGGCGAGGCCGTGTTCATGCCGCATGGCGGCACCTCCGACTTCACCGAGAACGCCAACGACGTGCTGCGCACACTGCACGAGGGGCTGCAGAACACGACGGACTTCATCCAGACGCTGATGAAGTACGACCTGCTGGAATCCTTCGTGCTGGACGTCGAGCGCCCGGACGGCTCGCGCGGCCAACTGGTGGGCTTCTACATCATCCACGAGGAACGCCTCGCCGCCCTGGACGCGGCGACCGTGGGCCTGCTGCATCAGGCCGACTACCTTCAGCCCGTCTATATGGCGATCGCGTCGCTGTCCAATTTCACGACGCTGATCAAGCGCCACCTCGCCCGCGAGGCCTGAGGCCATGCTGGAGGGCAACGACGTGAGTGGCGCCCAAGCCCTGGGGGCGATTCCTGCCGACGTGCTCAGCGCCAACCAGCCGGTGCTCCTTCGCGGCCTGGTGGCGCACTGGCCGCTGGTGCAGGCGGCTCGGCGTTCCGACGCGGCGTTCTGCGACTACCTGCGCGGCTTCGGCGCCGAGACGCGCCTGAGCCTGTGGCGCGGCGCGCCGGAGATAGCCGGGCGCTTTTTCTACAACGCCGACTTCAACGGCTTCAACTTCAGCTACGAGACCCACAGCTTCGGCGCCTTGCTGGACGAGTTGCTGGCCGGCACGCCCGATGCCCTCTACCTCGGCTCGACCGACATCGACCGCTGCTTTCCCGGCATGCGCCAGCCCAACGACCTGGCCGCTCTTGCCCGCTTCAACCCGCTCGTGAGCCTGTGGCTGGGCAACCGCATGCAGGTCGCTGCGCATTTCGACCTGCCCGACAACATCGCCTGCGTCGTCGCCGGCAGGCGGCGCTTCACGCTGTTCCCGCCCGAGCAGGTGGGCAATCTCTACATCGGCCCCCTCGACCTGACACCGGCCGGCCAGCCCATCAGCCTGGTGGACCATGCGCGGCCCGATCTCGAGCGCTTCCCGCGCTATGCCGAGGCGCTCAAGCACGTGCAGATCTTCGAGTTGCTGCCCGGCGACGCCCTCTTCATCCCCAGCCAGTGGTGGCATGGCGTCGAGTCGCTGGAGCCCATCAGCGCGCTGGTGAATTTCTGGTGGCGCCAGTCGCCGCCCTTCATGGACACGCCGCTCAACACCCTGATGCTGGCGCTGCTGTCGCTGCGCGACCTGCCGCCGGCCCAGCGCGATGCGTGGCGTGCGCTGTTCGACCACTACATCTTCGACGCCGACGAGCAGACCGCGGCCCACATCCCGCCCGCCGCCCGCGGCGTGCTCGCGCCGATGAACGACAGCAGCGCACGCCAGCTGCGCGCGATGCTGCTGAACCGACTCAAACGCTGATCCATGACCATGACTTCCGCTCCGAAACCCATACGCCGCATCGTCATCGCCGGTGGCGGCACCGCCGGCTGGATGGTGGCCGCGGGCCTGTCCAAATGCCTGGGCAGGCAGGTCGACATCCGCCTCATCGAGTCCGAGGAGATCGGCACCGTCGGCGTCGGCGAGGCCACCATCCCGACACTGCATCTGCTGCACGAGATCCTGGACCTGGACGAACAAGAGTTCATCCGCGCCACCCAGGCCACCTTCAAGCTCGGCATCAGCTTCGAGGGCTGGCGCAATGTCGGCGAGAACTACTTCCACTCCTTCGGCAAGACCGGCCGGGGCCACTGGACGGCCGGCTTCCACCACTTCTGGCTGGAGGGCCGCCAGCGCGGCCTGGCCAGCGACTACGGCGACTACTGCCTGGAACTGCGCGCGGCGATGGAGAACCGCTTCGCGACGCTGCCCGACAACGGCGTCAACTACGCCTATCACTTCGACGCGACGCTGTACGGCCAGTACCTGCGCCGCTTCTCCGAGGCCCTGGGCGTGCAGCGCATCGAAGGCAAGATCGCCCAGGTCCACACCGATGCCGAGAGCGGCTTCATCACCGGCCTGCAGCTCGCCGGCGGCCCGCTCGTCGAAGGCGACTTCTTCATCGACTGCACCGGCATGCGGGCTCTGCTCATCGGCGAGACCCTGGGCGTGCCCTACGAGAGCTGGTCGCACTGGCTGCCCTGCGACAGCGCGCTGGCCGTGCAGACGAGCTCCGCCGGCGAGCCCGTGCCCTACACCCGCTCCATCGCCCACCCCTGGGGCTGGCAGTGGCGCATTCCGTTGCAGCACCGCGTCGGCAACGGCGTCGTGTTCAGCAGCAGGCACGTCAGCGACGACGAGGCCAAGGCCGCGCTGCTGGCCAATGTGCAGGGCGAAGTGCTGCGCGAGCCGCGCGTCATCCGCTTCACGCCGGGCCAGCGCGAGCAGGTCTGGAAGAAGAACTGCGTCGCCATCGGCCTGTCCAGCGGTTTCCTGGAGCCGCTCGAATCCACCAGCATCCACCTCATCCAGAAGGGCCTGACCCGCCTCATCGAACTGTTCCCGACCGACGGTGTGCGCCAGAGCGACATCGACGAATACAACCTGCAGACGCGCGAGGCGATCGAGGTCGTGCGCGACTTCATCATCCTGCACTACCACGTCACGAACCGCGACGACTCGGCCTTCTGGCGCGGCTGCCGCGACATGGACGTGCCGCCGCTGCTCAAGCACCGCATCCAGCACTTCCGCGACACCGCGCGCATCATGCTGCGCCAGGGCGAACTGTTCGCCGAGAACTCCTGGGTGCAGGTCATGATGGGGCAGGGCATCCAGCCCGCCAGCCACCACCCCATCACGCGCAATATGGACAACGCCAACCTCGCCGACTTCCTCGGCGGCATCCGCAAGGAGGTGGCGCGCACCCTGATGAAGCTGCCCACGCACCAGCAGTTCATCAACCAGTACTGCCCCGCCTCCCAGCCCGAGGCGGCCAAGGCCAGGCCTGTCCTGGCCGGGCCGGCCCTGCGCATCAACCCCGCGGCGCGCGTCGAGGCGGTGACGCTGGACGGCGGCGCCCAGGTCTGGGTCATCGACGACTTCGTGCAGGACCCGCAAGCCCTGGTCGGTCTGGCGGCCGGCATGGCCGGCCAGTTCCAGGCCATCGCCGGCCATCCCTATCCGGGCCCGCAGCTGGACCTGTGGGACGCCGCCAGCGCCGAACTGGCCGAATTCTTCGATCAGCAGATGCGGGCGCGCCTGGGCGCCGGCGCGCCCTTGGGCATGTATGCCCGCTTCAGCCGCGTCATGCAGGACGCCGCCACGCTGGATGGGCGGCAGCGCATCTGCCATCGCGACGACTCGGGCCTGCTGGCCGGCGAGACGATCGCTGCCTCCGTCCACTATCTGTTCCAGGACGAGGCCCTGGGCGGCACCCTGTTCTTCCGCTCGCTGATGTCCGAGGCCGACACGGCCCGGTTGCGGCATGACGCCGGCACGCTGGACCCCAGCGCCTTCGGCGACAAATACGGCATCCCACCGGGCTATATGACCGAGAACAACCGCTACTTCGAGCTCATCGGCCGCGTGCCCGCCCGATGGAACCGCGCCATCTTCTACGACGGCGGCATCTTTCACTCCGGTGACATCGGCCGTGCGTCGCCAGCCGCCTACCGCGAAGGCCTGGGGCGGCTGACCATCAACGCCTTCTTCAAGAGCCGTCGGCCTTGAAGCGCGATTCGCGCAGCACCTCGCAGACCTTGATGTTGTACTCGGCGTAGAAGTTGGCGCGGCCTTGCTTCTTGGCCTGCACATGCAGGACGTTGGTCGACCAGTTGCGCTGGCTGGCCTCATCCAGGAACTCGACGATGGTGACCCGCTCGCCGTCCTCGGCCGTGAAGACCTTGTGCGAGACATAGCCCGGCATCGTCTGCGCCAATGCGCTCATCTGCGGCGCCAGGTCGAAATAGTCGGCGTTGGCTTCTTCCTTGAGCCGGGAACGGAACACCGTCACGATCATCGAGTTCTCCTGCGGGACCAGGGCCGCATTCTGAAACGATGTCAGCCGGCCCGTGCGTCGGCGAGTTCCGCATCCAGGGCCAATGCACGCTTTGCAGCAGGACGCGACCGCAGCCGGGCGGCATAGGCCTCGATGACCGGCGTGGCCGGCATCATCTGGAAGGCCAGCATGTCGGCCAGGGCGTTGCCCCACAGGAAGTCGGCCACCGTCAGGCGCTCGCCCAGCAGCCAGGGCCCCGCTTCGAGCTGCCGCTGCACGAGGTTCACGACGCTGTCGAAGTCGCCGTAGGGCGACCACGACGGCTGGCAGGGCTCGCGCTTGAGGGCCTTGTCCGTCATCGCCGGCTCGAAGCAGGAGCCGTAGAACACCATCCAGCGCAGGAAGGCGCCGCGCAGCGGGTCGCCGACGGGCGGCACCAGACCCTGCTCCGGGTAGAGCTCGGCCAGGTATTGATAGACGGCGGCCTGCTCGGTGACGAGCGCGCCGTCGTGCAGCAGGGCCGGCACCTTGCCCATCGGATTGACGGCGAGATAGGCCGGCTCGCGCTGCTGCTGCCGGGTGAGGTCGAGCGTGTGCAGCTCATGCTCGGCATGCAGCTCCTCGATGAGGATGCGCACGCCGGCGGAGCGGCTGTTGGGGGCGTGGAAGAGGGTGACGAAGCGGCTCATGGCGTTTCGGGTGGGATGAAGGAGGCGCCGTTGTAGGCTGGTGCCCCCGCCGCCGTCTTGGAAAAACACGCATGACCGACACCACCCCCTTGCGCACCGTGACCAGCCGGGCCAAGGGCGTCGTCGACCCGGCCATCGCACAACGCACGTTCCGCCTCGCGCGCTACGAGCCCGCGCCCGACCTGGCGCCCTGGCTGGACTACCACTGGATCGTCGAATGGGATCTGCGCGGCCAGCCTGACTTCGTGCAGCGCACCTTGCCCTATCCGGTCGTCAACATCGTCTTCGACGCCGAGCTGACGGCCGTCTTCGGCGTCGTCAGCGGCTCCTATGAGCACCGCCTCACCGGCGCCAACCGCGGCCTGGGCCTGCGCTTTCGCCCCGGCGGCTTTCGCGGCCTGCTCGGCAGGCCGCTGCACACCATCACCGATGTCCACCTGCCGCTGTCGGCCGTGCTGCCCGTGAATGATGCCGAGGCCGAGCGCGCCGTGCTGAGCCAGCCCGACGACGCCGGCATGATCGCCGCGGCCGAAGCCCTGCTGCGCCCGCTGCTCGGCCCGGCCGATCCCAAGGTGGACAAGCTCAACGCGCTGCTGGCTCAGGCCCAGAACGACCCGACGCTGACCCGCGTGGACGAACTGGCCGAGCGAGCTGGCGTCGGCATGCGCGCCTTGCAGGCCTGGTTCAGCGACTATGTCGGCGTCAGTCCCAAATGGGTCATCCGCCGCTACCGCCTGCACGAGGCGGCCGACCAGCTCGCCAGCGGCGCAGCGCTGGATCTGGCCGACCTGGCCCAGCGCCTGGGCTACTACGACCAGGCGCATCTGACGCGCGACTTCAGCCGCCTGGTGGGACGGCCGCCGCAGGCCTACCGCAACCCGCCTCGATAATCCGCGCATGACCACCTCCATCACCATCGCCACGCGCGAAAGCCGCCTGGCGCTGTGGCAGGCCGAGCATGTGCAGGCCCGCCTGTCCGAAGAACTCGGCATCACCGCCGCGCTGCTCGGCATGACCACCCGCGGCGACCAGATCCTCGACCGCACCTTGTCCAAGATCGGCGGCAAGGGCTTGTTCGTGAAGGAGCTGGAGACGGCCCTGGCCGAAGACCGTGCCCAGCTCGCCGTGCATTCGCTGAAGGACGTGCCGATGGAGCTGCCCGAGGGCTTCACCCTCGCCGCCGTGCTCGAGCGCGAGGACCCGCGCGACGCCTTCGTCTCCAACGACTACGCCTCGCTGGCGGAACTGCCCGAGGGGGCCGTCGTCGGCAGCTCCAGCCTGCGCCGCGTGACCCAGCTGCTCAGCATCCGGCCCGACCTGCGCGTCGAACCCTTGCGCGGCAACCTCGACACGCGCTTGCGCAAGCTCGACGAGGGCGGCTATCACGCCATCGTGCTGGCCGCCGCCGGCCTCAAGCGCCTGGGCCTGGCCCGGCGCGTGCGCCGGCTGTTCGAGGTCGACGAGATGTTGCCGTGTGCAGGGCAGGGCGCCCTGGGCCTGGAGATCCGCGCCGACGACGCCGCACTGGCCGAAGCGCTGGCCGGGCTCATCCACAAGCCGACCCTGCTGGCCTGCGAGGCCGAGCGCGCCGTGTCGCGAGCCCTGGGCGGCAGTTGCAGCCTGCCGCTGGCGGCCCATGCGCGTTGGCAGGGCAGCATGCTGCGCCTGGACGCGGCCCTGGGCCATGCCGAAGCCCACACCTCGCCGCTGCTGCGCGCCAGTGTCACGGGCGACGTGACCGACGTTGCCGCGGCCCGCGCCCTGGGCCAGCAGGTCGCCGGCCGTCTGCGCGAACTCGGTGCCGGTTCCTACCTGCCTGGATGAGCCCCGCACGGCCGCCCGAAGGGGCTCAGCTCCCGCTCGGCGGGACAGCGCGCAGCGCGAAGGGTGCTGGACAACCTGTGTTGATCGTCACGCGCCCCCGGCCGCAGTGCGCGGCCTGGCTGGCGCGCCTGGCCGAGCTGGGCGTCGACGCCGCGGCCCTGCCGTTGATCGAGATCGTGCCGGCTCGTGATCCGGCACCGGTCGCCGCCGCCTGGGCTGGCCTGAGCGAGGTGGACCTGGCGGTCTTCGTCAGCCCCAATGCCGTCGAGCAGTTCTTCCAGCATGCCGACCGCGCATGGCCGGCCGGTACGCTGGCGGCGTGCGTCGGCCCGGGCAGCGCCCAGGCCCTGATCGAGCGTGGCGTGCCGGTCGCCCAGGTCGTCCAGCCGGCGGCCGATGCGGCCAGCCTGGACTCCGAACACCTCTGGCAACAACTGTCACCGCGGCGCGATTGGGCCGGTGCCCGCGTGCTGGTGCTGCGCGGCGACGGCGGCCGGGAATGGCTGGCCGAACGCCTGGTGGAGGAGGGCGCCCACGTCGAGGCCGTAACGACCTATCACCGCGCCGGCCCCCGCTTCGACGCCGCCGAGCAGGCCTTGCTGGACAGCATCCGCGCAGAGCCCACAGGCTTTGTGTGGCTGTTCAGCAGTGCCGAGGCCGTCGGCCATCTGCAGGGCCAGGGTCTGGCCGGCCAGCGCGCCATTGCCACGCATCCCCGCATCGCCGAGGCCGCCCGCGTGGCCGGTTTTGATCCTGTGGTTTTGGCGCGACCGGCCCCTGAAGCGGTGACTCAGGCCCTGAAAGGCCTCTGACAGAATCTGGCGCACTGTGACCGAGCCGATTCCTGCTGTTCCCGCGGCC
>CBHWBD010000207.1:0-9294 GCA_966111775.1 uncultured Comamonadaceae bacterium | reverse complement strand
CGTTTCCTGCGCGCCGAGTTCGGTGCCGCCTCGGCCGTGCTGGCGCCGCCACTGGCGGCCACCGCGGGCCGCGAGGTGCTGGCGGTGTTGCCCGGTGCCAGCGTGCAGCCCGATCTCGGCGTCGCCCAATGGGCCTTCGATCACGGCCAGGCGGCGGGGCAGGGCACCGACACCCTGCCGGCCAGCCCCTGCCTGATGCTGCCGCTGACCGCGCCGATGCGGCTACGCGGCATCCTGGCCGTGGAAGGGCGCGGCCGCCGCTGGTCGCCCGAGGAGCGAGAGCTGCTCGACACCTGTGCGGCCCTGCTGGCCATCTCGCTGGAACGCATCCACTACATCGAGGTGGCCCAGCAGAGCACGCTGCAGATCGAGTCCGAGCGCCTGCGCAATTCGCTGCTGACCGCGATCTCCCACGACCTGCGCACGCCGCTGGCCGCCCTCGTCGGGCTGGCTGATGCGCTCAAGCTCACGCCGCTGGCCGCGCCCCAGGCCGAGGTGGCCGACGCCATGCGCCGCTCGGCCCTGCGCATGAGCGCCCTGGTCAGCAATCTGCTGGACATGGCGCGGCTGCAGTCCGGCACCGTGCAGCTGAACCGGCATTGGCTGCCGCTGCAGGAGGTGGTCGGCAGCGCGCTGGCCAGCCTGGACGAGGCGCTGGCCGGCCGCGAGGTCGCCGTGGACCTGCCGGCCGATCTGCCGCTGGTGGCGCTGGATGCCGTCCTCATCGAGCGCGTCCTGGTCAATCTGCTGGAGAACGCGGCCAAGTACGCGGACGGCGCCATCCGCATCGCGGCGCGAACGGCGGGGCGGCATGTCGAGATCGATGTCGTCGACAACGGCCCCGGCTTCCCGGTCGGCCGCGAGGCCAGGCTTTTCGACAAGTTCGAGCGCGGCGACCGCGAGAGCGCCACGCCGGGTGTCGGCCTGGGCCTGGCCATCTGCAAGGCCATCGTCGAGGCGCATGGCGGTCGTATCAGCGCCCACAATGTCGCCACCGGCGGCGCCTGTGTGCGAGTGGAATTACCCCTTGGCCAGCCCCCGGTGGAGAAGCCTGAGTGAGCGCCGCACGTGTGTTGATGATCGAGGACGAGCCGGAGATCCGGCGTTTCGTGCGCATGGCGCTGGAGAGCGAGGGCCTGGAGGTCTTCGAAGCGGCGACGCTGCAACGCGGCCTCATCGATTCGGCGACGCGCCGGCCTGAGCTGGTCGTGCTGGACCTCGGTCTGCCGGACGGCGACGGGTTGGATTTCATTCGCGAGTTCCGCGGCTGGTCGCAGGCGCCCGTCCTCGTGCTGTCGGCCCGCGAAGGCGAGGACCGCAAGGTGCAGGCCCTGGACGCCGGTGCCGACGACTACCTCGTCAAGCCCTTCGGCGTGGCCGAGCTGCTGGCCCGGGTGCGCGTGCAGCTGCGCCGGCATGGTGGCGGCGGCAATGACGCCGACCCCGTGCTGCGCTTCGGCGACATCGCCGTGGACCGTGCCCTGCGCGTGGTGACCCGGGGCGACGAGGAGCTGCACCTGACGCCCATCGAATACCGCCTGCTGCAGGAGCTGGCCAGCGTGCCGGGCCGCGTGCTGACCCACCAGCACCTGCTCAAGGCCGTCTGGGGCCCCGGCCATGCCGAGGACGTTCACTATGTCCGCGTCCACATGGCCAATCTGCGCAAGAAGCTCGAGGTCGACCCCAACCGGCCGCAATGGCTGGTGACCGAGGCTGGGGTGGGATATCGCTTGAAGGCTTGAGGCCGGCTGTAGGCAATTTGCCTACGGCAAGTCCCGTGATCCACGCGCAAGGGCGTCAGGCGTCCCCGTCTCGCCGCCCCGATGCGGGTTTCAGAAGATGACGGTCGTCCATCGTTGACTTCAAAGCCCAGGGGAGAGCGGCCATGTCATTCTGGAAAAACCTGTCCGTCAAGACCAAGCTGACCGGTGCCTTTGGTCTGCTGATTCTGATGATCGTCGCGGTGTCCGCCGCGGCGCTGCAGTCCATCAAGGAGGACGGCGACCAGTTCACCGGCTATGTGCAGGGCGTCGAGGCCCGCGCCGCCGCGGCCAACCAGGTGCGCCTGGCGGTCGACCGCCGCGCCATCGCCGCCCGCAACCTCGTGCTGGTGACCCGGGCAGAAGACAGCGCGCTCGAGAAAGCCGCCGTATTGGCCGCCGTGGCCGACGTCGGCAAGTCTCTGGAAGCCCTGCAAGCCCTGTCGAACAAGGCCGGCGTGCGGCGGAGGCGCGCGGCCACGTCGAGGAGATCGCCAGGATCGAGGTGCGCTATTCCCGTGTCACCGAGTCCATCCTCGGACTGGTGCTGGCGGGCGACCGCGAAGCCGCCGTCGGGCGCATGAACGAGCAATGCCGCCCGCTGCTGGCTGCCCTTGTCAAGGCGACCGACGACTACATCCAGTACACCGCGCAGACCTCCGAGCGCCTGATCGCCGACAACGACAAGGTGCATGCCCAGCGCCTGCTTGTGCTGTCGGTCGGCTGCGCGCTGGTGGTGGCGCTGTCGCTTGTCGCGGCGTTTGCCATCATCCGGTCCATCGTCCTGCCCTTGAACCAGGCCGTGGGGCTGATCAATGACGTTGCCGAGGGCAATCTCGACGCCGAGGTCAAGGTCGACACCCGTGACGAGTTCGGCCATCTGCTGCAGGCCATCTCGTCCATGCAGGGCGGCCTGCGCAGCCTCGTGGCTTCCGTGCGGCAAGGCGCCGACAGCCTGTCGCTGGCGAGTGCAGAGATCGCGCAGGGCAACCACAGCCTGTCGTCGCGCACCGAAACGCAGGCCAGCGCGCTGCAACAGACGGCGTCGTCGATGGAGCAGTTGAGCGCCACGGTGCGCCAGAACGCCGACAACGCCGTCCAGGCCAACCAGCTGGCCCAGGCCGCCAGCGCCGTGGCACAGCAGGGTGGCCAGGTCGTCGAGCAGGCCGTGGACACCATGCACGGCATCAGCGAAGCCAGCAAGCGCATCGCCGATATCACCTCGGTCATCGACGGCATTGCCTTCCAGACCAATATCCTGGCGCTGAACGCCGCGGTGGAAGCGGCCCGCGCCGGCGAGCATGGCCGCGGCTTCGCGGTGGTGGCCAGCGAAGTGCGGGCCCTGGCCCAGCGCAGCGGCGAAGCGGCCAAGGAGATCAAGGAACTCATCGCCGCCAGCGTGTCCCGCGTCGAAACCGGCGTGACCCAGGTCAGCCAGGCCGGCAGCACCATGCAGGACGTGGTGGCCAGCATTGGCCGCGTGACCGCCATCATGGGCGAGATCCGTACCGCCAGCGCCGAGCAGAGCGAGGGCGTGGGCCAGGTCGGCGGTGCCGTGTCGAGCATGGACCGCACCACCCAGCAGAACGCCGCCCTCGTCGAGGAAATGGCAGCCGCCGCCAGCAGCCTGAAGAGCCAGGCCATGGACCTGGTGCGCGCGGTTGGCATGTTCAAGTTGTCTCATTGAACCTCCGGAAGCGGCCCGCGGGTCGCCTTTGCCCGACTGGCCCGCCGCCGGTCGGGTTTTTTCGCATCCGGGGCAGGCACACTGGGAGCGATGAAGCCCGAAGACCTCACCCAGCTCCTGAAGACCGAGATGCCTTTCGGCAAGCACCAGGGCATGCGGATCGCCGACCTGCCGAGCAACTACCTGGCCTGGTTTGCGCGTGAGGGCTTTCCCAAGGGCGAGATCGGGCGGCTGCTGGCGCTGATGCATGAGATGGATCTCAATGGCCTGCGCGAGCTGTTGAGGCCGCTGCGGTGAAGCGACGCCTGCTGGGTCTGGCGCTCGCCAGCCTGGCCTGCGCGGCGCAAGCGGACAGCAGCTACACCGTCGTCCGCGTCGAGGCCGACAAGCTGCGCCTGTTCTGGCGCGACGACCATGGCAAGCCGCTGCGCCGCCTGGACCGGCTGGCGGCCTGGCAGAAGGCCCGGGGCCAGACCCTGGCCTTCGGCATGAACGCCGGCATGTATCACGCCGACGCCAGTCCGGTGGGCCTGCTCATCGTCGACGGACGTGAACTGGCGCCTCTCAATCTCGCGGACGGCAAGGGCAACTTCTTCCTCAAGCCCAACGGTGTGTTCTTCATCGACGCCCAGGGGCCGCATGTCGTCGATTCGGCCGACTATCCGGCCTCGCACGAAGGCGTGAAGCTGGCCACGCAGTCCGGCCCGCTGCTGCTGAGGCAGGGCCAGATCCCCGCGGCCCTCGGCCCGAACTCGGCCTCGCGCCACATCCGCAACGGCGTCTGCGCGGCGGGCTCGCAAGGCGTCTTCGTCATCAGCGAGAGGCCGGTCACGCTGCACGAGTTCGCGAGCTATTTTCGCGACGTGCTGCGCTGCCAGGACGCCCTCTACCTGGATGGCGCGGTATCCAGTCTCTATTCGCCCAGCCTCGGGCGCAACGACCGCTGGACCGACCTCGGGCCGCTGATAGGCGCCGTGGAATGACAGCGGCCCAGGCCGCCGTTTCGCCGGCCTGAACCCTGTCCTCGACGGTCTGTCGCGAGTCCGTTGGTCGTCAAGCTCACAGCCTCTAGGCTGTCGCTCATTCGCATAACGAGGAGTGGCCGTGCTGCAGATTCAGAACGTCACCAAGAGCTTTGGAAAACTCCACGCCGTCGAGGGCGTGTCGCTGGAACTCAAGCCCGGCGTCGTGGGCCTGATCGGCCACAACGGCGCGGGCAAGAGCACGCTGATGCAGATGCTGGCGACGCTGACCAAGCCCACCAGTGGACGCATCCTGCTCGAAGGCCAGGACATCGTCGCCAAGCCCGAGCTGATGCGTCGGCGCCTGGGCTATCTGCCGCAGGACTTCGGCGTCTACCCCCATCTGACGGCGTTGGAATTCCTGCAGTACTTCGCGGCCCTCAAGGGCGTCAGCGACCGCCAGCGACTGCAGCAGCTGCTGGAACTCGTGAACCTGCACGAGCAGGCGAATCGACCGGCCATCGGCTTCTCGGGTGGCATGCGCCAGCGCCTGGGCATCGCGCAAGCCTTGCTGAATGATCCCGACGTGCTCATCGTCGACGAGCCGACGGCGGGCCTGGACCCGGAGGAAAGATTGCGCTTTCGCCATCTGCTCGGCGATCTGGGACGCCAGCGCCTGGTCATCGTCTCGACCCACATCGTGTCGGACGTCGAGAACATGGCCTCGCATCTGGCCATCCTGCGCCAGGGGCGCCTGGTGGCCTACGAGACGCCGGAAGCCGTGCTGGCGCGTGCCGCCGGCAAGGTCTGGACGGCGCTGTTGGCCCAGACCGACTACGAGGCACTGAAGGGTCATATGCATGTGTTGCAGGCCCAGCCCCAGGGCGGGCGTGTGCAGGTGCGCATCGCGCATCCGTCACGTCCCTTCGCCGAGGCCGAACCGGTCAGTGCCAGCCTGGAAGAGGCCTTGATGGCCCAGCGCTATGCCGACGCGCGGGAGGCCGCATGAACACCACGCTCTACCAGGCCCTGGTGCTGAACGAGTGGCGGCTGCGCAGCCGCCGCGTCAGCAGCCTCGTCATCCTGCTGGGCGTCGTGGCGGTCAGCTGGCTGATGGTGCTGGACCCCAGCAGCGGCGCCGCCATGATGGTCGTGAACAAGCAGCGCATCGCCTACGAAAGCCAGGCCCTGGCCTTCGGAACCAATCTCATCGCCTCGCTGCTCCTTGGCCTGGCAGGCTTCTATCTGGCCCGTGGCCGCACCCAGGAGGACCTGCGCTGCGGCACCGCCGGCGTTCTGGCCGCCACGCCGGTGTCGGATGCACAGCTGCTGGGCGCGCGCTGGCTGGGCGCCTTCGGCTTCCTGTTCTCGCTGGGCACCGTCGTCGTGCTGACGGTGTGGGTGCTGCAGCTGGTGCGTGGCGAAGGGGCGCTGCAGCCGCTGCCCTATCTGCAGATGCTGGTGCTGGGCCTCGCGCCTGGCCTGATGCTGTGCGCCAGCCTGGCCGTGCTGGCCGATGCCTGGGTGCCGCTGATGGGAAAGCGCGGCGATGCCCTTTACTGGCTGCTGTGGATGGTCCAGTTCGCCTTCGTCCCGGCCATGCTGGGGCAGGGCGGTGCCGTGCAACTGAGCGGCTGGCAGCTGTTCGACGTCAATGGCATGTCGCCGCTGCTGGTCGGCGTGAGCCACCTGATGGACGTGAGCCACATCAGCGTCGGCGGTTCGCCCTTCGACGCCAGTCTTCCCATCCTGCACATGCCGGCGGGGTTGTGGACTTCGGACCTGGTGGCCCTGCGCGTGGGTTCCATGCTGGTCGCCTTGCTGCCCCTGGTGCCGGCCGTGATGCTCTTCCACCGCTATGCGCCGGACCGCGTCAAGCTGCGCAACCCGGCCGGGCGCAGCCGCCTGGTGCTGGCCCTCCAATGGCTGCTGCGCCCCGTCATGCGCCCCTTCACCCGCGCCCTGGCGCTGCTGCTGAGTGCCGCCGCCCGTCTGCCGGGCCTGCCGGGCCGCTGGCTGGCCGATGTGGCCCTGGTGCTGCTGAGCCAACCCCTGCCGGCTCTGGCGATGCTCGGCGGCGCGGTGGCGAGCGTGTTCGTCCCGGCCCCGGTGCTGCCTGCGGTGCTGGCGGGAACGCTGTGTGTCTGGGGCATCGCCGTGGCGGATGTCAGCTCGCGCGACCTGCAGAGCGGCACCCTGGCCCTGGCCAGCGCCGCACCCGGCGGCGCGCTGGAGCGCGGCTGGCGCCAGGCCCTGGCGGCCTTCGGTCTGGGCCTGCTGCTGGCCCTGCCGGCCCTGCTGCGCCATGCCGCGAGCGCGCCTCGGCTGACCCTGGCCTGCCTGGCCGGCCTGCTCTTTCTCAGCGCTGCCGCGACGCTGCTGGGCCGCCTGACCCAGGGCTCGCGCACCTTCCTGGCCCTGTTCCTGTTCGCCCTCTACCTGGACATGCAGAAGACCGGCGTGCCGGCCCTGGACCTGCTGGGCTTGGTGGGTGATGCGAGCGCGGTCAGCGCCGCGGGCTACGCCGCGGCCGGTGTGGCGGGATTCATGGTCTTGCTGGCTCTGCCGCGGTTGCGTCGGGCTTGAGGCGAAGGCCATGGCCTACAGCAGGGGCGCCGAAAACGGCGCAAGATTGCAGTGCCATGAACGCCTTGTTTCGCTTGTTCTGCGTGTCCTGCCTGCTGTGCGCCGCTGTGCAGGCCGAGGAACTGCCGAAGTCATCGGCCTGCCGCACGGCGTTGCATGCGCTGGAGGAGGCGGAAGACGCCCTCGCTGCCGCGGCCGCGTCGGCCGCCCCTCCCGATCAACAGCGCCAGCGCTTGGTCGCGGCGCGATTGCAGCCGATGCGCCAGCGCGTGGCCGATGCCTGCCTGGGTGGGCTGACGACGTCCCCTTCGCCTTCGCAGCACACCTGGGTCGCGCCATCCCTGCCGTCCCGGCCTGACGCGGTGGCGCCGCGCGTGCCGACGCCTCCCGTGACGTCGTCCATCCCTCGTGTCGAGCCGCCCGTCATGGTGACCCATTGCACGGCCGCGACCTGCTTTGGCAGTGACGGCTCCATGCTCACCCGCGTTGGCCCGACCCTGGTGGGGCCGCGCGGGACCTGCACGGTGCAAGGCAACTTCCTGCGCTGCCCCTGAAGCTTGGCGCGGCGTAGCATTCGCGGCTGTGAATGACACCCACGAGCGCCTGCTCGGCGCCTTCGAGACCCACGACGTCGACGCGATCCGCGCCATCCTTGACGCCGGCTTCGAGGCGGCCTCGAGCATCGACGACAAGCCTGCCGTCACGCATTTGGTCGAGATGTACTGGCGCTCGGACGGCTTTCCCGCCTGCCTGAAGCTGATGCTGGAGCGCGGCGCCCGGCTCGACGATCCCAAGCTGGCGCCGGTGCTGCTCAACGACGCCGATGCGCTTTCGGCCGCCGTGACAGCCGATCCGACGCTGCTGCGGCACCGCAGCACGATGCGCTGCACCTTCACGCCGCTGGACGGCGCGACGCTGCTGCATGTGGCCGCCGAGTACGGCCACCTGGCCGTTGCCGAGCGCCTGCTGGCTCTGGGCGCCGATCCGAATGCAGTCGCCGATGTCGATGCCGAGGGCCTCAACGGCCAGACGCCGCTCTTCCACACGGTCAATTCCAATGCCAACCGCTCGGCGCCCCTCATGCGCCTGCTGCTGAAGGCGGGCGCCCGGGCCGACGTGCGACTCCAGGGCATCACCTGGGGCCGCGGCTTCGAGTGGGAGACGGTCTGCTACGACGTGACGCCGCTGTCCTATGCCCAGTTCGGCCTGCTGCCGCAGATGCAGCGCACGGAACAGCACACCTACGCCAACGTCGCCGAACTTCTGGCCGCCTTGGGCCGGCCCGCGCCGCGGCTGGACAACGTGCCCAACCGCTATCTGCGTTAGGCCGGCACGTCCTCGCCCAGGGCGCGCCGCAGCGCCATGGCCGCATGCGGCGCGCGCTCCTTGGCACCGCTGATGAAGTAGACAAAGACATCACGCGCGGCCGCCGCAGGCGCTGCTGGCTCGATGCGCGGCACGCCTTCGGGCTCGCCACCTTCGGCCCACGCCTGCGCCGATGCGGCCAGTTGAGGGAAGACTTCGGGCTTGCAGCCCTGGGCCTCTTCCGGGTGGGTGCGCATGATGCGCGTGTAGACGAAGTCGCCCGTCGGCTCGGCGATGGGCGGGTAGTCGTCGGACTCGGTGAACACCGTGGCGGCCTTGTACTTGCGAGCCAGGGCCAGGTAGTCGGGGCTCTGGAAGCTGGCGTGGCGCACGTCCAGTGCGTGGCGCAGCGGCAGGCCGTCGACCGCGGCCGGAAGCAGCTCCAGGAAGGCCGTCAGGTCGGCCGTGTCGAACTTGTGGGTCGGTGCCAGCTGCCAGACGATGGGGCCGAGCTTGTCGCCGAGTTCGGCAATGCCCGACTCGATGAAGCGCTTGATGGAGTCAGCACCGTCCGCCAGCACGCGGCGCTGCGTCGCGAAGCGGATGGCCTTCAGCGAGAACACGAAGCCGTTGGGCGTCTCCTTGCGCCATTTGGCGAAGGTGGCCGGCTTCTGCGCCCCGTAATAGGTGCTGTTGATCTCGATGGCCGTCAGGTGCTGGCTGGCGTACTCCAGCTCACGCGCCTGCGGCCAGCCCTTGGGGTAGAAGTTGTCGCGCCAGGGCTCGAAATTCCAGCCGCCGATACCGACCCTGATCTTTCCTGCACTCACGCTGGCGCTCCTGGCTGTTGACTGTATGAAAAACCAGTCTATCGGCCAGGGGGCCTGGAGCGCAAGAGGCGCTTACATGCCGGCGTAGTTCGGGCCGCCACCGCCCTCAGGCGTGACCCAGACGATGTTCTGCGTCGGGTCCTTGATGTCGCAGGTCTTGCAGT
>CBHWBD010000206.1:0-9318 GCA_966111775.1 uncultured Comamonadaceae bacterium | reverse complement strand
GACGGCTTCACCTTCAACCTGGACGTGAGCCAGATCATCCACATCCCGCGCAACGACGCGCCCAAGGTCATCGCCCGCTTCGGCAGCATGGAGGCCCTCGTCACCCAGGTGCTGGAGCCCACCATCGGCAACTACTTCCGCAACGCCGCGCAGAACTCGGACGTCATCGACTTCCTGAAGAAGCGCAGCGAGCGCCAGGCCGAGGCCAAGGCCGCGATTGCGCTGGCCCTGAAGGCCTATGACGTCGGCGCCGTCGAGACGCTGATCGGCGACATCGTGCCGCCGGCCGAGCTGATGAAGACCCTGACCGATCGCAAGCTGGCCGAGCAGGAGAAGGTCACCTTCACGACGCAGATGGAAGCACAAGGCGTGCGCCAGCAGCTCGAGCAGGCCACGGCCCTGGCCCGCACCCAGGCCCAGGTGGTGGACGCCGAGCGCAAGGTGGCGATGGCCGAGTTCAACGCGCAAGCGGCGGTGAAGACGGCCGATGGTGCGGCGCGCTCCAAGAAGATCACGGCCGAGGCCGATGCCGAGGTCACGCGCGTGACCGGCCAGGCCGAGGCCGGCAGGACGCTGGCCATCGGTGAAGCCGAGGCCGAGGTCATCCGCCAGAAGATCGGCTCCATGGAGTCGGGCAACTACGCCATCGTGCAGGTCGCCCAGGCCCTGGCCGGTGCCGGCGTGCAGCTGGTGCCCGAGGTGCTGGTGGGTGGTGGTGGCCAGAGCGGCAGCCAGGGCGGCACCCTGGTGGACGTGCTGCTGGCCGGCTTGGTGAAGGACCGCCTGGCCAGGCCCGAGCCCTTGCCGGTGCCGAACGAAACCGTGACGACAACCTAAACTGCGCCGCCCATGGTGCCCCGTCCCCTCGTTCAATTCCTGCCCTGGATCGCCGTTGGCTCGCTGATGGGCCTGGCCTGGGCGGGCTGGAAGCTGCGCCTGGCCTGGGAGGGCGTGCGCGCGGCGCAGCGCGCCGCCCAGCTGGAGCGAGCCCTGCGCGAATTCGGCGACCTGATGCGCGATGCCGACCGGCCCGAGGCCCATGCCCACGAACTGCTGCAGGCCCTGGACCGGCTGGCGGGCCTGCCGACGGCGCTGCTGCTGCGGCCCACGTCGGGCGCCCAGGACATCGTCCTCGGCGACCCCGATGCCAACGCCCTGGCGGGCCTGCAGCTCTGCGCCGACAGCGGCCGGGCCCTGGGGCCCGGCACGGCCCACCACAGCGGCGAGCCCGACCTCTATCTGCCGCTGCGCGGCCGCGACGCCGCCTTGGGTGCCGTCACGCTGCGCGGCCTGGGCACCGAAGCCCTGGCTGCTGACCATCTCGCCCATGCCCAGGCCCTGTGCGACCAGATGGGCCTGGCCCTGCAGCGCCGCCGCGTGCAGGACGAAGCGCGCCGGGCCGGCGAGCTGGCTGAAACCCAGTCCACCCGCAACGCCATGCTGGCTGCCATCTCGCACGACTACCGCACGCCGCTGGCCACCATCATGGGCTCGGCCTCGGCCTTGCAGACCCAGGGCGACCGGCTGACGGCCAGCCAGCGCAGCGAGCTCGCCGGCCGCATCGTCGACGAGACGGCCCGCCTGGTGCGCCTGACCGACAACACCCTCCAGTTGGCCCGCCTGGGCGCGCCGGGGGTGAGCCTGCGCTGCGACTGGGAGTCGGCCGAAGAGATCGTCGGGGCCGCCCTGCGCCGCGTGCGTCGCCGGCCCGATGGCGATCGTGTGAAAGCGCGTATCGCTCCCGAGCTGCCGCTGCTGTGGTGTGATGCGGCCCTGATGTCGCAATTGCTGGACAACCTCGTCGACAACGCGCTGAAGTACAGCCCGGCCACCGCGCCGGTCGAGCTGGTGGTGCGCCGCCTGGGCAGCGAAGCCTTGTTTGCCGTCCGCGACCGCGGCCCCGGCATCGACCCGGCGTGGCGCGATCGCGTCTTCGACGCCTTCCAGCGCGGCGACCTCGCCGCCTTCAAGCAGCGTCCGCCGGGCTCGGGCGTGGGTCTGGCCCTGTGCCGTGCGATTGCCGCGGCGCATGAAGGGTCCTTGAGCCTGCGCCCGCGCGGCCATGGCGGCTGCAGCTTCGAGCTGCGCCTGCCGCTGCGTGATGCCCCTGAACTGCCGGAAGCCTCGACATGAAGCTGCTGCTGGTCGAAGACGACCGCGAATTGCGCGTGACCTTGAAGGAGGCCTTGGCCGTCGAAGGCTATGAGGTGCTGACCGCCGCCAGCCTGGCCGATGCCATGGCCCAACTGGCCCACGCCGGCCCTCTGGATGCCGTGCTGCTCGACCTCGGCCTGCCCGACGGCGATGGCGAGGAGCTGCTGCAGGCCCTGCGCCGCGAGCGTTCGACGCCGCTGATCGTCATCTCGGCCCGCCAGGTCGAAGGCCAGAAGATCCGCCTGCTCGATGCCGGTGCCGACGACTACCTCGTCAAGCCCTTCGGCATCGGCGAGCTGCTGGCGCGGTTGCGCGTGGCCCTGCGACACCGCGGCACCGTGGCCCAGCCGGCCATCACGATGTACCGCCGCGCCGGCCTAGAGGTCGACCTGGCCGCCCATCGCGTCAAGCGCGACGGCGCCGATGTGCGCCTGACGCCCACCGAGTTCAAGCTGCTGGCCCGCCTGGTGCGACAGGCCGGCCAGGTCGTCACCCACCGCCGCCTGCTGGCCGATGTCTGGGGCGCGGACGCAACCGAACAGACCCACTATCTGCGCCTCTACATGGGCCAGCTGCGCGCCAAGCTCGAGGTCGACCCGGCCGAGCCCTGCGTGCTGCTGACCGAGCCCGGCGTGGGCTATCGCATCGCCGAAGCCAGCTGAAGGCTCAGCGCGGCGGCTTCGCGCCGGCCAGGTGCATGCCGCTGTCCAGCATCACCAGCTCGCCGGTCACCGTGCGCGCGCCGTCCACCAGCCAGACGATGGCCTCGGCCACATCCTCGGGTGAGCAGGCGCGCTGCAGCGGCACGCCGGCTTCGTAGGCCTTCAGGCCGGCCTCATAGCCCTGCTGCCCCACGCCGTCGACAAACCAGCGCGTGGTGATGAGGCCCGGGCAGACCGCGTTCACGCGCACGGCCGGCGCCAGCGCGCGGGCCAGGTGCAGCGTCATCGCGTTGATGGCGCCCTTGGACGCGATATAGGGCATGGACGAGCCCACGCCCAGCGCACCAGCCACCGAGGACACGTTGACGATGCAGCCCTGCGCTTCCTTCAGTGCGCCGACGCAGGCGCGCACCATCTGGAAGCTGCCCAGCGCGTTGACGCCCAGGATGCGCTGGAAGGTCTCGGCGTCCAGCGCATCCCACTCGGCAGCGGCACCGAACACCGACACACCCGCGTTGTTCACGAGGGCGTCGATGCGGCCCCAGCGGTCCAGCGCGGCCTGCGCCAGCGTGCGGCAGTCGGCGTCCTGCGCCACGTCGCCCTGCTTGACGAGCACGTCGGCCCCGGCTGCTCGGCAGGCCGCGGCGCTAACCTCAGCGTCGTCGGCGCTGCGCGAGTAGTTGACGAGCAGGTCGTAGCCCTTGCCGGCCAGCATCAGCGCGGTGGCGGCGCCCACGCCCGTGCCACCGCCGGTGATCAACGCGACCTTGCGCGCCGTCATGTCTTCTTCTTGGCCATGAGCTGGTCCTTCAGCGGCAACTGCCGGATGCGCTTGCCGGTCGCCGCGAAGATGGCGTTCATCAGTGCCGGTGCAATCGGCCCGATGGCCGGCTCACCGACGCCGCCGAGGGGCTGGTCATAGCCCTTGGCCGGCATGATGTGGACGGCGATCTTCTTCGGCGCGATGTTGAGGCGGGCGATCTCGTAGTCGTGATAGTTGCTCTGCTCGACGCGGCCTTCCTTGAAGGTGATCTCGCTGTACAGCGCATGGCTCAGGCCCATGATGCAGGCGCCCTCGACCTGGGAGCGGATGCGGTCGGGGTTGATGGCCGGGCCGCAGTCGAGCGCCACGTCGATGCGCGGGATGCTGAGCTCGCCCTTGGCGCTGACCCGCACCTCGACGACCACGGCCATATAGGTCACGAAGCTGTAGTTGGCCGCCAGGCCCAGTCCCTGGCCGCGTGGCAGCTTGCGGCCCCAGCCCGCCTCTTTTGTCGCGCGCTCGATGACGCCGCGCAGCCGGCCCGTGTCGACCGGGTAGAGCTGCGGTGACTCGCCGTGGTTCCAGTCGTCGCCCAGTTGCGGCGGCGGGATCTGGGCCGCCGGGCCGAGCAGCTCGAACAGGAAATCGCGGTGGTCGCGCTGGGCCGCATGGGCCAGCTCGGCGACGAAGGACTGGGCGGCGAACTGGTGCTGGATGTTGTTGACCGAGCGCAGCCAGCCGATGCGCGCGTGCGCCGTCGCCGCGGGGTTCTCGATGCGGATGTTGGGAATCGCGTAGGGCAGGTTGATCAGGCCCAGGCCCAGCTCGAAGGGCGCCAGCTGCTTGGGGTCGAGCATGAAGATGGACAGGATGGTCGGTTCGGCCGCGCGCTGCAGCCAGGCGGTGACCCGGCCCTTGGCGTCCATCCCGGCCTCCAGATGCTGGGCGGTGACGGTGTGCAGATAGTCATGGTGCAGGTCGTCCTCGCGTGTCCAGGTCAGCTTGACCGGCACGCCCTGCATCTGCTGCGAGGCCAGTGCTGCCTCGACGACGAAGTCGGGCTTGGACTTGCGGCCGAAGCCGCCGCCCAGCAGGGTCACGTTGACGGTCACCTTGTCGGCAGCCAGCCCCAGTCGCGCGGCCACGCGTTCGCGCGCGGCCTGGGGTGACTGCACGCAGGCCCAGACCTCGCAGCGCCCGTCGACGATGCGCGCCGTCGCGGCCGGCGGTTCCATGGTCGCGTGGGCCAGATGCGGCGCGTAGTAGTCGGCCGCCACGCGCTTGGCGGCCTTGCCCAGCGCAGCCGGTGCATCGCCATCGTCGCGCACAACCTTGCCGCCCGGCTTGGCCACGGCGGCCTCCAGCTCCTTGCGGAAGGCGGCCGAGTCATAGCTCGCGTGGGCGCCGTCGTCCCAGACGATCTTCAGCGCCTCGCGCCCCTTCATGGCGGCCCAGGTGTCCTTGGCCACGACAACGACGCCACCCAGAGGCTGGAACTCGGAGGGTGCCGGCGTGCCGGCCAGCTCGAAGACCTTGACGACGCCCGCGACCTTCAAGGCCTCGCTGCTGTCGACGGACTTGAGCTTGCCGCCGAACACCGGCGGCCGCGCCACGACGGCGTAGAGCATGCCCGGCAGCCGTGTGTCGATGCCGTATTGCGACTTGCCGGTGACGATGACCTCGGCGTCCACCAGGTGGCTGTCCTGCTTGCCGATGTAGCGAAAGTCCTTGGCGTCCTTGAGCCTGAGCTTGTCGCGGGCCGGCACGTCCAGCTTGGCGGCGGCCTCGGCGAGTGCGCCATAGCCCAGCGAGCGGCCGCTGGCCTTGTGGGTGACGGCATGGTTGGCGGCCTGCACCTCGGCGACCGGCACGCCCCAGGCCTGGGCCGCCGCCAGCTCCAGCATGGCGCGTGCGGCCGCGCCGCAGCGGCGCATGGGCATGAACCAGTGCCGCATGCTGCGCGAGCCGTCGGTGTCCTGGTTGCCGTATTTGTCCTCGTCGCCGGGCGCCTGCACGACCCTGACGCGGGCGAAGTCGGCCTCCAGTTCGTCGGCCAGCACCTTGGGCAGGCTGGTGCGCACGCCCTGGCCCATCTCGGAGCGGTTGACGACGATGCTGACCGTGCCGTCGGACGCAATCGCGACGAAAGTGCGCGGGCTGTCCTGGAGGCCGTGGGGCATGCCGTCGCCGCCATATTTCTTGGGTTCGTCGGCGCCGACGGCAATGCCGGGCAGGCCGATGGAAAGCACCAGGCCGCTCAAACCCAGGACGCTGCGGCGGGAAATTGGGCTCAAGGCGCCGTGGGCAACGAAGTCGTTCATGCGGCACCGCCTTCCAGGCCGGCGGCCGTCTTGATGGCGCTGCGGATGCGCGTGTAGGTGCCACAGCGGCACAGATTGCCGCTCATGGCCGCGTCGATGTCGGCGTCGGTCGGCTTGGGCTTTTGCTCCAGCAGGGCCGTGGCGCTCATGATCTGACCCGCCTGGCAGTAGCCGCACTGCGGCACGCCGAGCTTGACCCAGGCGTGCTGCACGGCCTGGCCGGTCTTGCTGGCGCCCACGCCCTCGATGGTGACGACGCGCTTGCCCGCCGCGGCGGACAGCGGCGTCTGGCAGGCGCGCACCGGCTGGCCGTCCAGGTGCACCGTGCAGGCGCCGCACAGCGCCAGGCCACAGCCGAACTTGGTACCGGTCATGCCGAGGTGATCGCGCAGTACCCACAGCAGCGGGGTGTCTTCGCCCGCCTCCACCGTCGTCGACTGGCCATTGATCTGCAATGTCGTCATCGAAGTCTCCATGCTGTTGTCGAACATGCTCGGGAGGCGAAGCGTCGGCCTCGGGGCGGGCTGATTATTCGAGGAAGCGGGTCGGCGTGCACGCGGCACGAAAAAGCCCTGCCGGGCGACGGCCGGGCAGGGCTTGCGGGGAGCCGAGGCTCAGAAGCGATAGCGCACGCCGGCGCTGAAGAGGTTGGCGCGCACCTTGCTCGACACCTGGCCGAAGTGGTCGAAGTCGGCCGTCACGGCGAGCGAGCTCGTCAGCTGGTACTCGGCGCCGACGCCCCACATGAGGGAGCGCTTGGAGCCCGTCATGTCGGCGGATGCCGGCAGCAGGCTGGCACCGCTGGCCCTGCCGAAGGAGATGCCGGCCTTGCCGGTCAGCGCGAAGTCGGTGGACAGCGGCAGGCGGCTGGTGGCGGCCACATAGAGGCTGCGGGCCTTCACGGTTTGCGAGACCGAGGCGTTGCCGACGGTCAGCGTCTCCACGGCGTTGCCCAGGCGCACATAGCCGCCTTCGACGCCCACCAGATTGCTGAAGCGATAGCCGCCGTAGACCTTGCTGGCCTGGGCGGATTCGTCGCTGCCGGTCTTGGGCAGGCCGAGGTTCTTGGCCGAGAACGAGGTACGGCCGAGGGCGGCGCCGACGTAGGGGCCGGACTCCTGCGCGGTGTCGATGTTGCCGGCCCAGGCCGACGAAGCGGCGAGCATGCAGACCAGGCTGAGCAGGGAAGAGGCGGCGATTTGATGGCGGTTCATGGAAGGTTTCCTTGGAGTTGTCGAAGCGGATGGAGGGGGTGGCCGGGCTTCCGTGCTTCGCAGTCGGTGCCGGCGGCCGAGCTGTGTTTCGGCGCTGATGCAGTGTCGAAATCGCAGATGAACCGAAGCCAAAGCCTTTCTGAAGGCTTGATGAACGGGCACCATTCGCGCTTCAGTTCAGGTTTTCTTCATGTGGCGCCACTCCAATTCCCGGCATGAACATCCTGTTGGTTGAAGACGATCTCGAACTGGGCAATGGCGTGCGCATCGCCCTCGAAGACCAGGGCCTGGCGCTGCTCTGGGTGCGCCGCCTGGGCGATGCCCTGCAGGCGCTGGACAGCCGGCCTTTCGATCTCGTGCTGCTGGACCTGGGCCTGCCCGATGGCGATGGCCTGACGCTGCTGGCGCGCCTGCGCCGCGAGGGAGAGACGACGCCCGTGCTCATCCTGACGGCGCGTGACGCACTGGCCGACCGGCTCGCCGGCCTGGACCGCGGCGCCGACGACTACCTCGTCAAGCCTTTCGCGCTGGCCGAGTTGGTGTCGCGTGTGCGGGCGCTGGCGCGGCGCAGCTACGGCATGGCCGGCGAGACGCTGGAGGTGCGCAAGCTGGCCCTGCACACGGCCACCATGCGCGTCACGGTCGACGGCAAGCTGGCCGAGCTGTCACGCAGCGAGTTCGACCTGCTGAGCCTGCTGATGAAGCGCGCCGACCGGGTGCTGACGCGGCGCATGCTCGAGGAGCAGGTGCTGCCCGGCGGCGCCAGCAACGAAAGCAATGTGTTGGACGTGCACATCTCCAACCTGCGCCGCAAGATCGGGCCGGGCTATATCCGCACGGTGCGGGGCGTCGGCTATGTCATCGACCGCATCGATGCCGCCGGGGATGCGAGCTGATGCCGGCCCTGTTGAGCAAGCTGCTGCCTTCTTCGCTGACCGGGCGCCTGGTGCTGGCCCAGATGGGCTTCGTGCTGCTGCTGTGGGTGTCGGCCTTCGCCTACCTCATCCACGACACGGCGCGCTATGACGAGGTCCTTGAGCCGCAGCTGGCCGGCCCGCGTGCGGACATGATCCTCGAGGTGGTTGACGCATTGATCGACCAGCCCGACAAGCTGACGGCTGCGCTGCTGCGCATCGACCTCTTCCAGCGCCGCGAGAACAACGAGGACGACGAGGAGGCCCTGCGCCAGACCATGGTGGTCTGGCAGGGTGACCGGCTGCTCTATACCTCGCCCGGCGAACCCGGCGCGCTGCGCACGCTGAAGGACCGCCAGCTGGAGAAGCTGGAGGTCGACGGCACGCCCTGGCGCACCTACTCGCAGGCCTCTGCGAAGACCGGTGCACGCGTCACGCTGATCCGCTCAGGGCACACGATGAAGATCATCTTTGCACTGGGCAACCGCGGCATCCTGGTGTTGCCGCTGCTCGTCAGCCTGCCCTTCCTGGTGCTGCCGGCCTGGTTGTCGGTGCGCCTCGCGCTGCGGCCGTGGCGGCGTTTCTCCGAGGAGATTTCGTCGCGTGGCCCGGATGATCTCGCACCGCTGCAGTTCGGCAGCAGCTACAGCGAGCTGCGGCCGCTGTCCAAGGCGGTCAACCAGCTGCTGGCGCGCGTGGCGGCAAGCCTGGAGCGCGAGCGCAGCTTCATTGCCGATGCGGCCCACGAGATGCGCACGCCGCTGGCGGCCATGCGCATCAACGTCGAGGCCCTGCGCAGCCACCGCGACAACCCGCGCGACCAGGAACTGCTGGACGGCCTGGTGCGCAGCAGCGTGCGCACCAGCCGCCTGGTGGCCCAGCTGCTGGGCCTGATGCGCAGCGACGCCGCCCGGCCGCAGAGCGCGCGGCTGCGTTTGAGCCTGGCCGAGCTGGTGCAGGAGAGGTTGGCGGCTCTCAGTGGGCTGGCGCGCCAGAGCCACATCGAGCTGGAGCTGCGCGCCCACACCGAGGGCATGGTCGACGGCGAGCGCGAGGGCCTGACCTCGCTGATCGACAACCTGGTCGAGAACGCGATCAAGTATTCGCCCGCCGGCTCCCGCGTGGAGCTGGGCCTGATCGAGCAGGGGGCGGAGGTGCTGATGTGGGTCGAGGACAGCGGCCCCGGCATTCCCGAGAACCTGCACGAGCGGGTGTTCGACCGCTTCTTCCGCGTGCCGGACCAGGCCCAGGCCGGCAGCGGCCTGGGCCTGGCCCTCGTCAAGGCGGTGG
>CBHWBD010000205.1:0-9318 GCA_966111775.1 uncultured Comamonadaceae bacterium | reverse complement strand
ACAAGGCCATCGACGCCTTCATCGAAGCCGTCCAGAACGACCCCGACACCTCCGAACTGCACTTTGCGCTGGGCAGCCTGTTCCGCCGCCGCGGTGAGACCGAGCGCGCCGTACGCGTGCACGAGCACCTGCTGCGCCGCGGCGACCTCCCCAAGACCGACCGCGATCGCGCCCAGCACGAGTTGGCCCAGGACTTCTTCAAGGCCGGCCTGTTCGACCGCGCCGAGGCCGCCTATGCCGAGCTGCGCGGCACCGCCTTCGAGCGCGAAGCCCGCCTGGCCCTGCTGTCGCTGTACGAGCGCTCGCGCGACTGGGCCAAGGCCGCGGAAGTGGCAGCCGAGCTGGAGTCGGCCGGCACGGGCTCCTTCTCCAACCGCATCGCCCATTACCTCTGCGAGCAGGCGCTGGTCGCGCAATCGCAGGGCCACACCGACCTCGTGCCGGCCCTGCTCGACCAGGCCCAGCGCCGCGCGCCCGAAGCGGCCCGCGCTTACGTGCTGCAAGGCCAGCTGCTGCTGAAGGCCGGCCAGGCCGAGGCTGCCCTGGCGGCGTTTGCCAAGCTGCTGGCCGCCAACCCACCGGCCTTCAACCTCGTCGCCGCCGACTGCGCCGCCGCGGCCCAGAGCCTGGGTCAGCCCGAGCGCGCCATCGCCCTGCTGCTGGAGCAGTACCAGCGCGCGCCCAGCATGCATCTGCTGCGCGCCCTGGCCACGCTGCAGCCCGGCCCGCAGCGCGAGCGCCTGGCCGCCCATCTGCGCGAGCAGCCGGCGCTGTCAGCCGCAACGGATCTGCTCAAGCTCAACGCCTCCGCCCTGCCTGCCGACGAGGCCGGCCCCATGGTGCAGACGCTGGAGAAGGCCACCAAGCCTCTGCTGCGCTATCGCTGCGCCGCCTGCGGTTTCGAAGCCGCCCACTATTTCTGGCAGTGCCCCGGTTGCCTGAACTGGGACACCTACCCGCCGCGCCATGTCGAAGAGCTCTGACCGCACCATCGTCTGCATGAAGTGGGGCACCAAGTACGGCCCCGAGTACGTCAACCGGCTGTATGCGATGGTGCGCCGGCATCTGAAGGGCGACTTCGAATTCGTCTGCCTGACGGACCGCACCGAAGGCATCCGCGGCGAAGTGAAATGCTTCCCGATTCCCGAGCTGACCCTGCCCAATGGCGAACCCGAGCGCGGCTGGAAGAAGCTGACCACCTTCAGCCCCGTCCTCGTCAACGAGTACGGCCTGAGCGGCACCGCGCTGTTCCTGGACCTGGACGTCGTCATCGTCGGCGACATCACGCCCTTCTTCGAGGTGCCGGGCGAGTTCCTCGTCATCCATGACTGGAAGCGCCCCTGGCGCATCACCGGCAATTCCTCGGTCTACCGCTGGGAGCTGGGCGCCCACCAGGATGTGCTGACCGAGTTCGTCGCCGACCAGGCCAAGGCCAAGGCCGAGTTCCGCAACGAGCAGGCCTTCCTGTCCGCCGTGCTGCACCGCCAGGGCAAGCTGCAATACTGGGACGCCGCCTGGTGCGCCAGCTACAAATACCACTGCATCCCGGCCTGGCCGACGAGCTACTGGCGTGATCCCTTCATTCCCGAGGGCGCTCGCATCCTGATCTTCCACGGCGTCATGAACCCGCCCGACGCGCTGGCCGGCCGCAGCAACGGCAATTGGCGGCATGCCCGCCCGGCACGCTGGATCGCCGACCACTGGAAAGAATGAACATCGTCGTTCTCGGCCTGATGGCCGTCATCGCCGGCCTGGTGCTGCGCGAGCTGGCTACCGTGCTGCGCGCCAAGGTGCCCACGCAAACGCGGGCCATCATGGTGGGAGACAACGCGCCCCTTTGCCAGGACGACATTCCCAGGATCATCTGGACCTACTGGCAGGCCGCACCCGCGCCTGACTTCATCCAGGCCTGCCTGGCCAACTGGCACCGCTTCGCGCCCGACCATGACGTGCGCCTGCTGGACCGCGACAGCGTCATGAGCTGGCTGCCCGAGCTGCGCGCCGACTTCGACGCCCTGCCCGCCTACCGTCAGGCCGACTGGCTGCGCATCCATCTGCTGGCCCGCCACGGCGGCATCTGGATGGACGCCTCCATGCTGCTGAGCCGCGACCTGGCCTGGCTGCACGAGACCCGCAAGAAACGCGCCGCGGACTATGTCGGCTTCTACATCGACCGCTACACGACGCGGCCCGAACTGCCCATTGTCGAGAACTGGTTGATGGCCTCGGTGCCCGGCGGCCACTTCGCCGCCGCGCTCGCCTCTGCCTTCGACCGTGCGCTGGACGAAGGCGCCGAAGCCCTGCTGCAACGCCTGCAAAGCGAAGGCCGGCGCGAACGCGTGGTGCAGGCCCTGACGGAAGACTTCCAGCACTATCTGCTGATGCATGTGGCGGCCAGCGAGCTGCTGGACCGAGAGCCGCAGATCGCGCGCCTGGTGCTGCTGCGCGCCGAGGACGGCCCCTTCGCCTGGCATGCCGGCGTGGGCTGGCGCAAGCGCCACCTGTTCGCCCGCCTGGCCCTGGTGCCCTGCCCCCGCGTGCTGCCGGCCGTGCTGAAACTGCGCGGCGGCGACCGTGCCGTCGTCGAGCGCAACTGGCGGCGCGGCTGGGTATCGCCCTTCAGTGCCCTGCGCCATCTGCTCGACAGCAAGTCGTGAGCGCGGTGCCTTGGCTCAGCCTGTTGTTCCCGATGTATCGGGTCGAGCCCTGGCTGAGGGCCTGCATTGAATCCCTGAAGCCTCAGCTCGACGAAGGTGTCGAGCTGGTCTTTGTCGACGACGCTTCGCCAGACGGTTCGGCAGCCCTTGTCGAACAGTTGCTGCCGCGGGCGAGGCTGATCCGCCAACCCGAGAACTGCGGCGTCAGCGCGGCGCGCAACCGGCTGCTGGATGAGGCGCGCGGCGACTACCTGTGGTTCATCGACCCCGATGATCTCGTCGAGCCCGGCGTCATTCCGCGGCTGAAGGCGCTGATCGAACGACACCGGCCCGACCTGCTGAGCTGCGACTTCCGCGTCTTCGACGACGGCCCGTCGACCGAATCCCTCAAGCCACGCCACCGCCATATCGCCAGCTTCGAAGGCCCTTCTGGCGTGCTGACGGAAGACGTCGACCAGCGCCTGCGCGGCTTCTTCGTCCACGGCCAGTTCCACCCCTGGAGCAAGGTCGTGCGCCGCGCCTGCTGGCCGGCGGGCCTGCGCTTCCCCGAGGGCCGCGTCTTCGAGGACATGGCCGTCTACCCGCGCCTGCTGCTGAACACGCCGCGGCATCTGCATGTCGCCGAGGTCTGGATCGCCTACCGCCAGCGCGGCGGCAGCCTGCTCGCCAGCCTCGACGTGAAGCGCCTGGACGACTGGACCTGGGCTCTCGCCGGCTTGGCCGCCGAGCTGCCGAAGCTGACCGACGACACACGCTTCGAGATCGCGCACTTCTGTGCCCGCACCCTGCTGCGTGCCAAGCGTCGAAGACAGCAGTTGGGCGGAGAGGCGTTGCGTGGTTCGGCCCTGGACGCCGAACGCTTCGACAGCAGCTCGCCGCTGACGAAACGCGAGCTGCTGGTCGCCTACTTCAGGCGGGGACGCTGGCTGCGTGGCCTGCAGTGGTGGCGCAGCGCATGATCAACGCCTCGTAGCGCTCCCGCATCAGCGCCAGGCCATGCTCGGCCAGGGCGCGTTCGCGAGCTGCTGCGCCCAGGCGCGCCGCCAGCGGGGGGTCGCGCAGCAAACGCGCGATGGCATCCGCCAGGGCCTGGGGCTGACCCTCGGGCACCAACAGGCCCGTCACGCCCTCTTCAATGACGCCGCGCACGCCGATGACATCGGAGGCCACGCAGGCGCAGCCCGCCGCCATCGCTTCCACCAGAGCCAGGGGCATGCCCTCGTAGTGGGTGGACAGCACGTAGATGGACTGGGAACGCAGCAGCCCAGGCATGTCGGCATGGTGGCCGAGGAAGACGATCTGCCCGCCCAGGCCCAGCCTTACCGCCTTGGCCTTGATGCGGCTCTGCTGCGGCCCGGTGCCGGCCAATTGCAGCCGCGGATTCAGGCCTCGCAGGGCCAGCAGCTCCATGGCCTCGACCAGAGTCCCATGGTCCTTCTGACGCGCAAAGCGGGCCGACATGACAAGACCGGCCTCGCGCTCGCCACCGGCCACCGCAAAGCGCGACAGGTCGACACCGTTGGGAATGGCGAGGGTCTTGTCCGCCGGCAGGCCTTGGGCCAGCAGGCTCTGGCGCACACCCTCGCTGACGCCGACCAGGGCCGCGCTCTTGTCGGCCAGACGCCGGCTCTCGCGCAGGCTCCACGGCATATAGCGTTCGCGCGAGTTGTGCTCGACCTGGATCAGCACCGGCACGCCGGCATCCAGTCCGGCCTGGCGGCCGATCAGATGTTCAGGAAAGCCGTGGGCCAGCAAGGCGATGGGCTGGATCTCTGTCAGCAGGCGCGCCAGCTCGATCTGCGTGCGTCGGTGCACCCAGTGGGCGGGCACCAGCAGCAACTGCAGGCCCTGGGCGCGCAGGGCGTCCACGCGGGCCATGGGGGTGTGAGGCTTGTGGCGCAGGATGAGGACGGGCTCGAAAGGCCCGCCCTGCAGGGCCGACAGGCAGAGGTCGACGGCGACCTGGGTCGCACCGGAGAAGCCCCCGGTCACGAAATGAACGACTTTCGGGCGCTCTGGCATGGCGTTGTCGTTCGACATTGGGCGGGCAGTGTAGGCGCGACAATCGCGCCCCATGTCTCTCGACACCAACGCCTCCGTGGCCCGCCGTCTCGGCCAGTTCGTCTACCCGCACCGCTGGGGTGCCCTGCTCACCGTGCTGGCCTATATCGGCGCCGCGGCCACCGAGCCCATGCTGCCCAAGCTGATCGGCTATGCCTTCGGCGAGGGCTTCACCAAGGATGCCTTCCCGCTGTGGATGGTGCCGGTCACGCTGATCGGCCTGTACGTGATCCGCGGCGTGTTCAGCTTCGCCGGCCAGTACCTGTTCAACTGGACCGTCACCCGCAGCGTGCTGGACTTCCGCGCCGCTCTCGCCAATGCGCTGTTGCGGCTGGACGCCCAGGTCTACACGCGCATGCAGCCCGGCACGGCGGTCAGCAAGGTCGTCAACGACCCGCAGCAGATCCTGCAGCTGGTGGGTGACGTCGGCATGAGCGTGCTGCGCGACGGCCTGCCCGCGCTGGCCATCCTGGTCTATCTGTTCTTCCTGAACTGGCAGCTGACGCTGCTGGCGCTGGTCGTGACGCCGCTGATGGCCCTGGTCATGAAGAAGGTCAACCAGCGCGTGCGGCTGATGGCTTCACGCTCCTATGACGCCCAGCTGCTGCTGGTCAACAAGGTGGACGACCTGACGCGGGCCTGGCGGGTCGTGCGGCAGTTCGGCGCCGCAGGCTATGAGCGTGAGCGCTTCGCGGACGTCTCGCAGGAGGTAAGGCGCAACACCATGAAGACGGTCACGGCCGGCGCGCTGTCGCAGCCGCTGTCTCAGCTGGTGGCCAGCGTGGGCCTGTCCTTCATCATCTGCGTGGCGCTGTGGCAGGCCCGTCACGAGGGCACCGGCGTGCAGGCCTTCGCTGAGTTCGTCACCGCCCTCATCCTGCTGACCTCGCGCCTGCGCCACCTGTCCGACCTGGCCGCACCCTTGACCCGCGCCAACGTCATCGCCAAGGGCTGCTTCGAGCTGATGGACCTGCCCAAGGAAGTCGACAGCGGCAGCCTCGAGCTGCCGGGGCACGCTCACGGCGAACTGGCCATGCAGGACGTCAGCCTGACCTACCCCGGCGCGGCCCAGCCCGCCCTGGACGGGCTGAGTCTGGCCTTCCCTGCCGGCAAGACGACGGCCCTGGTGGGCGCCTCGGGCGCGGGCAAGAGTTCCATCGTGCATCTGCTGCTGGGCTTCGGCCGGCCCGACGGCGGCCGTGTGCTGCTGGACGGCCATGACGTCGAGACGCTGACGCGCCTGAGCCTGCGTCGCCAGTTCGCCGTCGTGTCCCAGGACATCGTCCTCTTCGACGACTCGGTGGCCAACAACATCGCCTACGCGCAACCTCGAGACAACGCGCGACTCGAGGCCGCCCTGCGCGCCGCCCATCTGTGGGACTTCGTGCAGACCCTGCCCGAGGGCGTGGAGACGGCCGTCGGTGCCAACGGCAGCAAGCTGTCCGGCGGCCAGCGCCAGCGCCTGGCCATTGCGCGGGCCCTGTACAAGGACGCACCGATCTGGATCTTCGACGAGGCCACCTCGGCCCTGGACACCGAGAGCGAACGCGCCGTGCAGCAGGCCCTGTCCGCCTGGTCGGGCCGCAAGACGCTGATCGTCATCGCCCACCGTCTGTCCACCATCCGCGACGCCGACGCCATCCATGTGCTGGGCGCGGGCAAGCTGGTCGAGACCGGCACGCATGCCGAGCTGATCGCGCGTGACGGGGCCTATGCGGCGATGGTCCGAGCGCAGGCCGGCGACGTATGAGACGCCGGGCGCTGCTGCTGTGGGCGGCTGCGCCGGCCCTGGCTCAGACCGAAGTCGAGGCCAATACGGCGACGCGGGCCGAACTGGAATCCTTGCCTGGCCTTGGCCCCGCTCTCGTGCAGCGCTTGCTCGCTTCAAGGCCATACAAGGATTGGACCGACTTGACGCAACGGGTGCCAGGCATCAAAACCGCCATGGCCCGCAAGCTGTCCGCCGCCGGCCTGCGCGTGGCCGGCCAACCCTTCTCAACAGCCAGCGGCGAACCCGGCTGAACGGCTGCGCCTCAGCAGGCTGGGATCGATCTGCGGCGCTCGCGCCGGCCAGCCGAAGAAGCGCTGCACCTCGGCCCGCTTGGCCAGGGTGTCGCTCATGCCGAGGTTGATCAGCTCGTTGACGAAGCTGGGCTCGAACAGCAGATAGCTGACCAGGGCCGAACCGCTGGTCTTGTTGCCCTTGCCGCTGACGCCGAAGGCCCTCAGCATGGCCCGCACCGAGTGGGGCAGGCTGGCCTGATGCTCGCCGGCCAGATCATCCAGGCGGCGGCTGGGCGCGATGACGAGCAATTCAATGGGCCGCAGCGCCGTGGCCGCCCGCGTCTCGCGCGGCAGCAGGGCCAGCGTGCGGTTGATGCGGCGCAGGCGCTCGACGTCGACAGACAGCGCGTCCAGGAAGATGTTGGACAGCGCATGGCCGGCGATCTGGGCCATGCTGGGGTGCTGCTCTGTCGCGCCGACGCGCCGGCCCTCGGGCTCCTTCATGCGGCCGGCGCCGATGACGAGGACCCGCTCCGCACCCAGGTGCACGGCCGGCGAAATGGGCGCGCTCTGGCGCATCGAGCCGTCACCGAACCATTCCGGCAGGCCTTCGAGCTCGATCAGCTCGGCCGGGAAGATGAAGGGGATGGCCGACGAGGCCATCAGGTGGGCCAGCGTCAGCTTGGCCTGCACGGCCATGCGCTGCTCGCGCAGCCAGGGCACGACATGGTGGTGGGTCTGGAAGAAGGTGACGTGCTGGCCCGAGGTGTAGCTGGAGCCCGTCAGCGCCAGCGCACGCAGATGGCCGCCGTCCAGCATGGTCTCGATGCGGTGCATGTCGAGATAACGCGCCAGCAGCTCGCGCAGCGGCGCGTTGTTCAGCAGGCTGCGCGGGCGGCTGCGGGTCCAGCGCGCAATGGCCCAGCCCAGGCTGAGCATGCTGAGCCAGCGCGCGCCGCTGCGCACCGCCTCGAAGGCGTCGGCTCGGTAGATGTTCTCGACATGCAGGCCCTGCCAGAGGTGAACCAGGCCGTCGACGGCACCGTCGAAGTCATCCGCGTGGCAGGCCAGCGTCGACGCGTTGATGGCGCCGGCGGAGGTGCCGCTGATGACGGGGAAAGGGTTGTGCTGGGTCTGGCCGGCATCACGGCGCAACTGGGCGATTGCCGCCAGCACACCCACCTGGTAGGCCGCGCGGGCGCCGCCACCGGTCAGGATCAGCCCCGTGACCGGCTGCGTACGGTTGAGCCCCATCGGCTGCGACAGGGGCTTGGGCACGGCTTGCAGCATTGGCGAGGATCATCGCCGATGCCAAGCCTTATCCAACTTCGTAAATGACCTCAGCCGCCGTGCCCAATTTGGCCAAAGCATCGTCGGCGGGCCAGAAGCGGCTGGCTTCGCCCAGCTCCACCAGCCAACGCGCACCGACGCCACCGGCCTCGGCTTCGGCCTTGACCGACACCCGCACCGGCAGGCCCAGTTTCCTCGTACCGCCCTCTTCCGTCTCGACGTCGCGGGGCGGGAAACGCTCCACCAGCTCCTTGATCAGCCCCGCCGAGCCGGCATTGCCGAGCAGCAGGTGGCGGCCGAACTTGGCGCGCGCCGCCGCCAGGCTCCAGACCGCCTGCACGTTCATGCGCAGGCCGCCGGAGAAGCGGTCGTTCTGCACCTTGCCCTGGGCAATGATGAGTTCGTCCTCGGCCAGCAATTCCTTGTTGGCGTTCAGCAATTCCTCGTTGGCCACGGCCTCGATGGCGTCGCTCTTGTCGTCGATCTTGAAGATGGCGACGCGGCCGCGCTGGCCGTTGATGACGCGCATGCCGCTGACGATGCCGGCGACGAGCGTCGGCTCGCGGCTGTCTGCCAAGTCGGCGATCTGACGCTTGACGATGCGCCTGACCTCCGTGCCGCTCTGGTCGAAGAGGTGGCCCGACAGGTAGTAGCCGATGGCGGTCTTCTCGAGAGACAGTCTCTCCTTGATGCTCCAGGGCGGCGCGTCGACAAGGTCGGGTTCGGCGGTGCTGGAGGCGTGCGAATCGCCGAAGTCGAACAGGCCGCCCTGGTCGGCATTGGCCTCGGTCGTCTCGGCATGGGTGTAGCCACGGGCGACGCTGGCCAGCAGCTTGGAGCGCTCGGGATTGATGCTGTCGAAGGCGCCGGCCTTGATCAGCGCCTCCACCACGCGCTTGTTGACCGACTTGCGGTCCACGCGCAGGCAGAAGTCGTAGAAGCTGAGGAAAGGCCCGCCGGCCTCACGCGCCGCGATGATGGCCTCGATGGCGCCGCGGCCCGTGCCCTTGATGGCGCCCAGGCCATAGTTCACCAGGCGATTCGTCAGCGGCTCGAAGCGGTATTGCCCCTTGTTCACGCAGGGCGGCTGGAACTCGACGCCAAAGATCTTGGCATCGTTGAGCAACACCTTGAGCTTGTCGGTGTCGTCCATTTCGATGGTCATGTTCGCGGCATAGAACTCGGCCGTGTAATGCGTCTTGAGCCAGGCCGTGTGATAGCTCAGCAAGGCGTAGGCGGCGGCGTGCGACTTGTTGAAGCCGTAGCCCGCGAACTTCTCCATCAGGTCGAAGACCTCGTCGGCCTT
>CBHWBD010000204.1:0-9368 GCA_966111775.1 uncultured Comamonadaceae bacterium | reverse complement strand
GCATCTGCAGTCTCCATCAGAGGCTTGACACCGAACACAGTTGCTCGGGGGACCGACCGGACTTGCCGCGTTCAGCGGCGCAAGGCTGGGCGAGGGGTCAACAAGCCTCGTATTTCCAGTTGCGTGACTTGCCTTCGGCCAACCATTCCACGGCCTGGGCGACGCGCTTGGCGCGCGTGTCCTCGCGCTTGGCTTCCAGCACCCACTCCAGATAATCGCGCTGCTTGCTCGGCGCAAAGGCGTCGTAGTGCTGCTTCGCGGCCTTGACCTTGGCCAGGGCGGCGGCGAAGTCGTCCGGCATCTCCAGCTGCGGCCGCGGCGCGCGGTTGGGCTTGGCGGCGCGGGTGGCACCCGACTGCAGCAGGGCCGCTGCGGCCTTGATCTTCTTGCGCAACTCGGTGCGGCTGGGCAGATCGGCCAGGGTCGTGATGCGGCCGAAGTCGCCCATGGCGCCAGCCTGGCCGGGCTCGGCGCCCTCGCGCTCCCAGAAGCCGAAGGCGCAATGCGCCTTGAAGGCCGACATGCCGCACAACAGCTTGTCATCCAGCGTGAAATGGGGGCGGCTCCACTTGATGGTCTCGACGACGCCGGGGCAGGCCGCGTGCACGTCCTCGCGCAGGCGTTCCAGGATGGGGCGGGCGAAGTCGGGCACGCCGGCCAGATAGCTGTCGATGCGCGGGTCGAGAGTCGGCATGCTCATTCGCTCCGGTTCAGATGGTGCTCGATGCGGCGATCGGGAATCAGCCACAGCAATGCGGCAAAGGCGTAGCCCGCCAGGGACAGGCTGACATGCACGAAGGCCAGGGCGATGGACGCCAGGTAGATGAGCGGGGAGATCTTGCCCTTCCAGTCCTTGCCCAGGGCCTGGGCCAGCACGGTGTTGTTGCCGGGGATGCAGACCAGGGCCCGCTGCAGCAGCACCCAGGCCAGCGCGGCCATGATCAGCACGCCGCCGTAGATGGCCACGGGCAGGGGCGCGAAGTGGTTCTCGCCCATCCAGCCGGTGGCAAAGGGCAGCAGCGACAACCAGAACAGCAGATGCAGATTGGGCCAGAGCACGCCGCCGCTGATCTTGTGCACGGCATGCAGCAGATGGTGGTGGTTGTTCCAGTAGATGCCGACGTAGACGAAGCTGAGCACATAGGACAGGAAGACGGGCCACAAGGGCTTCAGCGCCTCCCAGTCGCTGCCGTGGGGCACCTTCATCTCCAGCACCATGATGGTGATGATGATGGCGATGACGCCGTCGCTGAAGGCTTCGAGGCGGGTCTTGGTCATGCGGTCCAGTCTAGACTTTCGCCCCCTGACTGCCGCCTCCGGACTGACCCTTGCGACGCCTGCTGCTGCCCCTGTTCCTCGCCGCCTCGGCGGCCTCGGCCCAGCTGCCTTCGCTGACGCTGGAGCAGTTGCCGCGCCCCACGATGCCGCCCGGCGAGCGTGGCCCCGTCGTGCCGGCCCAGGTGGAGCGCTGGCGCCAGGAGGCCAAGGCGCTTGAATATGGCGATGGCATGAAGCGCGACGAGGTGGCTGCCGCCAAGCTCTATTGCCGCGCCGCCCGCTACGGCGACGCCGAGGCCCAGTACAGCCTGGGCTGGATGCTGACCAACGCGCGCGGCATCCAGCGCAACGACGCCGAGGCCGCACACATGTTCGCCGCCGCGGCCGAGCAGGGCATGGAGCAGGCGCAGAACATGCTCGACAAGATGGGCGGCACGCCGCTGGGCGACCCGCCGCCCTGCCTGCGTCCGCCCGAGACCGATCCGCCGCTGGCCGTGGCGCCGCCGCCACCCGTCGCGCGCGGCGCCAAGCCGGTGTCGCTGTGGGCCACCCTGCCGCTGCCGCAGCAGGCACCGCCGGCCATCGTCAGCTATGTGAAGCTGGTGGCGCCGGAATACCAGCTCGCGCCGGCCCTGGTGCTCGCCGTCATGGCCACCGAATCCAACTTCGACCCGCTGGCCGAGTCGCCCAAGCGCGCCCAGGGCCTGATGCAACTGCTGCCCGAGACGGGCGCGCGCTTCGGTGTCGTGCGGCTGCGCGATCCGTCGCAGAACATCCGCGGCGGCATGGCCTATCTGCGCTGGCTGCTGGCCTATTTCGAGGGCGATGTGATGCTGGCCGTGGCAGCCTACAACGCCGGCGAGAAGGCGGTCGACCGCTACCTCGGCGTGCCTCCCTATGCCGAGACGCGGCTGTATGTGCGCAAGATCATGGCGGCCACCGGCGGCCAGCGCCTGCACCCCTTCGATGCCAGGGTCACCGGCGCCTCGCCGATGCTGTTGCGCGTCAAGGCCACCATGCAGAGCCTGCAGTCGCGCTGACTTCCGTGAGATCAATCACGGCGGGCCCGCCTGGCCTGTCGACGGGCCGGCCGGATGCGGGCATCGTGCTCGTCGCGGTTGAACCCAGCTCACGATGGAACCCCTGCACGCCGACACGCTGCTGCGCGTTTTCCAGCTCGTCACCACGATGCTGGCCCTGGCCACGCTCGGCGGTGCCTGGCATCTGAAGGGTGAGCGCGCGCTGTGGTTCTGGGCCGGGGCCTTCGCTGCCGCGGCGCTGACCCAGGCGGCCCGGGTGGCCCTCATCGCCCTGGACGCCCCGCGCACCTTCTGGGTGGTGGGGCATTTCGGCAGCCTGTTCTCCGCGCTGATGGTGCTGCTGGGCCTGCGCGTCTATCTCGGTCTGCCGCTGCGCTGGCGCTGGCCGCTGCTGTTCACGGGGCTGGTCTGCACCGCCTCTTTCGTGCTGACGGCCTGGACGGGCCAGTTCTGGCCGTCGCTGACATTGACCATGCTGGCCGCCGCCGCGCTGACCATGCCGGCCGCCCATGCCGCCCTGCGTGCCTGGCGGGAGCAGCGCGGCTTTCCTCTGGGCCTGCTGGCCCTCGACCTCATCGTCACCGCAGTCATCGAGATCGCGCGCGGCATCGCCATCTCGCCCCTGGTGGCCGAGAACCGCGCCGAACTGACGCAATACAACTCGGTCGGCCTGCTCGCCGTCATCGCCCTGCTCATCGGCCAGGCCCTGGCCATGCTGTTGCTGCTGCAGGACCGCGCCCTGCGCCAGATCGAGCGCCTCATCGAGATCGACGTGCTGACCGGCCTGCTGAACCGGCGCGGCTTCGACGAGCGCCTGCGCCGCCTGCTCAGTCGCGGCGCGCCGCGGCCGCCGCTGCTGGCCGTGCTGGACGTGGACCACTTCAAGCGCATCAACGACACCCACGGTCATGCCGTCGGCGATGCCGTGCTCAGCGGCGTCGGCGCGCGCCTGCATGAAGCGCTGCGGCCACTGGACCTGGCCGTGCGCCTGGGCGGCGAGGAGTTCGCCGTCATCTGGTTGAACCCCGAATCCGGCGGCGAGCTGCGCTTGGGCGAGCGGCTGCGCGAAGCCATCGGCGGCCAGGCCTTCCAGACGGCGGCCGGTCCGTTGGCGGTGACGGTCAGCGTCGGCGTCGCCCACGCCCTCGGCCCCGAGGAGGCGCCCGAAGCCCTGTTCAGCCGTGCCGACGCGGCCCTCTATGAGGCCAAGCGCGGCGGGCGCGACCGTGTCGTGCTGGCGTCCTGACCCCCGTTTCAGGGGAGTCTAGAGGTGGGCCTCGACTTGCCGGCAAGCTTGGGGAAAAAGGGCTGCTGCACAATCCGCGCTGCCTAGAAAAGCAGGGAGAGACGAGTGGAGCGGGACGGCATCAACTGGCTGGGCATCGGCCTGCGGGCGGCGGCCTTGGTCGTCACCATCTCGCTGCTGACCTGGTGCAGCATGGCGCGGCGCAGTACGCAGGACGTGGCCGGCCTCGGGCCCGAGCTGCGCGAGATGATGCTGATGGGCGGCATGGCCGATGCCAGCGGCATGATCGACCTGGACAGGACGGCCGCGCGCGTCGGCGCCGTCGGCATGAACCGCCTGCTCTACGACAACGCCGGCTCGGGCAGCATCCCGGCCCTGCGCTGGATGGTGAAGCACGGCGCCGAGCCGCGCAATGTCGGTGCCCTGGACAAGGGCACGCTGCTGCAGCAGGCGGCGGCCAAGCCGACGCTGGACCGGATGAAGTTCTTCATCGAGGAGCTCAAGCTCGACCCCAATCAGCAGACGCCCAACCGCGTCGGCATCATGCACCTGGCGGCGCGCAATGGCGTCGACGCACAGACGCTGGTGTTCCTGACCTCGCGCGGCCTGAACATCAACGCGCCCGACGGCGGTGGCCGCCTGCCCATCCACTACGCCGCGCTGAAGTCCATCGGCCCCCTGGTGTCGGCCGGTGCCGACATCAACGCGCTGGACGACCAGGGCCGCACCGCCCTGCACTGGGCCGTCGAGGAAGGTCGGCACGACGCGGTGGCGGAGCTGGTCCGCCTGCAGGCCTCCGTCTTCACCCAGGACCGGCAGGGCAACACGCCCCTGCACCTGGCCGCGGTCGGCAGCTCGGACGCCATCATCGACACGCTGATTGCGGCCGGCGCCCCCAAGGCGGCGCGCAACGCGGACGGGCTGACTGCACGCGAATACTTCGAGAAGTTCCGCTACAAGCGCCGTTACGGCAGCAGCAGCGACCGGGAGCAGAAGCTGTGATCCACGCACGCCGGGGCTGGGCCGCGCTGGTCCTGCTGTCGCTGGCCGGCATGGCCTGGGCCGATGGCGGTGGCGTCTACAAATGCCGCAAGCCGGACGGCACGACGGCCTTCAGCGACCGCCCCTGCCCGGAAGCCGAGTCCACGCAGATCGCCCGCACCGGCCCCAAGGCGCCGGAGGCCAGCCAGTTCATGAGCACGCGCTGCCTGCGCCTGCGCGAGCAGCTGAACCAGGCCAACAACGACGGCAGCACCGACGAGACGACGCGCCAGCAGCTCGACTACCGCTACCAGCGCGACTGCTACGCCGAGGAGCAGGAGGCCAACGAGAAGGTCAACCAGCTGATGGAAGACGCGCGTTCGCGGTCGCTGCAGGAGCGCCGCGCCGTGGCCCTGGCCAAGGCCCGGCAGGAGCGCGAGTTCGCGCAATGCGTGGAGCTGCGCAACAACATCCGCAGCCGCCGCCTGCGCGAGGCCGAGATGAACGCCGGCGAGCGCGCCGACCTGGAGCGCCTGGCGGCGGCTTTCGAGCAGCGCTGCCGCGGGCAGTAAAGCTGGCGCGCACTACTAGAGCAGCCGCACGCCGCTCAGGGCCTGCAGGCGCTTGCGCAGCGGCTTGTAGTTCTTCTCCAGCACGATGAAGAAGCAGGGCATGGGCCAGTCCGGCGCCGAGACCTGCTGGACGACCTTCTCGCCGCGGCCGAGCAGGCGGCTGATGGCGTCCAGGCGCACGGCGACGACATAGGTCACAAGGGTCGGGTCTGCCGGCAGTACGCGGCGGGCGAGGTAGGCCTCGGCGACGTGTTGGCGGTGGGCGGCCATCAGTTCGCGGCAGCGCTGCAGTGCTTCGGCGGGCAGCTCGTCGGGCGCGCGAAGCTCGTGCTTGACGTTGAACTCGACGGCCTGCCGGTGGCGCGTCACTTCCAGCTCCTCGCGCTGATGGAAGCGGTCCACGTAGAGCTTGGCACGCTCGTCGCCGCGCTCGCTCAGGAAGGCGAAGGCGCGCTGGCAGGCCGGGCCGGTGCATTCGGCATCCAGCGTCATCGCGCGGTCCAGCAGGGCCAGACCGGTCTCGTCGCCGGCCTCCAGCCGCGCCACGCCTTCGTGGAAGACGCCGACGGCGTCGCCGGGGTGCGCGGCGTTGAAGTCCACCAGCGCCGCCACCGCGTCGAAACCCGTCTCCAGGCGCTGGCGCAGCAACGCGCTCCGCAGCTGTTGGTCACGGTCGGGCGATTCCAGGGCCAGCAGGCCCGCGAGTTCCTCGCGCTCGGCCTGCACCTCGGCATGGCGTTCACGCCAGGGTTGGTTCACGCGGTCCAGCCAGTCGCGGGCGAAGCTTTGGCGCAGGGCGTCGAGGCCGGCGCCCAGCCAGGCCTGGGCGGCGCTGGTGGTCAGCGCCAGCGGCGGCAGTTCCGCCAGGTCGGCCCGGGTGGCCAGCGCCTTCAGGCGGTCGCGCAGGGCGGGGTGGGTGTCCTGCGGCATGGGCAGGCGCTGCAGGGCCCGGTCCAGCCAGCCCCGCGCCTGGTCGGCGGGCGGGGCGTCGACGGCGATGGCGGCCCAGCGCAGGGTCAGGTCTGCAGGCGGCTGAGGCGCTTCCCGCACGCCGTTGGCGACGTCGTCCATGAAGCTTTCGTGCCGCGGCGCGGCGAGGTTGACGCGCTTGAGCGCGTGCGCCGCCACCTCGGCGCCCACCAGGTCGGCGCTGGCGCGATCGGCCTGGTACTCATTGGTCCGCGCCAGTACGAAGGTGTAGGCATTGAAGTAGGGCACGTACCAGCCCAGGGCCTTGCGCGCACTGGCGCCCACCCAGCCCGGCCACTGGCTGGTGACGGCCTGGACCGTGCCCCAGGTCAGGCGCAGCCGGTAGATGAAGGCGCCGAAGCGGCCGTGCGAACCAGCGAGGTGGCCGTACTCGTGGGCGACGACGGCCAGGGCTTCATCCGGTGTCATGGCCTCCAGCAGCGGCAGGCCCAGCAGCAGGTAGTTGCGCGGCCAGCCGAACAGGCCGAAGGCGGGGCGCTGCACGACAGCGGCGTTGACGTCGTCGGTGATGAGGACGTGGTGGAAGCGCGGGCCCTGCATGCGTTCGCGCATGCTGTCCATCGCGTCGAAGAGGGCGGGCGCCTCGCTGCGCTCGAGCTCGCGGCCCTGGGGCGCGGGCAGGCGCACGAACAGCGCCTGCATGGACGACTTCAGCAGCAGCCACAGCGGGATGGCCAGCAGGAAGAGCAGCTTGCCGAGCTTGAGCAGCAGGATCAGCGCCTTGCCGCCGGTCATCAGCAGCGCGACACCGGCGCCGGCGATCAGCAGCAGGCCCAGGCCCGACATGCTGACGACGAGGGCCAGCAGCACAAAGCCGAGCAGGGCCAGCAGCGCGACCTTGGCCTGGTAGGCGCCCGGCCGCTCTGCGCTTTCAGACTCCAGCCGAGCGACCATGCGCTCGAAAGTCGGTGTATCCATCAGACCCCTCCCGTGTTTGGGCGGAGTCTAGGGTCGCTTACATGCTGCGGCGGTACTGGCCACCCACCTCGAACAGGGCGCCGGTAATTTGACCCAGCGAGCAAACCCTGACGGCGTCCATCAGCACCTCGAACACATTCCTGTTCTCGATGACGGCCTGCTGCAGCCGCGCCAGCATGGCCGGCGATTCGGCGGCGTGGCGCTGCTGGAACTCGGCCAGGCGGGTCAGCTGCGACTGCTTCTCGTCGTCCGTCGAACGCGCCAGCTCGATGTGTTCAGGTACCGCCTCGCCCTTGGGGTTGCGGAAGGTGTTGACGCCGATGATGGGGTACTCGCCGGTGTGCTTGAGCATCTCGTAGTGCATGGACTCTTCCTGGATGCGGCCGCGCTGGTAGCCGGTCTCCATCGCGCCCAGCACGCCGCCGCGCTCGGCGATGCGCTCGAACTCGGCCAGCACGGCTTCTTCCAGCAGTTCGGTCAACTCTTCAATGATGAAGGCGCCCTGTGACGGGTTCTCGTTCTTGGCCAGGCCCCATTCGCGGTTGATGATGAGCTGGATCGCCATCGCGCGGCGCACGGATTCTTCCGTCGGCGTGGTGATGGCTTCGTCAAACGCGTTGGTGTGCAGGCTGTTGCAGTTGTCGTAAATCGCGATCAGCGCCTGCAGGGTGGTGCGGATGTCGTTGAACTGGATTTCCTGCGCATGCAGGCTGCGGCCCGAGGTCTGGATGTGGTACTTGAGCTTCTGGCTGCGCTCATTGGCACCGTACTTCTCCTTCATCGCCACGGCCCAGATGCGGCGCGCCACGCGGCCCATCACGGTGTACTCCGGGTCCATGCCGTTGCTGAAGAAGAAGCTGAGGTTGGGCGCGAAGTCGTCAATGTGCATGCCGCGCGCCAGATACGCCTCGACAAAGGTGAAACCGTTGCTCAGCGTAAAGGCCAACTGGCTGATGGGGTTGGCACCGGCCTCGGCGATGTGGTACCCGCTGATGGAGACCGAGTAGAAGTTGCGCACGTTGTGGTGCACGAAGTACTGGGCAATGTCGCCCATCACCTTCAGGCTGAACTCGGTCGAGAAGATGCAGGTGTTCTGGCCCTGGTCTTCCTTCAGGATGTCGGCCTGCACGGTGCCGCGCACATTGGCCAGCACCCAGTCCTTGATCTTGGCGGCCTCGTCGGCGGTCGGCTCGCGGCCGTTGTCGGCCTTGAACTTGGCGAGGTTCTGGTCGACGGCCGTGTTCATGAACATGGCCAGGATGCTGGGCGCCGGGCCATTGATGGTCATGGACACCGAGGTGGTCGGGCTGCACAGATCGAAGCCGTCGTACAGCACCTTCATGTCGTCCAGCGTCGCGATGCTGACGCCGGAGTTGCCCACCTTGCCGTAGATGTCGGGCCGCGGCGCCGGGTCGGCGCCGTACAGCGTCACCGAGTCGAAGGCCGTGGACAGGCGCTTGGCGGGCATGCCCTCGCTGACCAGCTTGAAGCGGCGGTTGGTGCGGAAGGCATCGCCTTCGCCGGCGAACATGCGGGTCGGGTCCTCGCCCTCGCGCTTGAAGGCGAACACGCCGGCGGCGTAGGGGAAGCTGCCGGGCACGTTCTCCAGCATCAACCACTTCAGCAGCTCGCCATGGCATTCATAGCCCGGCAGCACGACCTTGCGGATCTTGGTGCCCGAGAGGCTTTGCGTGACCAGGGCGGTGCGGATCTCCTTGTCGCGGATCTTCACGACGTACTCGTCGCCGGCATAGGCCTTGACCATGTCGGGCCACTGCTGCAGCAGTTGACGAGCGTCGCCGTCGAGTCTGGCCTTGCGCTGCTCGGCCAGATCGCCAAGCGCGGTACGGGCGCCGTTCTTGTCGGGGTTGGCGGCCAGCAGCATCGCGCTGCTGGCTTCCAGCTGCTGGATCTCACGGGCCAGGGCTGCCTGCTTGCGGGCGCGGCCCTTGTAGGCGCGCACGGTGTCGCTGATGTCGGCCAGGTAGCGCACGCGCGCCGCCGGCACGATGGGGGTTTGGTGGGTGCTGTGGCGGGTGTCGACGCGCGGCAGGCGGCCTTCGCTGAACTTCAGGCCCAGCTCGGCCAGGCGCAGCTTGAGCGCCTGGTAGAGCGCCGTCACGCCGTCGTCATTGAAGCGGCTGGCCATGGTGCCGAAGACGGGCATGGTGTCCGGCATCACCGTGAAGGCTTCGCGGTTGCGCTGCACCTGCTTGGACACATCGCGCAGGGCGTCGAGCGAGCCCTTGCGGTCGAACTTGTTGATGGCGACGAACTCGGCGAAGTCCAGCATGTCGATCTTCTCGAGCTGGCTGGCGGCGCCGAACTCGGGCGTCATCACGT
>CBHWBD010000203.1:0-9438 GCA_966111775.1 uncultured Comamonadaceae bacterium | reverse complement strand
GCATCAACGCTGGCCTACTTGGTGTTGCTGCGCGTAGAGATTGCCCGTTTCACCCGATGGCGGGCTTTGCCCACCATCGGGTGGCTATCCGGCTCGGGCTTGCGCCCGGCGCCGCCCGGCTTACGCCGTGCGTCACAACCGCTTGCGCGGTTGCCGTATAGAACACCCAACGATGGACCCGCCACCGACTCGTCTCTGTTGCTCTGATCCTCGGCTTTCGCCGGGCAGCCGTTAGCTGCTACGCCGCTCTATGCAGTCCGGACCTTCCTCCAGGGCCATGTTTCCATGCTTGCCCCAGCGGCGGTCTGGCTTGCTTCACACTAGCGATTATCCCAGCACCTTTGCCCAGGACTCCGCATGAAGGCCCAAAGCATCCTCGACACCATCGGCAACACCCCTCACATCCGCCTGCAACGCCTGTTCGGCGGGGCCGAGGTCTGGGTCAAGTCCGAGCGCAGCAACCCGGGTGGCTCCATCAAGGACCGCATCGCGCTGTCCATGGTCGAGGACGCCGAGGCCCAGGGCCGCCTCAAGCCCGGCGGCACCATCATCGAGCCGACCTCGGGCAACACCGGCGTCGGCCTGGCCATGGTGGCGGCCGTCAAGGGCTACAAGCTCATCCTCGTCATGCCCGACAGCATGAGCGTCGAGCGCCGTCGCCTGATGCTGGCCTACGGGGCCAGCTTCGACCTGACGCCGCGCGAGAAGGGCATGAAGGGCGCCATCGCCCGCGCCCGCGAGCTGCTGGAACAGCACCCGGGCTCCTGGATGCCGCAGCAGTTCGAGAACGCGGCCAACCCGGCCATCCACGTGAAGGCGACGGCGCAGGAAATCTTGCGCGATTTCCCCGACGGCCTGGACGCGCTGATCACCGGCGTCGGCACCGGCGGCCACATCACCGGCTGCGCCCAGGTGCTCAAGCGCTCGTGGCCCCAGCTCAAGGTCTACGCGGTGGAGCCCAGCGCCTCACCGGTCATCAGCGGCGGCCAGCCCAGCCCGCACCCCATCCAGGGCATCGGCGCCGGCTTCATCCCGGCGGTGCTGGACACGGCCCTGCTGGACGGCGTCATCCAGGTCGAGGCCGAGGCGGCGCGCGAATACGCCCGCCGCTGCGCCCGCGAAGAGGGCCTGCTGGTGGGCATCTCCAGCGGCGCGACGCTCGCGGCGATTGCGCAGAAGCTGCCCGAGCTGCCCGCGCATGCGCGGGTGCTGGGCTTCAACTACGACACCGGCGAGCGCTATCTGTCGGTCGACGGCTTCCTGCCCCAGACCTGAGCGGCGCTCACTCGCCGCCGGTGTCGTCGTCGACGGCGCCGTCGTTGTCCTTGCGCGCCTGCCGGGCCAGTTCGGCCTTCAGCGGCTTCAGCGACTCGATCAGCGTCTCGGGCGGCTGCGGCGCCACCAGGCGCAGCGCCGGCGGCGGCAGGCTGGCCAGATAGGGCGGGCCGAGGACATATTGCTGCTCCTGGCGGCCACCCAGCTGCAGGCCCAGGCCCAGCAGCAGCAGGGCCGCGATGCCGCCGTTCAGGATGCGGCGCGCGCCGGGCCACACCAGGCCGGCATGCCAGGCGATCAGGGCCGCACCGGCCACCGGCGTGGCCAGCGACTCGATGACCATCAGGCGCGGCCAGGAGAAGGCATAGGCGACGGCGGGCAGCAGCCACTCCAGCACCTGCAGCGCGACGATGACGACCAGGGCGCGGCGCAGATGGGTGGTGAAGGGGAAACGATGCTGGAAGAGCTGGCTGGCCAGTGACCACAGGCCGGCCCAGCCCAGCACGAAGGCCAGCGGCCCGAGCAGCGGCGAGGCGTAGTCGATCCAGCGCGCATCGGGGTCGACGGCGGTCCAGCGGTCCAGCCACTGGAAGAACAGCATGGACAGCAGCAGCAGCGGCAGCAGCGCCCAGTGGCGCACCGGCTGCACGAACAGCAGCTGCTCCGGCGCCAGCACGTCGGCGCTGGTACGCAGGCGCAGCGAGCAGCCCGCCAGCTGGAAGGCGCCGCCTTCGGGCAGCGCGGCCTCCTCGCCAGCGTGCAGGCGCTTGCCGGCGACGGCCCCGCCATTGCGGCTGTCCAGCAGCCTGAGTTGCACGCCGCCGCCCGGCACGAGCTGCAGCTCGGCATGCTCGGCAGCGAGGTGGGCGTCGTCCAGCACCACGTCGCAGGCGGGCGAACGGCCGATGCGCACCGGCCACTGCGTCACGCGCTGCACCAGGGCAGCACGGCCGTCGCGGCCCAGCAGCTCGACGACGGCAGCAGCAGGCGTGGCGGGCGCCACCACGGGGGCGACCGGCGTCACTTGGTCTTGCTGCTCTTGGTCCACGCGAAGCCCTCCAGGTAGTGCGCCGCGAGCTTGAGCGCGTTGTCGAAGCTGACGCCGCGGGCGTCGAAGCGGCCCAGGGCGCCCTCGGTGGACGAATCCACCGTCGTCACGAGGACGCTGAGGTCGTGCAGGCCGTCCAGCTTGCGGTAGGCGCGCAGGCAGACGACGGCGCGCAGGGGCAGGCCGTCACGATCGACGAACTGCTCCTTGCAATACGGTGCCGTGCGCGACTTGTCGGCCGCGCCCAGGCGCTCGTTGCGAAAGCTCCCGGAGTACTGGCGCGCGAAGCGCAGGGCGCCGAGCTTGCTGCCGTCATAGGCCTCGTGGGACATGTCCAGCCAGCCCGTCTGCAGATTGCCGCTGACGAAGAGGGCGTGGTCCATGCGGCATTGCGAACGCTCGAAGTCCAGGCCCTTGGTGTCGGCCGACGTGCCCCGCCCCCAGCAGCGCATGAAGTCCTGCTTGGGCACCGGCAGGCGGTAGCGATCGTTGTTGGCGCTCTCCCAGGGCAGGGCCAGGAAGCGCGTGACGAGCTCGTCCTGGTATTTGGTCAGCTGGTCGCGCAGCCGGCCCCAGGCGGCCGCGCGGATGGGCTTGGCGGCGAGGCTGCGCTTGACCAGGCTCTCGGCAAATTCGCCCGGCACCAGGAAGCTGACCTGCTGGGCGAACAGCAGCGTCGACACGTTGACGCCGACGACCAGGCCGTCCTCGTCCAGCACCGGGCCGCCGCTCATGCCGGGGTTGATGCCGCCGGCGTAGTAGATCAGCGGGTCGAAGCTGCGCTCGACCAGGCCGTTGTAGTTGCCCTCGACGACGGCGAAGGCCACGTCGTGGGGGTTGCCCATGGAATAGATGCGCTCGCCCTTGGCCAGGGGCTGGCTCTGGGGGCGAAAACCCAGGGCACCGCGGCCCTTGAGCCCGTTGCCGCCGCCCCCCTTGCCGTCATCGACGGCACGTAGCAGGGCCAGGTCGCGGCGGGCGTCGAAGTCCAGCAGCTCCAGCGCCCCCCCCTCGCCGTCGGTCGTCGCATAGCGCAACCGGTAGCTGTCGGGCTCCAGCGCGAACTGGCTGATGACGTGATAGTTGGTGACGACATGGCCGTCGTTGCTGACCAGGAAGCCCGAGCCCACCGAGGCCTGGCTGTCCTGGGTCTTGAGCAGGGTGCGGATCTGCAGCAGCTGGCCCTTGCTGCGCTCGTACAGGCGCCGGGCACTGGCCGAGACTGTAGGCGGCTGCTGGGCCTGCGGCGGCTGCGGATTGGGAGCGGCGGGCGCGGGCGGCGGCGATTGCGCGCCGGCGGCGATGGCCAGGCCGGCCAGCGCCGCGCCCAGCAGGGACTTCAGACAGGACTTCAGCAAACGAGACCTCCCGTGGAGGCCGTCGATGCTAGCTGCTTTGCGCGCACGAGCCGCTGGTCACGCCACATGGCCGTGAAGCATTCCGATCATCCGTGGCCGAAACGCACCTGGTTGGGCTGCTTCTCGGGCTGCAGCTGGAAAGCCTGCGGGTGCTTGCGGAAGAGCTTGGTCGCCGGCGCGGACTTGGGCAGCAGGCCGGCGTCCTTCAAGGCCTTGGCGGCGCTGCCGAGGTCATGCCATTGGCCGTCGGCGAGCTTGGGCAGCAGGGCCAGCACGGCGTTGATTTCCCGGGCTGCGGCGACGTTGGCGTCGACGGCGCTCGGGGCCGGCGCCGCCTTGGGGGCGGGAGCCGGCGTCGGCTTGGGCGCCGGAGCCGGCGCTGCGGCCTTGGGCGGCGCGGCCTTCTTGGCGGCCGGCTTGGGCGCTGCCCCCTTCCTCGCGGCCTTGGCCGCCGGCTTGGGCGCCGGTCGGCCGCTGTCGTGGGCCAGCTCGTTGAACTGGTCGTAGATCTGGATGACGCCGTCGCCCGTCTTGCCATGCTGGCCGAAGCCGCGCAGCCAGGCGCCCTTCTCGCGCAGGCGCAGCACCAGCGGCGCGAAGTCGCTGTCGGACGACACCAGCACGATGACGTCGGGCTTCTCGCTGATGGCCAGCTCCATCGCGTCCACCGCCAGCGCGATGTCGGTGGAGTTCTTGCCGATGGCGAGATTGACGATGGCGCGCAGGCCCAGGCGCTTCAGGAAGTTCTGCTCGCGCAGGGCCTGCTCGGCATTGCAGTAGGCGCGGCGGATGTGGGCGGCGCCGTAGTCCTTGAACACCATGCCGAGCGCCTGCTCGATGACGTCGGTGGCGACGTTGTCGAAGTCGACGAGGAAGGCGACTTTCTTGTTGGTGGTCATCACGAGATCAGTTTCCAGTTCAGGGTTTCGCCGCCGCGCAGGGGCTTGAGCTGAGCTTCGCCGAAGGGCACGGCGCTAGGAAGCGTCCAGGGCTCGCGCTTCAACGTGACCGTGCCGGTGTTGCGCGGCAGGCCATAGAAGTCGGGGCCATGGTGGCCGGCAAAGGCGTCGAGCTTGTCCAGCGCACCGATGGCTTCGAAGGCCTCGGCGTACAGCTCCAGCGCCGAGATGGCCGTGAAGCAGCCGGCGCCGCAGACCGAGTTCTCCTTCAGCTGGGCAGCGTGCGGCGCGCTGTCGGTGCCGAGAAAAAACTTCGGCAGCCCCGAGCCGGCGGCCTTCAGCAAGGCCTGGCGATGCTCCTCGCGCTTGAGCACGGGCAGGCAGTAGTAGTGGGGGCGCAGGCCGCCGGTGAAGATGGCGTTGCGGTTGTAGAGCAGGTGCTGGGGCGTGATGGTGGCGGCCGTGAAGCGGTCGGCCTCGGTCACGTACTGGGCGGCCTCCTTGGTGGTGATGTGCTCGAACACCACCTTCAGCTCGGGCATGGCGGCGCGCAGCGGCTTCATGACGCGGTCGACGAACACCGCCTCGCGGTCGAAGACATCGATGTCGGCGTCGGTCACCTCACCGTGCACCAGGAAGAGCAGGCCTTCGCGCTGCATGGCTTCCAGCGTCTTGTAGGTCTTGCGGATGTCGGTGACGCCGGCATCGCTGTTGGTCGTGGCACCGGCCGGGTAGAGCTTGAGCGCGACCACGCCCGCGTCCTTGGCCCGCTTGATCTCGTCCGGCGGCGTGTTGTCCGTCAGATACATCGTCATCAGCGGCTGGAAGTCCAGGCCCTCGGGCAACGCGGCCAGGATGCGCTCGCGGTAGGCCACCGCCTGGGCGGCCGTCGTGACCGGCGGGCGCAGATTGGGCATGACGATGGCTCGGGCGAACTGGCGAGCCGTGTAGGGCAGCACGCTGGCCAGCGCTGCCTCGTCGCGCAGGTGCAAGTGCCAGTCGTCAGGCCGGGTGAGGGTGAGCTGTAAGGGAGCTTGGGTCATAAAACCGGATTGTCGTCTGCGCGCCCGGTCCGGCTTCGGTGACACTCCGCCCTGATCGAAATAAGGAGACTGCTTCCTCTCATCATGAACAACGCGAAACGCCTGGTCGGCACCCTGGTCCTGTTGGCAGCCTTTGGCGGCGCCCTCTTCTTTGCATTGCGCAGCAACGACGAGCACAAGCAGATCGCGCAGGAACAGGCGGCTATCGCCAGCGCCGAGCCGCTCAAGGGGCTGATCGCCGTCGATGTGGAGGCTTTCTTCAAGGACGAGCGCGTCGCCAAGGTGCTGGGCGGCGCCAAGCTGCCGGTGCAGGTGGCCCGCGTCGGCAGCCGCGACATGGCGGCCAAGATCGGCGCCGCCGACCAGCCCGACTTCTTCATCGCCAGCGGCGTCGTCGCCGCCAACATGATTGCGGACGCCGCCCGCAAGGCCGGCAAGAACGCCACCCAGACCTCGCCCTTCCACACGCCCCTGGTCGTCGCGTCCTGGGAGCCGGTCGCCAAGATCCTGGCTGCCAACGGCATGGCCAAGGCCCAGGCGCCCAAGGTCTACAGCCTGGACATGGAGAAGCTCACGCAGGCCATGCTGGCCAAGCAGCGCTGGCGCGACCTGAAGGCCAGCGGCGACTACGCGGTGTCGCGCAGCGTGCTGGTCAGCACGACCGACATCCGCCGCAGCAACTCCGCCGCCATGTATCTGGCCCTGACGTCGGCTGCGCTGAACGGCGACGTGGTGGCCGACCGCACGGCGGCGCAGAAGTACGCGACGCAGCTGGCCGAGCTGTTCAAGCGCCAGGGCTTCCAGGAGAACTACGTCAACGGCGCCTTCGACGACTACCTGGCCATCGGCATGGGCAAGACGCCGCTGACCTTCATCTACGAGGCCCAGATGGTGGCCCAGGCGCAAAAAGGCGGCATCCGGCCCGAGATGGTGTTGATGTATCCCCAGCCCACCATCGTCAACAAATGGGTGCTGGTGGCGCTGAACGAGCGCGGCAAGCAGCTGGCCGAGCTGCTGTCGACGAACAAGACGCTGCAGGCCGTGGCGCTGGAGCAGGGCTTTCGCACCGGCGACACCACCGCCTTTGCCGAGGCCGCCAAGACCGCCGGCCTGGCCGTGGACGTGAAGCTGAACCAGGTCATCGACCCGCCAGGGTTCGATCTGATGTTTGAAATGATCGACATCGTCAGCCGGGAGATGAACCAGTGATCCGCCGCACCCTGCTCCTGTTGAGCTTCACGCTGCTGGCCGCCTGCGGCAAGAAGCCTGAGCCCGCTGTCCAGACGGCACCCGAAGCGCCCGCCGGCCCGGTGCTGCAGGTGCTCGCCACCAGCGACCTGAAGGACATCGAGCCGCTGGCCGCCCAGATCAAGTCCGCCACCGGCGTGGACGTGCAGTTCCGCTTCGGCGGCACGATGGAAAGCACGCAGGAGGTGCTGAGCGGATCCAAGGCCGACGTGGCCTGGTTCGCCAACGCCAAATACCTGCTCAGCGACGCGGCTGGCCAGGGCAAGGTCAAGCTGCAGGAAAAGATCATGCTGTCGCCCATGGCCGTGGGCGTCAGCAAGAGCGACCCCGCGAAGAACGGCTGGGACAAGCCCGACGCCAAGCTGACCTGGGCCGACATCACCCGCGCCGCCAAGACCGGCAAGCTGCAATACGCGCTGTCCAACCCGGCCACCAGCAACCAGGGTTTCATGGCCCTGCTGGGCGTGGTGGCCGCAGCTGGCGGCAAGGGCGAGGCGCTGAGCGCGGCCGACGTGGACCGCGGTGCGATTGCCGACTTCCTGAAGGGCTACAGAATAGTCGGCGACAACTCGACCTATCTGGCCGAGCAGTTCGCCAAGCAACAGGGCACGCGGGCCAACGCCTTCATCAACTACGAGAGCTGGCTGCTGACGTTGAACGCCAGCGGCAAGCTGCGCGAGCCCCTGCACCTGATCTACCCCTTCGAGGGCGTGACGACGGCCGACTATCCCTTCATGCTGCTGAACGACGCCCGCCGCGCCGACTATCTGAAGGTGGTCGAGTATCTGAAGGGCGACAACGCCCAGCTGTGGCTGGCCCGCCAGACCCTGCGCCGCCCGATGCGCGCCGAGGTGGCGGCCCGGGTGGCCGACATCCTGCCGGCGCGCGGCTTCCAGGTGGAGCTGCCCTTCTCGCCCGACCGCCAGCTGGCCGACGGCCTCATCGACGCCTATCTGAACGAGTTCCGCAAGCCCATCGCCAGCACCTTCGTGCTGGACACCAGCGGCAGCATGCAGGGCAAGCGCCGCGAGCAGCTGGTCGAGGCCATCCACTACCTGGCCGGCGCCGACGCCTCGCTGACCGGCCGCGTCGCCAAGCTGACCAACCGCGAGCGGCTGTGGTTCCTGCCCTTCAGCGACCGCGTGCGCGAGCCCGTGGCCTTTGAGATCCCGGCCGGCAGCAAGGTCACCAAGGGCGTGCGGCCGCAGGCCGACACCGAGGCCAAGCTGGCCGAACTCAAGCGCGTGCGCGACGCCGCCGACGAGCTGAAGATGGCCGGCGGCACGGCCCTCTACGACGCGGTGCTGACCGGCCTGCAGAACATGCTGGAGGAGCGCAAGCGCAACCCCGACTACCAGTACTCGGTCGTGGCCTTCACCGACGGCAAGAGCAATATGGGCCGGCGCCTGGAGGACTTCAAGCGCGCCTACGAGCAACTGCCCGAGGACGTGCGCGGCATTCCGGTCTTCATGGTGCTGTTCGGCGAGGCCGACGCGGGTGATCTGAAGGCCCTGGTGGAGATCACCGGCGGCAAGGTCTTCGACGCGCGCAAGACGCCGCTGTATGCGGTGTTCAAGGACATCCGGGCCTACCAATGAACGGTCTGCTCAGATGGCTGAACGCGCCGGCCAACTGGTGCGGCCTGCTGGCGGCCACCGGCGTGCTTGTGCTCAAGGGCCTGGGCTTTCTCGGCGGCTGGGGCCTGGGCGTGGCGGCCCTGGGCTATGTCGTCGGCCTGGCCGGCGGCGCGCTGTGGTGGGGCTGGCCCAGCACGAAAGAAGACGCCTGGGAGGCGCTGAACTTCGAGGACGAGGGCGATGCCCGCGAGGCCATGGGCCGGGCCCTGGCCGGCGTGCGCGGCCTGACCGAGCACAACCCGGGCGGCCGCATTCCGGCGCCGCTGGCCCAGCGCATCATGCATCTCTGCCAGCGGCTTGAGGGCCTGCTCGACCAGTGGGAGCGCAGCAAGGGGCAGCTCAGCCTGCAGGAGACCTTCCACGCCCGCCACATCGCCATCAGCTATCTGCCGCAGGCGCTCAACACCTACCTCAGCATCCCGGCCCAGTTCGCCACCACCAAGCTGCTGGCCAATGGCAAGACGGCGCAGACGACTTTCGAGGGCGTGCTGGCCGAGCTGGAGACCAAGGTCGAGCAGCTCGGCGACGACCTCGCCTCGCAGGACGCCCAGGCCTTCCTGCGCCACAGTGAATTCCTGAACCAGAAGTTCGGCAACAAGGACATCGCATGAACACCACGACGACCGCGACCGCCACTCCCAGCTTCACGCTGACCCCGCCCGAGGTCATCACGCCGGTGCAGCCGGTCCAGGCCGTCGAGGCCGTGCCGCTGAAGGCCGAGGTGGCCGACAAGGTCGATGAGCAGGTGCAGCGCTTCATCGAGGCGCTGGAGAAGGAAGACCTGCACAGCGAGCCCTTCAAGGCCAAGCTCGACAGCGCCTTCCAGCTCGGCCGCCAGGAGATCGGCGTCGCCGCTGGCCTGATGCAGGGCAGCCTGATGCAGCGCAACTTCGTCGGCGCGACGGACACGCCGGCCTACAAGGCCATCGC